>JBGQKQ010000149.1:0-7159 GCA_041499655.1 Gammaproteobacteria bacterium
ATAATCCCCCTTGGATTGGGCGGCCGGAGCCCTGGCCTAAGCGAATGAAAGAGCGGGGCTTTTCGAAGCGCGCCGCGCTTGCATCGCCGCGCTGATTATGTCCTCAATTACAGCGAACTTGCAAGCCGTGAGACAGCGTATTGAAGCCGCGGCCCGCGCGGCCGCAAGGCCCGCGGACTCGGTGCAACTGGTCGCGGTGAGCAAAACTTTCGCGTCCGCGGCGGTGCGCGAGGCGGCGAAGGCAGGCCAGCGCGATTTCGGCGAGAACTACGTCACGGAGGGCGTCGACAAGATCCGCGAGCTGCGGGGTGTCGGCCTCACCTGGCACTACATCGGCCCGGTCCAGAGCAACAAGACGCGCCTGATCGCCGAGCAATTCGATTGGGTGCATTCGATCGATCGGGAAAAAATCGCCGCGCGGCTTTCGCAAGCTCGCGGCACGGAACAAACGGAGCTGCAGGTGTGCATTCAGGTCAACGTCTCGGGCGAGGGGAGCAAGAGCGGCGTATCTCCCGAGAACCTCCGGACGCTGGCGAGGCAGGTCTCGCGCCTGCCTCGCCTGAAGCTGCGAGGGCTGATGGCGATCCCCGAGCCAACCTCCGATGAGCGCCTGCAGCGCAGCCGCTTCGCGCAGCTGCGCGCGTTGCGCGACGAGCTGAGCGGCGACGGGCTCGCGCTGGACACGCTCTCGATGGGCATGTCGGCCGACTTGGAGGCGGCGATCGCCGAGGGTGCGACGATGGTGCGCGTGGGCACCGCGATTTTTGGAGAACGAACGTCATGAGAATCACATTCATCGGCGGCGGCAACATGGCCGACGCGCTCATCGGAGGGATGCTGCGCAAGGATTTCCCGCTGCACGACATCCGCGTGGTCGAGATCAGCGCCGACGCGCGGCGCAAGCTCGTCGACAAGTACGGTGTCACTTGTTTCGACAAAACCAAGGACGCGGTCCGGTCCGGGGACGTGATCGTATTCGCGGTGAAGCCGCAGCACCTGCGCGAGGCCGCAGCGAAATCCGGCATCGCGGACAACGCCAACCTCGTCATCAGCATTGCCGCCGGCGTGCGTCTCGCCAATATTTCCAAGTGGATGAAGGGCCACACGCGCCTGGTCCGGGCGATGCCCAACACGCCGGCGATGATCGGCGAGGGCGTCGCCGGGCTGTATCCGTTCTCGAAGGCGGTCACGCGCGAGGACCGCGAGCAGACCGAGACCATTCTCGGCGCGGTGGGCGACACCGTCTGGATCACCGACGAGTCGCAAATGGACGCGGTGACCGCGATCTCCGGAAGCGGACCTGCGTACGTGTTCTATTTCATCGAGGCCGTCGAGGAGGCGGCGGGGGAGCTGGGCCTGCCCGTCGCAATAGCCCATCGCCTCGTGCTCGACACCTTCAGCGGCGCTGCCAAGCTCGCCGCCTCCAGCCCCGACCCGGTCGCGGTGCTGCGCGAACGCGTCACTTCCAAGGGCGGCACCACCGAGCGGGCACTCGCGAGCATGGCGAAGGACGAGGTGAAGGCGGCGATCATCCGGGCGATCCACGCCGCGAACGAGCGCGGCAAGGAACTCGGGGAAGAGCTGGGCAAGGAATAGCCGTGACCCTGCTCGGCCAGATCGCGCACCTCCTGATCCAGACCGTCTTCGGAGTATTCGTCTACGCGCTGCTCCTGCGCTTCTACATGCAGTGGCTGCGGGCGCCGTTCCGCAATCCGGTCGGACAGTTCGTGTCCGCTCTCACCGACTGGATCGTAAGACCCTTGCGCCGCGTCGTACCCGGACTGCTTGGACTGGACCTCGCGACGATACTGATCGCCTGGTTTGCCGAGGCCCTGATGCTGGTGCTGATCTACTGGCTGCGCGGGTTCTCGTTCGCGGGTGCGCCCGGCATCGCGGCAGGAATGCTGTTTACGCTCGCCGCGCTGGAGCTTGTGCGGGCCTCGCTCTATCTGCTGATCGGCGTGATCGTCATCCAGGTCATCATCAGCTGGGTCAATCCCCATGCTCCGCTCGCGCCGGTGTTCTACGCCCTGACGCGCCCGTTCTACGCGGTGTTCCGGCGCTTCGTTCCGGCAATCGGCAACGTGGATCTTTCGCCCCTTCTCGTCCTGCTCGTGGCGCAGATTCTGCTCATCCTGCTCGACAACCTCTCCCGCTTGCTGCCCGGCGGAAGTTAGGCCTCGTACACGACCTTTCCGCCGATCAGGGTGTGGCGGACGCGGCCGGGCAGCTCGTAGCCGATGAAAGGCGTGTTCTTGCCCTGGCTCCTGAGGAAGGCGGGCGTGATCTTCACGTGCGCGTCCGGGTCGAATATGCAAAGGTCGGCGTCCCGCCCCACGGCGAGATCTCCCGCCGGCACACCCAGGATGGCGGCGGGCCGGGAGGTCACCGCAGCGAGCGCCTGGGGAAGGGGCGCGCCCATTTCCTTCGCCCATTTCACGGTAAGGGGAAGAAGAAGTTCGAGCCCGGTGGTTCCCGGCTCCGATTCCGCAAAGGGGATCTGCTTTGCGTCCTCGTCAACCGGCGCATGGTCCGAGCACAACGCGTCGATCGTGCCGTCGGCGAGCGCGGCCCGGAGCGCGTCGCGGTCGCGAAGGCTGCGGAACGGCGGCACCACGTGGCAGTACGAGTCGAAGTAGCCGAGATCGATTTCCGAGAGATGCGCGTGATGCGCGCTCACGTCGCAGGTGATGGGCAGGCCTTCGCTCTTCGCCGCGCGCACCATCGCTACCCCGTCGGCCGTGGACAGCCTGCACAGGTGAACGCGCGCGCGCGTCGCCCGCACCAGCTGCAGGATGGTAGACAGTGCGATGGTCTCGGCGAACGCCGGGATGCCCTGCAGGCCGAGGCGCGTCGCCACCTCGCCGTCGTGCGCGACGCCGCCGCGCTCGAGATAGCCGTCCTGGGGCCGCAGCCACACCGCGATGCCGAAAGTCGCCGCGTACTGCAGTGCCCGCCACAGCATCTGGGTATCGGGAATCGGGGTGTCCGCGTGCGAGAACGCGACGCAGCCGGCATCGCGCAGCACGACCATCTCCGTGAGCCGCTCGCCGCCCAGCTTCCAGGTCAGCGCGCCCAGCGGGTAGACATGCGCGAGGTTGAGGTTCTTGGCGCGGTATTTGAGCATCTCGACCAGCCCCGGCTCGTCGAGAGGCGGATCGGTGTCAGGCGGACAGGCGAGGCTGGTCACGCCGCCGGCTACGGCGGCCTGCATTTCCGACTCGAGCGTCGCCTTGTATTCGAAACCGGGCTCGCGCAACCGCGCCGAGAGATCGATCAAACCCGGGCAGACGACCAGATTCGCGGCGTCGATCGAGCGCTCGGCGCGAAACCCGGCCGGCGCCTTTCCCAGCGCGGCTATTTTTCCGTCCGAGACGAAAACGTCCTGCTTCGCGTCGACGCGGTTTTTCGGGTCGATCAGCCTGCCGCCTTTGATGTGGAGGTTGCTCACTTGAAAGGGCTGCCGTCCTTGCGGGTAAAGACCCATTTGCCGTCGACCATGCGCACCGCCAGGTCGACGTCGGGGTAGCTCGCGCTGTCGTCAGGGGTGCGGTCGCCGATCTCCAGATAGAGGACGGGCCTGTCCGTCTCGTTGACGAGCTGATGGCCGTCCGCTTTCCCTGCCGGGAATCCGGCCGCCATGCCGGGCTTCAATTTCTGCCTGCCGGCGTCGGTGACGAGCGTGACTTCGCCTTCGAGGACGTAAATGAACTCGTCCTGCCTGGCGTGCCAGTGGCGCATCGACGACTCGGCGCCCGGATCAATGCGCGTGAGGTTGACGCCGAAATTCTTGAGCCCCGCAGCGTCGCCCAGGCGCCTTCGGTGCCGCCCGGCCACGCGGCTCTTGTAGGGCTCCGGGTAGCCGGTACTCGATGTCTCGGGCAGGTCCTTCGGGTCGAACGCGGGTGCTGTGAGTTTACCCATGTCAGTTTCCCGCGAGAATGCTCATCACCGCCATGCGCACGGCGATGCCGAAAGTGACCTGCGGCAGGATCACCGAGTGCGGGCCGTCAGCGACCGAGGAATCGATCTCGACCCCGCGGTTCATCGGCCCGGGGTGCATCACGATCGCGTCGGGCTTGGCGAGGGCGAGCTTGGTGGGAGTCAGGCCGTAGGACTTGAAGAATTCCTGTGCCGAGGGAAGCAGCGGCCCCTTCATGCGCTCGTTCTGCAGCCGCAGCATCACCACCACGTCGCATCCGGCGAGACCTTCGCGCATGTCGTGATGCACCGATACGCCCAGCTTCTCGACGCCGGTGGGCAGGAGCGTCCGCGGTCCGATCACGCGCACGTCCGGCGCGCCGAGGGTGGTGAGCGCGTGGATGAGCGAACGGGCGACGCGCGAATGGAGCACATCGCCGACGATCGCCACCGAGAGCCCGGCAAAATCCTTCTTGTAGTGGCGGATCGTATAGATGTCGAGCAGGCCCTGGGTGGGGTGGGCGTGGCGCCCGTCTCCGGCGTTGATCACGTGCACGTGCGGGGCGACGTGGCTCGCGATGAGGTGCGCGGCGCCGCTCGAGGAATGCCGCACCACGAACATGTCGGCGTACATCGCGGAGAGATTGTCCACGGTGTCCAGCAGCGTCTCCCCCTTGGACGACGAGGATGCCGCGATATTCAGATTGATGACGTCGGCCGAGAGGCGCTTGGCGGCGATCTCGAAGGTCGTACGGGTGCGGGTCGAAGGCTCGAAGAACAGGTTGAAGATCGACTTTCCGCGCAGCAGGGGCACCTTCTTCACCTCGCGCCCGGTCACCCCCATGAACGACGCGGCCGTGTCGAGGATCCTCACCAGTACCTCGCGAGGCAACCCCTCGATCGTCAGCAGGTGCTGGAGCGATCCGTCGCCGTTAAGCTGCGGGTTTCGCATCGGAGAGCCGCAAGGTGAATTGGCCGCGCTCGTCCCGCGCCAGGCGCAGGAGCTTTCCGGCGGGCACCGTGAGCGTAGTGCCGACGTACTGCGCGGCGATCGGCAGCTGCCGTTCGCCGCGGTCGACCAGCGCCGCGAGCTCGATCTTCCCCGGGCGCCCGTAATCGAACAGCTCGTTCATCGCCGCGCGCACGGTGCGCCCGGTGTAGAGCACATCGTCGACCACCACGATATGCCGGCCGTTCACGTCGAAGGGGATCTGGGACGGTTTCACCTGGTGGCTCAGCCCGGCCGCGTCGAAGTCGTCCCGGTAGAACGAAATATCGAGGGTGCCCACGGGCGTCGCTAGGCCCAGTTCCCGGTGCAGGCGCTCGGCGAGCCATGCGCCCCCGGTGCGGATGCCGACCAGGCCCGTGGAATCCGAAACCCCGGAGCGCAGCCTGTCCGCGAGCTCCCGGCAGAGCGCTTCAGCGTCTGGGAGATTCATCGAGGTAGCTCTGGAGAATAATTTTCGCGGAAAGGGCGTGGACGTCCCGCTTGTGCTCGCGACCGCCCCTGCCGCGCTCGCGGAGGGTTTCTCTGGCCGAGGCCGAAGTGAGCCGCTCGTCGGTGAGCTCTACCGGCAGACGAAAGCGCGATTCGAGCTGCCGCGCGAACCGCCGCGCCCGCCGCGTCATATCGTGCTCGGTCCCGTCCATCGCCAGGGGCAAGCCGACCACCAGGTGCGCCGGCCGCCATTCGCGCACGAGCGCTTCGATTTCCTCCATGCGCTGCTCCCCTCCGGCCGCCTGGAACACGCCCAGCGGATTGGCGAGCCGGGTTTCCGTATCGCCGACTGCGACGCCGATCCAGCGGGTCCCGAAATCAAAAGCGAGTATGGTGTGGCCGGAGACCTTCGACGGAGCCACGGCCGCCTGATTCACGCGTGCCCTGCCTCCTCCGAGAGCTTGGCGAAGTCGACGCCAAGCAGCTTCATCGCCGCGGGCAGGCGCTCGTCGGCGGGCGTGTCGAAGATGATCGCGTCCTTCGCCTCCACGGTGAGCCACGCGTTCTGCTTGATCTCGTTTTCGAGCTGCCCGGCGGCCCAGCCGGAGTAGCCGAGCGTGACCAGGATCCTGCCGGGTCCACCCCCCTGCCCGACCGCCTCGAGGATGTCCTTGGACGTCGTGAGCCCGATCTTGTCGTGCACCGAGAGCGTCGATTGCCACATCCCCGGGGGCTGGTGCAGCACGAAGCCGCGATCGGTCTGCACCGGACCGCCGAAGTAGACCGGCTCGTTGACCAGGATCTGGGACTCCAGCCGCAGGCTCAGGCGCTCGAACAGGGCGCCGAGGGTCATTTCTATGGGCCGATTCACCACCACGCCGAGCGCCCCCTGATCGCTGTGCTCGCAGATGAGCGTCAGCGTGCGGGCGAAATACGGATCGACCATGTTGGGCATGGCGATCAGGAAGTGATTGGTGAGGTTGACCTGAGCCATGGAGGAGGCCCTATTCTAAACCCCCGGATGCCCGCGCACAATTTCGCGCGCCCACCGACTTCGCGGGACCCCGCGATTCAGGCGGCCGCCCTGCGCTCCTTCAAGAACCCGGAGATCTTTTCCAGCAGGTCGTCTTCCTGGTAGGGCTTGCCGAGGAAGTGGCTGACGCCGATCTCCTTGGCGTAGTTCTGGTGCTTGTCCGCCGTGCGCGAGGTGATCATGATGATCGGCACGCGGGCGAGCCGCGCGTCCGCGCGAACGTTGCGCGTGAGGTCGAAGCCGTCCATGCGCGGCATTTCGATGTCGACGAGCATCACGTCGGGCACGACCTCCAGCAGCTTCTCCATCGCCTCGACGCCGTCGCGCGCGGTGACCACCAGATACCCCTGGCGCTCCAGCAGGCGCCCGGTGACCTTGCGCACGGTGAGCGAATCGTCGACCACCATGACCGTGGGCTGCGTGGCCGCGGCCTGCGGCTTGGGCGCCTCGTGGACGATGGCGGGACGCACCGCGACTTCCTTCAGCGCGAGCTGCACCGGATTCAGGATGAGAACGATCTCGCCCGTGCCGAGCACCGTTGCGCCGGTGATCCCGGCGATGCGCTGCAGCTGCGGGCCGATCGACTTCACCACGATTTCCTGGTTGCTGCCCACCATGTCGTCCACGTGCAGGGCGATCGAATTGGTACCGCTGCGCAGGTACAACGTCGGAGAGAAGCGTTTCTGCTCGGCAACCGCTTCGGACACACCGAGCAGGTGCGGAAGATAGTGGAACGGATAGTGCCGGTCCTGCCATTGCGTCTGGCG
>JBGQKQ010000150.1:0-7105 GCA_041499655.1 Gammaproteobacteria bacterium
AGCGCCTGCTCCCCGGTATCGGGCTGCGAGATCAACAGCTCGTCGATCTTCACGCCGAGCTTCTTCGCATATTGCGGGTCGAGCGCGTTCTCGGCGTCGATGAAGGCGGCCGTGCCGCCCAGCTTCTGCGCCTGCGCGATGACGGAGAGCGTCAGGGTCGTCTTGCCCGAGGACTCCGGCCCATAGATCTCGACCACGCGGCCCCGGGGCAATCCGCCCACGCCAAGGGCGATGTCCAGGCCCAGCGATCCGGTCGATATCACCTGCACATCCTGCGCGGCGGCCGAGTCCATCTTCATGATGGAGCCCTTGCCGAACTGCTTTTCGATCTGAGCCAGAGCAGCCTGCAGCGCCTTGGCCTTGGCTTCTTCCATGATTTTCCCTTCGTTGACCATTTTGATTATCTCCTATATTTGTGCGTTGAAGCGGGCGCCCGCCGCCGTCGTCTTCGCTGCCCCGGACGCCGATTCAGCGTCCCAACGCTCGAAGCGAGAAGCCGGTTGACCTGGATTTTTATACAGGTAGGGAGAAAATGCAAGCCCCGCGTCGAATCAAGGGCTTAGGCCGTGAGCGCCGAACAGGAATAGAATCGCGTTCATGTCCATGGCGTGGGAAGTCCTGAACCCCGACGCGCTCCGCAGGGCCCCTCTGGTCGCGGAGCCCTACCCCTATCTCATCGTCGATAACCTCATCCGCCCCCAAGTCCTGCCGGACGTAGTCGCGAGTTTCCCGCGTATCGCCAAACGCGGCAGCTTTCCTCCGGAGGCGGTTTCGTATTCGGGCCGCTTCGCGACGCTCATGGACGAGATGCACAGCATCGAGCTCCGCGACCTGATAGGGGAGCGCCTCGGCATGGACCTGGAGGGCCGGCCGCCGATGCTCACCGTGCGCGGCCGCACGGGAAAGAAAGACGGCCGCATCCACACCGACTCGAAGTCGAAGCTCGTCACCGTCCTGCTCTACCTCAATTCCGGCTGGAGCGCGCCCCAAGGGCGCTTGAGGCTCCTCTACAACGACCACGACCTGACCCGCTACGCCGCCGAGATATCTCCCGATGCCGGACGTTGTCTGATCTTCAAGGTGACGCCCAACTGCTGGCACGGGCACGAGCCCTTCGACGGCGAGCGGCGCACCATCCAGCTCAACTATGTCACCTCCGAGGAGGCCCGCGAGCACGACCTGAAGCGTCACCGGTTCAGCGCCTTCCTGAAAGGCCTGTTCTCGAGGGCGGATGCCAAGAATCCTCCTCATTAAGCTCACGTCGCTGGGCGACCTGATCCATGCGCTGCCGGCGCTGAGCGACGCCCAGAGCGCCCGTCCCGGGATCGAGTTCGACTGGGTCGTCGACGAAAATTTCCAGGAGATCGCGGGCTGGCACCCGGCGGTAGCGGACATCATCACCACCAATCACCGCGAATGGCGCGGGGCACTGGCCCGGACGGAAACACACGGCTCCATTTCCAGGACGATCGGGCAGATCAGGGCAAGGGAGTACGACCTGGTCATCGACGGACAGGGCAATTTCAAGACGGCCTTGCTGTCCCTGTTCGCCAGGGGACCCAGGGCAGGATTCGACAGCCGCTCGGTGCGCGAGTGGGTCGCCCACCTCGCCTACCAGAGACGGTTCTCCGCTTCGAAGAATGCGCACGCCATCGAGCGTCTGCGGCGCCTGTTCGCGTCCGCGCTCGACTATGCGATGCCGGCTTCTCCGCCCGATTTCCGGATTCAGAGAGACCGCTTCGTCGAGCCGAAGATCGACCTTCCCGCGGAGTACCTGGTGTTCGTCCACAATGCGAGCTGGAAGACCAAGCTGTGGCCCGAGCGGCACTGGATCGATCTCATCGGGAAATGCACCCACGCGGGATTTCGCATCCTGTTGCCTTGGGGGAGCACCCAGGAGGAGGCGCGGGCGAAGCGCCTGGCGATCGGCCCCGATGCCCAGGTCCTGCCACAGCTCAGCCTTTCGGAGATCGCCTGGGTGATGGCACGGGCCAAGGCGTGCGTGTGCATGGACACGGGCTTGAGCCATCTCGCTGCGGCTCTCGATGTGCCCGCAATCACGCTCTACGGATCGACCGACTCCGGGCTCATCGGCGCGTCCGGTGCCTCGCAAGTGCACCTGAAATCCGACCGGTTCTGCTCGCCCTGCCAGTCCAAGACCTGCCGCTACAGCTCGGGGGACAATCCCTGCCTGGAGGAGATCACGCCCGATCGAGTCTATGGCGAGTTGCTGCGCCTGACGGGACCTGCGTTCAGGCAAGTCCCAGTCTCACCGGTATCCGCCGCGGCCCGAAGGGCTTCCTGAACTCCTCGAAGCGGCCGGGAATTTGCGTGCCGCACTGCCTGCACTTCCCGTCCGGCGTGACGCGGTAGTCGAGGATCCGGTACCAATCACGCGCGATCAGCGTGCTTTCGCATCCGGGGCAGAAGGTGCTGCCGCCGTCGGTGTCGTGCACGTTGCCTGTATATACATAGCGCAGGCCGTGCCCCCGGGCGATGTCTCTCGCTCGCGTCAAGGTCGCGGCGGGCGTCGGCGGAATATCTGTCATCTTGTAGTCGGGATGGAAGGCGGTGAAGTGCAGCGGCACATCCGGCCCCAGCTCTTTCGCGATCCACCGGCACTCGGCGTCGATCTCGGAATCCGAGTCGTTTTTCCCCGGGATGAGGAGCGTGGTGATCTCGAACCAGACTTCGGTCTCGTGCTTCAGGTAGGCGAGCGTGTCGAGTACGTCCTTCAGGTGCGCGCTGCAGGTCCGGAAATAGAATTCCTCGGAAAAGGCCTTCAGGTCAACGTTGGCCGCGTCCATCTTGGCGTAGAACTCGCGCCGCGGCGCGTCGTGCATGTAGCCCGCGGTCACCGCGACCGCTTTCACGCCGACCTCGCGGCAGGCGTCGGCGACGTCCATCGCGTATTCGGCGAAGATCACCGGATCGTTGTAGGTGAAGGCGACGCTGCGGCAGCCGTGCCCGAGCGCCGCTCTGGCGAGCTGCTCCGGGCTCGCGGAGTCGGCGAGCGTATCCACGTCGCGCGACTTGGAGATGTCCCAGTTCTGGCAGAACTTGCAGGCGAGATTGCAGCCGGCGGTGCCGAAGGACAGTATGCTCGAGCCCGGAAAGAAATGATTGAGCGGCTTCTTCTCAACCGGATCGATGCAGAAGCCCGAGGAACGGCCGTAGGTGGTCAGCACCATCCGGTCCTTTTCGCGCATGCGCACGAAGCATGCTCCTCGCTGGCCTTCGTGCAACTTGCAGTCGCGGGGGCAAAGGTCGCACTGCACCCTGCCGTCTTCCAGCATATGCCACCAACGGCCGAGATAGGGTTTGTCGAGGACGGCGCTCATTGCCCCGACTCCTCGCGCCACTTGAGCACACGGTAGCGCTTCACCCGGCAGCGCCGCGTGTCGACTCCCGGCGCAATGCCCGCCTTGTGCTTCAGGTGCGAGATGAACTGCTCGGGATCGGATAGATCCTCCCACACCTGCGGCAGGAAGGTGCCGCGCCTGCCCTCCTCGACCTGCTCGAGGATCACGCCGTCCACTCCTGGGCGCAGCTTGCGGAGCAGGTCGGCGTGGTCATCGAACGCGAGCGCCTTGGGCGTCGACAGCAGGGACACCTCGAGCTCCGTGCGCGCGAATTCCCCGAGCGTAAGCGGCTCGAAGCGGCTGTCCTCGAAGGCGGCGGCGCGTGCGTTGGCGGCGACGTCGTCGGCAAGCGGCCGCCTCGCCTCGAGGGCGCCCACACAGCCGCGCAGCTCCTGCCCTTGCGTGAGCGTGACGAAGGTCGCGCGCGACTCGCGAAGCCAGGTCTCGCTCGCTTGTGCTGCGCCTGCAGAACCGGCGCCCAGGGCATCGGCGATCGACGCGCGCGCGATCCGAAGCAATGCCCTTCCGTGCTCCGACCCGTAAGACCCCCCTCCGGGGCCGAGCGCGAACGAAGCGTAGCCGACGACGCGGTGCCGGTCGCCGGCGGTATCGCCCGAGTTGCGGCAATCGAGCAGCCGGGTCGCGAGATTCCTGCGCCTGGCCGCGATCAGCAGCCCCGCAACCGGCGTCGCGCCGCAGGCCTGCTCGTGGGTGATCCCGGCATCGAGATCGAGAATCGCACGCACCGTGGCGCCATCGATTTCGCGCGCGCGGTCGTAGGCATGATAGTGCGACAGGTCGGAGCTGATCACGATGAGCGTCTCGGCGCCGCCCCACAGGCGATCCAGAACCGCGGCGACCTCACCGGGAGCCGCATCGCCCACCACCAGCGGCACGAGCGAGAAATCCCCCAGCACCCGCTGCAGGAAAGGCAGCTGTACCTCGAGCGCGTGCTCCTCGGCGTGCGTCGCCGCCGACTCGACGACCTGCGGCAGGTCGCGGATCGCGTGCAGCGCCTCGGCGTCGACCGGAATGCGCCCGAGCGGGGTCGCGAAGGCGCTCGCACGCGGCAGCGCCAGGCCGCGCACCGGCACGCGATGGCAGGGACCGAGCATCACCACGCGCCTGACGATGCCGCGAGCCGGGCGAAGGAGATCGTAGGCGCTCGCGGCAATCGGCCCGGAATAGACGTAGCCGGCATGAGGGACGATCAGCGCCTTGGGAAAACCCGGCGCCTGGGGACCTTCCTCGGTACGGTCCAGATAGGCGGCAACCTCTTCGGCGAGCTCGCGCGGGTCCTCCGGGTAGAACATCCCGGCCACGGCAGCGGGGCGCACCTCGGGATCTCGGAAGAAGGCCATACCCCAATATAGTGCACGCCCACGCGGTTCCCAAGGGGCACCGTCCAAACTTTACCGCGCCGACGGGCTCCTTCGCCGGGCGCTCCAGGGCCCGTGGACACCCTTCGAGCTCATCTCGCCCGACATGGTTTCCCCCGCAGCCTTGCCCTCGAAGGCCATCATTCGGCCGTTGTAGAGAAGTCCGAAACTGACTGCCTCGCCGTTCACCTTCATGTCCCTCAGGTAATCCTCGGACCGGCCGTCGCTCACCAGGCCTCCGACGGTGTGGGGCTCCTGGTTCACTTCGAGCGTGAGGGGCGCGCGTGCGAGCGCCTTGGGCAGCGACAGCTCCCAGGTCCCCCCGATGCGCGCGGGAACGACGTAGTAATAAAGCCGCGTCCAGGTGGTGCCGCTGATGAACTCCTTTTCCGGAACGTCCATCGATACGTCCTTGTCCGGCGGCCAGGGTGCGAGCGGATAGTCGTGCGACACGATGCGCGTGCCCGGGCGCAGCTCGGAGAGAAACCGCGGCACCAGCCGCGTGACGAAACGCGGCAGGAGGTAGAGCATCACCACGGTCGCCTCCCGGATGTCGGTCTCGAACAGATCGCCCTGCACGAATTTCACGCGGTCCGCGACGTCTTCCTTCCTGGCGCCGGCGTTCGCCAGCTCGATCAGCTCGGGCTGCAGCTCGACGCCGACCCCGCGCGCCTTGAATCGCTTCGCCGCGGCGATCACCAGCCGCCCGTCGCCGGAGCCGAGATCGTAGACCACGTCGTCGGCGCGGATGTCGGCGAGTTTCAGCATCTCGTCGACGATCACCCAGGGCGTGGGGACGTAGGGTCCGGCGATGTGATCCTTGGCTTCGGGACTCTGCGCAACGGCCGACGACGTAACCGTGAGCACGAGCATCGCGGCGAGGGAACGCGAGGTCATTCTTCCTCCAGTCTCTCGAGCAAGCCCTGCAGCGCGAACGCGACCGACTGCCTGCGTATTCCCTCGCGGCTTCCGGAAAAGCGATGGACAACGCTCTCCGGGGCCCGGTTTTTCCGCGACCACGCGAAGCACACCGTGCCCACGGGTTTGCTTCGCGTACCGCCGCCCGGACCCGCGATGCCCGTCACGGCGATCGCGACCTGCGCGCGGCTGCGCGCGAGCGCCCCCGCCGCCATCTCTCTTGCGGTCGCCTCGCTGACCGCGCCGTGGCGCGACAGGGTGCGGGCGCGAACGCCGAGCAGCTCCCGCTTCGCCTGGTTCGAATAGGTCACGAACCCGCGCTCGAACCAATCGGAGCTTCCCGCGATCGCGGTGACCGCCTGCGCGATCCAGCCGCCGGTGCAGGACTCGGCGGTGGCGAGCTTCAGCCCGCGCTTTTTCAGGCGCGCGCCGGCGCGCCGCGCGAGTGACTCGAGCGGGTCGCGCGCCATCAGCCCAGAAGCCTTTTTACGCCCGCGATCAGGAGCAGCGTATAGAACGCCGCCACGATATCGTCGAACATCACGCCCAGGCCCCCTTTCATGGTGCGGTCGATATAGCGGATGGGCTGGGGTTTGATCACATCGAAGAAACGGAACGCGCCGAAGGCGAACACCCACCACTCCCATTCGGCGGGGATCATCAGCAGGATGAGCATCATCGCGACCACCTCGTCCCAGTTCATCGCGCTGTGGTCGGCGACACCCAGGTCGCGTCCGGTCCGCCCGCAGGCCCAGACCCCGATCGCGAAGAACACGACGATCACCGCGAAAAGTGCGAGCGGATCGAGCCACCGGTCGAGCAGCATGAAGATCGGGAACGCGAGCACGGTGCCGGCCGTGCCGGGGGCGACGGGCGCGAGACCCGTTCCGAAGCCGAGCGCGATCAAGCGTGCCGGGTGGGCGAAGGTGAACCGGGCGGTGGGGTGCGTGATCATGCGAAGTGGTCGAAGCCGGTACGCGGAGCCGCAACGATCCTGCCGCCGGCGTCGCGCATCCGGATGCCGGGCCTGCCCGCGACGATCGCGCCGATCGCGGTGGCGGGGACGCCGGCCTTTTTCGCCGCTGCCCCGATTTCGGAGCGCTTCGATCGCGGCGCGGTAAAGACCAGCTCGTAGTCGTCTCCGCCCGCTAGCAGGCAGTCTTTCGCGAGCGTGCGGTTCGCGCACGAAGCGATCGCCTCGGCGCGCGGCAGGTCCTCCCAGCGCAGCTCCGCGGCCACGCCCGAAGCCTTGAGGATGTGTCCGAGATCGGCGAGCAGGCCGTCGGAGACGTCGATCGCGCTGCGCGCGAGACCGCGCAGGGCGCATCCGAGCTGCACGCGCGGCTCGGGCGCGTGCAGGCGCTCAAGGCAGGCCTCGCGCGCGCGGCCCTTCAGTCTGACGCGGCCCTTCAGGTGCGCGAGCGCGAGCGCCGCTTCGCCCGTAGC
>JBGQKQ010000151.1:0-7064 GCA_041499655.1 Gammaproteobacteria bacterium
ACGCGGTCCTCGAGCTCGATCCGGAATTTCTGGAGGACGCCGAGCACGAGCACGACGAGCACGTCGCCTCGTTCGTGTTCCGCTCGGACAAGCCGTTCGATAACACGAAACTCGAGGAATTCCTGTCCGGGGTCGTGCAGATCTACGGCCCGGACCTGTTGCGCTACAAGGGAGTGCTGTACATGAAGGGCAACACCCATCGCGTGGTGTTTCAGGGCGTGCACATGCTCATGGGCGGCGATCTCGGCCGTCCCTGGGGCAAGGGAGAGAAGCGTTCCAGCACGATGGTTTTCATCGGAAAGAATCTGCCGCAGGAGCTATTCATCAAGGGGCTTGAACAATGTTTGGTCGAAAAGCAGTAAAGAAGCCGGCGCCCAAGGCGGCGAAGGCGCCAGAAATCGAAGCGGTCGAAGCAGCGCCGGTTGAAGAAAAGCCGGCGAAAAAGAGCGGCTTGACCGAAGCCGAGTTGATGCGCGCGCCCGCGTCGCAATACATGAGCGCGGAGCAGCTCGCATTTTTCCGCGAGCGCCTGCGCGAAACGCAGAAGGAGCTGCTGGAAAAGGCGAACCTCACCTCGGAACACCTGCGCGAGCACGAGCTCGAGGCGGATCCGACCGACCAGGCGACGATCGAGGAAGAATATGCGCTCGAGCTGCGTGCGCGCGATCGCGAACGAAAGCTTCTCAAGAAGATCGACGAGGCGCTGCGCCGCATTGAAGAAGGCGGCTACGGATATTGCGAGGAGACCGGCGAGCCCATCGGCATCGCGAGGCTGATCGCGCGGCCGACGGCGACCCTTTCCGTCGAGGCGCAGACGCGTCGCGAGCAAAAGCAGCGACTCTACGGGGAGTAGACGACCGGTCGCACCGCTTGGAGTACACTGTGCTCCAACTATGAAAGGTACCCTGCGCCACCTACTTCTCGCCGCCGCGCTGGTCTTTACTCAGCAGGCGGCGCAGTTGCACGCGCTGTCGCACGTCCAGCGCGATCTAGCCAAGGCCGAGCGCAGCGGCAAGTGCGTCCCGCCAGTCAGCCATCCCGCCGAGCAGTGCATTGCGTATCACGCGGTAGACAGCGCGCTGCCGATGCTTGCGCTTGCGATCGATCCACCCCGAATTGCCTTGCCGGCCGTTGCGCCGGTAGCACTTCCTCTTCCGTTTTCGCCGCGGATCGAGTTCGATTCGCGCGCGCCGCCCGCCCTCTCCTAGTTCGACAGCCTAGTGCTCCGTCTCGCGCGTGCGGGGCGGTCGTGTTTCGCGGGCAATCTCAGGTCGCGATTCGCATCAAACTGGAGAGGCAACATGTTCAAGCAGAACGCTATGGCACTCGCGGTGGCGGCGGCGCTGAGCCTGCCCCACGAAGCGAGTGCGCAGACGCAGGACGAGGTGCGCGACCTGCGCGAGCAGGTGAAGCAGCTCGACAGACGGGTAGCGGACGCGGAACAGGCGGTGATTCAGGCTTCCAACCGTCCGGCGGCCGAGAGCGCGCTCAACCCGGCCGTTTCTCTGATTCTCAACGGAATCTACGGCAACCTTTCTCAGGATCCGGCGAACTTCAAGATCAACGGATTCGTCCCGACGAACGGCGAAGTGGGGCCGCCCAATCGGGGATTGAGCCTCGGTGAATCGGAGCTGGCGATCGCGGCCAACATCGACCACATGTTTCGCGGCACCGGGATCTTCTCCATATCGCCCGAAAACCAGATCGAGGTCGAGGAAGCGTACATACAGACGCTCGCGCTTTCGAACGGTTTTACCGTTAAGGCGGGACGCTTTTTCTCGAGCGTCGGCTATCAGAACCAGATTCACGCGCATGCCTGGGACTTCACCGACGCGCCGCTCGCCAACAAGGTATTCCTCGGCAATCAGCTGAGCGACGACGGCATCCAGTTGAAATGGGTGGCGCCGACTCCGCTTTATTTCGACGTCGGCGCGGAGGTGGGGCGCGGGCGCCACTTCCCCGCCGGGCCCGAGGGCGGGCGCGACAAGAACGGTTTCGGCATGGGCAATGTCTTCACTCACCTCGGCGGCGACTTCGGAACCGGCACCGCGTGGCAGGCAGGCTTGTCGTATCTGACGACTTCTCCGCAGGACCGCGCCTACGACGACGTCGATTCCACGGGAACGCCGGTTGCCAATAGCTTCACCGGAAAAAGCACGCTGTGGGTGCTGGACGGTATCCTGAAGTGGGCGCCGAATTTCAACCCTACGGAGATGAATTTCAAGTTGCAGGGCGAGTACTTTCGACGCCGCGAGAATGGCGACCTCAGCTTCGACACGGCGGCGGCAACGGCGGGAGGAACCCAGCGCGGAAGCTATGCCTCGGCGCAGTCGGGCTGGTACGTGCAGGGCGTGTATCAATTCATTCCGATGTGGCGCGTGGGTTATCGCTACGACCGGCTGAATGCGGGTACCACCAACATCGGCCTGGTCGACTCGGGTGCACTCGCCGCGGCGGATTTTCCGATCCTCGCCGCCTACGGCCCGACGCGGCAGACCGTCATGGTGGACTGGAGCCCGAGCGAATTCAGCCGCGTCCGTTTGCAGGCCGCGCAGGACAAGTCGCGCTCGGATGCCACCGACAACCAGGTCTTCCTCCAGTACATCGTCAGCCTGGGCGCACACGGCGCCCATAAATTCTAGAGGTGCGAACATGAAATCAATTCTGAAATTTGCAGCGGCGTTGGGCCTGGCGCTCGTTGCGCTGCCCGCGGCCGCGGCGCTCAACGTCTTTGCCTGCGAGCCGGAGTGGGGCGCTCTCGCTCAGGAACTCGGGGGAGACAAGGTGGCGGTGTATTCGGCGACGACCGCGCTGCAGGATGCGCATCGCATCGAGGCGCGTCCGAGCCTGATCGCCCGCATCCGCACGGCCGATCTCCTGATCTGCTCCGGTTCGGAGCTGGAGATCGGCTGGATACCCCTGCTGCTGACCCAGAGCGGAAACAGCAAGATCCAGCTCGGAAGCCCCGGCTACTTCGAAGCCTCGCAGTACGTCGCCAAGCTGGAAATTCCCAAGGTCATCGATCGATCAATGGGCGACATCCATCCCGGAGGCAATCCGCACGTTCATACCGATCCGCGCAACATCGCGAAGGTCGCGGCGGCCCTGGAGGATCGCTTGGTTCAGCTGGATCCCGGGAATGCCGACACTTACCGTTCGCGCGGCAAGTCGTTCCTCGAGCGCTGGCAGGCAGCGATCGCGCGCTGGGAGCGGGAAGCGGCGCCGCTGAAAGGCGTGCCGATCGTCGTCTACCACAAGGACTTCTCCTACTTCATCAACTGGAGCGGCATGCAGGAAGTTGCGAGCCTCGAACCCAAGCCCGGAATTCCTCCGACGCCATCGCACCTGGCGGAGTTGCTGGACCTGATGAAGAGGCAGCCCGCGAAGGTGATAGTCTATTCGCCGTACAACAGTCCGCAGGCGGCGGAGTTCCTTTCGAGCCGCTCCCGCATCCCCGCGGTGATGATGCCCTTTACCGTGGGTGGGACAGACAAGGCGAAGGACCTCTTCGGGTTGTTCGACGACACGATCCAGCGCCTCCTGGGGGCCCTGAAATGACACTCGACGCGGCGGGCCTCAGCATCCTGTGGCCGGCGTTCATCGCCGGCCTGCTGGTCACTGCAACGCACGTCCCGCTCGGAATGCAGGTGCTCGCGCGCGGAATCGTGTTCATCGATCTCGCCGTGGCGCAGGTCGCGGGCCTGGGCGTGATCCTCGCCCACTACCTGGGCTGGGAGCCGACGGGAGCCGCGGTGCAGATCGCGGCTCTGTCCGCGGCGCTCGCCTGCGCCATGCTGCTGACCTGGACGGAGCGCCGCTGGCCGGAAGTCCAGGAAGCGATCATCGGCGTAGTGTTTGTGCTCGGATCGAGCGCTGCCATCCTACTTCTTGCCCATGATCCCCGCGGCGGAGAGAATCTGAAGGACCTCCTGATCGGGCAGATCCTATGGGTGAACCCGCCCCAGCTTCTGATCGTCGCCGCGATCTATGCTGCCGTGCTCGCGCTCTGGTTCAGCCTGGGCGAACGGCTCGGCCGGATCGGTTTTTACGCCCTGTTCGGCTGCGCCGTAACCGTATCGGTGCAGCTGGTGGGGTTGTATCTCGTTTTCGCCACGCTCGTTGTTCCGGCGCTCTCAACCTACTACACGAAAGGCCGGCGGCATCTCAGGGCCTATGCCGTCGGCGTGCTGGGGTATGCGGCGGGCCTGCTTGCCTCCTTGTGGCTCGACCTTCCTTCGGGCTCGATGATCGTATGCGCCATCGCCGCTGCCGGCGTTCTCGTGGGGTTCCTGGGCCGCCCGCCTCGCCCGGCGTAGGGGTGCGATGCTAAGCTAGTCCGTACGTCCGATCGAACCGGAGGGCTTGATCGGAGGTACCCCGACCCCATCTTGCGCTGACGCATGGAACAATTCCACGGAACCACGATCCTGTCCGCGCGCCGCGACGGCAAGGTTGCGCTGGGTGGCGACGGCCAGGTAACGCTGGGCAGCATCATTGTGAAGGCGAGCGCGCGCAAGGTCCGGCGCCTGTACCACGACAGGATTCTCGCGGGCTTCGCCGGGGGGACGGCGGATGCATTCACGCTGTTCGAACGCTTCGAGTCCAAGCTCGACAAGCACCAGGGAAATCTGCTGCGCTCCGCCGTCGAGCTCGCGAAGGATTGGCGCACCGACCGGGTGCTGCGGCGGCTGGAGGCGATGCTCGCCGTCGCCGACCGCGAATCCTCGTTGATCATCACCGGCATGGGGGACGTCATCGAGCCCGAGTCGGGATTGATTGCGATAGGCTCCGGCGGGCCCTATGCGCAATCGGCGGCGCGGGCGCTGCTGGAGAACACCCAGCTCGACGCGGAGAGCATCGTCCGCAAGGCGCTCTCGATCGCCGCGGACCTGTGCATCTACACCAACCACCAGGTCGTCGTCGAGACGCTGGACTAGCGCGGCCGTCTCCCCATGTCCTCGATGACTCCGCAGGAAATCGTCCACGAGCTCGACAAGCACATCGTCGGCCAGGCCCGGGCGAAGCGCGCGGTTGCGATCGCGCTCAGGAATCGCTGGCGCCGCCAGCAGGTGGCCGAGCCGCTGCGGCAGGAGATCACCCCCAAGAATATTCTCATGATCGGACCGACCGGGGTCGGCAAGACCGAGATCGCGCGCCGCCTTGCGCGCCTCGCGGACGCACCGTTCATCAAGGTGGAGGCGACCAAATTCACCGAAGTCGGCTACGTCGGCCGTGACGTCGACACGATCGTTCGCGATTTGATGGAAATCGCGATCAAGGACACGCGCGAGGCGGCCATGAAGAAAGTGCGCCGCCGGGCCGAGGACTCAGCCGAGGAGCGGGTGCTCGATGTGTTGCTGCCGCCCGCTCGCGGGGCGAGCGCCTTCGGAGCGGGCGGCGCCGAACTTTCGGACAAGTCCGCGGGCGAGGAGGAATCGGCGACGCGCCAGAAGTTCCGGAAGAAATTGCGCGAAGGAGAGCTCGACGACAAGGACGTCGAGATCGAGGTGTCGACGCCGCAGGCGCACATGGAGATATTCGCGCCGCCCGGCATGGAAGAGCTCACGCAGCAGATACAGGGCATGTTCCAGAACCTCGGCGGCGGGAGGAGGAAGCTGCGTCGCATGAAGATTCGCGAGGCGATACGGATGCTCACCGACGAGGAGGCGGCGCGCCTGGTGAACGAGGAAGACCTGCGCGCCAAAGCGCTCGCGAATGTCGAGCAGAACGGCATCGTATTTCTCGACGAGATCGACAAGATCGCG
Organism: Gammaproteobacteria bacterium; assembly: GCA_041499655.1. Taxonomy (GTDB): domain Bacteria; phylum Pseudomonadota; class Gammaproteobacteria; order Burkholderiales; family SG8-39; genus VBDM01. Next base: position 5,766 of record JBGQKQ010000151.1, read on the forward strand.
AGCCGCGGAGAGATGATGGGTGCCGACGTCTCACGCCAGGGCGTGCAGCGCGATCTGCTGCCGCTGGTCGAGGGCACGACCGTCTCCACCAAGTACGGCATGGTGAATACCGACCACATCCTCTTCATCGCGAGCGGCGCGTTCCATCTGTCCAAGCCCTCGGACCTGATCCCCGAGCTGCAGGGGCGTTTTCCGATTCGCGTCGAGCTCGATTCCCTCTCCGTCGGGGACTTCGAGAGAATTCTCACCGCGACCGACGCCTGCCTCACCCGCCAGTACCAGGCGCTGCTCGCCACCGAGGACGTCGAGATCACCTTCCTGCCGGACGGCATCCGGCGCCTGGCGGAGATCGCCTGGTCGGTGAACGAGAAGACCGAGAACATCGGCGCCAGGCGCCTGCATACGGTGATGGAGCGGCTGCTCGAGGAGATCTCGTTCGACGGAGGCAGGCACGGCAAGGAGAGCGTCAGGGTCGACGCCGCGTTCGTCGATGCCAAGCTCAAGGAACTGGCGCAGAGCGAGGATCTTGCACGCTACGTGCTTTGACGCTCCGTCCGTGCCTTGATCTTGCCTTCGAGGCATCGCGGGCAGTAGCAGGATCGGCCCGCGGCCGGATCGGCTAGAGCCGGAAGGTCCTCGCACCAGCAGCGCTCGCGTCCGGCCTGCATTCCGCATTCGAATTCGCCGCCGCAAGCCGGGCAGCGGCTTGTTTTAGCGTGCTTCGGGATCATCGGGGCCCGGGAAGGCCTTCAGCGCGCGGCGCAGGAATTGCACCTGCGAGGTGAAGCGGGTGCAGGCATCGCAAATGCCCACGTGCAGACGCAGGGTGATGCGCTCGGCAACCGACAGGCGCCTGTCCATCCCGTCGGAGATCAGTTTGCTTGCTTCCTTGCACGACAGACGGAAGGCCACCTGGGCGCTTCTCCTTTATCCGGCGCCGGCCGAACCCGAAAGGAACCAGGTCCGTTCCAGGCATGCGCGCAGACTCATCCGGGCGCGATAGAGCATCACCCAGCAATTGGACGTGGAAATACCCAGTTCCTTACAGATTTCCTCGGTGTCCAGCCCCAGGAGCTCGCGCATCGTGAACGCGCTGGCGGTGTTCCTGGGAAGCGCCTGCAGGCAACGCTCGAGCGCCTCGAAGAAGCGGCGCTCCTCGAGCGCGCGTTCCGGACTCGCCCACTCGCCGGGCACCTCGGCGAAATGGCCGTCGTCCGAGAAGAGCGCATCCAGGTCTTCCGTGCCTTCGCGGTCCGATCGCTCGACCGGCTGCTCGCGCGCGGTCTTGCGGATGCCGTC
>JBGQKQ010000152.1:0-6990 GCA_041499655.1 Gammaproteobacteria bacterium
CGGGGCCCGGCGCGCTGGGCGCGTTCGGCTTGAGCGCCATCGCTACGACGAGTACGGACGCGAGCCGGGTCTCCACGGTCTCGCAGAACGATTTCTGGAGCGAGGTCGTTCTCGCGTTGCGGTCCTTGGTCGGCGCCGGCGAGGGTCGCAGCGTGGTGGTGAGCCCGCAGTCGGGGGTGATCGTCGTTCGCGCCCTGCCCCAGGAACTGCGAACCATCGAGAAGTACCTCAAGGCCATACGCCTGTCGATCGAGCGCCAGGTCATGATCGAGGCCAAGGTGATCGAGGTGACGCTGAGCCAGGACTATCAGGCGGGAGTCAACTGGGCGGCCTTCCCGACGAGCGGGATCTCGGCGGGCCAGGTCTCGCAAGGCACCTTGCTGCAAAGGAGCCCGCCCGGGGGAGCCAACTTGCAGATCACCGGTGCGAGCGGGATCACGGGTTCGCCGGGCGCCTTCACGACGACCGGCGGCGCAGTCGCCGGTTTTCCCGGCAACAACCTGATCAACCTCACCAACCCGGGTGCGTCCCTGTTCGGGCTCGCCTTTCAGGCGAGGAACTTCGCTGCGCTGATCACCTTCCTCGAGACTCAAGGAGCGGTCCAGGTGCTGTCGAGCCCCCGGGTCGCGGCGCTCAACAACCAGAAAGCGGTGCTCAAGGTCGGGACCGACCAGTTCTTCGTCACCAACATCACCGGCACGCCTCTCACGAACTCGACGGGAGTCGTGACCTCCGTGCAGATCACGCCGACCTTCAATCCCTTCTTCTCCGGCGTGTCGCTCGACATCACGCCGCAGATCGACGAAGACGGCAACATCCTGCTGCACATCCATCCGCTGGTCAGCGACGTCCAGACCAACACCATACAGTTCGACTTCGGTGTCGGCGGCGCACAGGACATCCCGCTCGCGAAAAGCTCGGTCAACGAAACCGACACCATGGTCCGTGCGCAGGACGGCAACATCGTGGCCCTGGGCGGCCTGATGCAGGTTCAGGTCACCAACACCAAGTCCGGGATTCCGGGGCTTCAGGACATTCCGGGAATCGGCGCCGCCTTTCGCAGCACCCAGCGCACCACCATCAAGAAGGAACTGGTGATCCTGCTCAAGCCGACCGTCATCAAGAGCGACAAGGACTGGGAGCAGGACATTCAGGCGGCTCGCGACCGGCTCCAGGGTTACGGGCAGGACACCGCGGCAGGCGCCACCCGCTGAAACCGAAGTGATCTACCTCTCCCACTTCGGCCTGCGAGAGTCTCCCTTCGGGATCACGCCCGACACGAGTTTCTTCTACTCCTGCGCGAGCAGCCAGGAGGCGCTCAACACGCTCCTGGTCGCGGTAGCGAACGGCGAGGGCTTCATCAAGATCACCGGCGAGGTGGGCACGGGCAAGACGCTCCTCTGCCGCAAGTTCCTGGCGACGCTCGACGACAACTGGGTGAGCGCCTATGTCCCCAACCCCGACCTCGAGCCCAAGACCCTGCTCCTCGCGCTCGCCGAAGAGCTGGGGTTGAAGCTGGACAGCGGACTGGACCAGCATCACCTGCTGAAGGTGCTCAATCTCGCGCTGCTCGACTTCGCTCGCCAGAAAAAACGCGTGGTCGTGTGCCTGGACGAGACGCAGGCGATGCCCCTGGAATCGCTCGAAGCCCTGCGTCTGCTCACCAATCTCGAGACCGAGAAGCGCAAGCTCGTCCAGGTCATCCTCTTCGGTCAGCCCGAGCTCGATGAGAGGCTCGCACACGCCTCGATCCGGCAGCTGCGACAGCGGATCACCTTTCAGCACCACATGGGGACCCTGACGCGAGCGGAGACCGAGCACTACCTTCATCACCGCCTGGCGATCGCCGGTTATTCCGGCGATGAGGTGTTCGCCGCGGCGGCGGCGAAGACCATTTACCGCGCGAGCCGGGGCGTTCCCCGCCTGATCAATATCCTCGCGAACAAGGCGCTGATGCTCGCCTACGGAGAGGGCACACGCAAAGTGACGGCGCGCCACGCGCGCGAGGCGAGCGCCGATACGCCTGCCTCGTTCGGCTTCTCGCGGGCCTGGCTGTGGCTCGCTCTCGCCTGCGTGGCGTTCTCGAGCGCGAGCTGGGTGATCCTGCGATGAGTCTCATCAACCAGATGTTGCGGGATCTCGACAAGCGCCATGCGGCCTCGGGCGCCTTGGCGGGACCGGCCACCGAGGGCATGTCGCAGCACGCGCGCTCGGTTTCCACCCGGGCACTCGCATCGGACTTCTTCTGGCGCACCATGGCCGTCGCGATGCTCTTCGCCGTGGCCTGGGTCGCGTGGGTCGTCTGGCAGTTGATGCCGCGACCGGTTGTCACCGAGCTCGCCTATGAAAGTCAGCGGGCCAAGGCGCCCCCGGCGCCGAGCGCCTCGCCCGCAGTTCCCGATACGGCGCCCGCGCAGGCCGCGGTGACGCCTGCCGCGCCGAAACCGGAGACGGCGGCCCCGGCGCCCAGGATCGCCGAGGCCGCGCCGCAGAAAGCGGGCAAGCCGAATTTCGACATGCTGCGGCTGGCGACCGAGCTGGCCGCGCCTGTTCCGCAGCGGCGCCCGGCCGCTTCGCGGCCCGCCGCGAAGGGATCGAAGGCGCCGGCGAAGACGGCCGCCGCGCAGCCGGTTCGCGCGGCCGAAACCGCGCAGCCGGGGACGATCGACCGCCGCGCCAACACGTCGGCGAAGTACCGGGCGGAACAGGAGTTCCGGCGCGCGGTGAATCTGGTGAACCAGGGCCGGGTCGCGGAGGGAATGGACGGCTTTCGCAATGCTCTCGTGATGGATCCGAATCACGAGGCTGCGCGCCAGACGCTGGTCGCCCTGCTGCTCGAAGCCAAGCGTGTCGACGACGCCGCGACGGTCCTCCAGGGCGGCCTCGCGGCCGATCCGGAAAACACCACCTTCGCCATGCTGCTCGCGCGCATCATGGTCGAGCGCAACGACGTCTCCGGCGCCTTGTTCGTGCTGCAGAGGCACGCCGCGCCTCCCGACCGCAATCCGGATTTTCACGCGTTCGCCGGGGCACTCTATCAGCGCCTCGGCCGACACAAGGAAGCCATCGATCAGTACCAGGCGGCGCTGCGGCTTGCTCCGTCCGCGGGCGTGTGGTGGGTGGGACTGGGGATTTCGTTTCAGGCGGCCGAGCAGCCCAAGGAGGCGCTCGAAGCCTATACGCGCGCCAGATCGTCGGGCAACCTCGCGCCCGAGCTTCTGAGCTTCGTCGACCAGCGCCTCAAGCAGCTTCAGTAGCGGTCCGGCCGTTCAGGGGCTGGATCGGGCGGCCGGGGGAAGCGGCAATGCAGGACCGCTATCGAGAGATCTACGACGCATTCCGGTGGGATGTTCCCCCGCGCTTCAACATTGCAGCGGCGTGCTGCTCGCGTCACGCGGGTGATCGCAACCGCGTCGCGCTCTACTGGGAGGACGAGGGCGGGGCCGTCTCGGCTCTGACTTTCCCGGACCTGCAGCAGCAGGCAAACCGCCTCTCGAACGCGCTCGCGGCCCTGGGCGTGCGGCGCGGCGACAGGGTGGGCATCATCCTGCCGCAGCGTCCGGAAACGGCGATCGCGCACATCGCCTGCTATCAAATGGGCGCGGTGGCGATGCCTCTTTCGATCCTGTTCGGCCCGGAAGCACTGGAGTATCGCCTGCAGGATAGCGAGGCGGTGGTTGCGCTCGTCGATACGGCGTCGCTGCCGAACCTCGCGCCAATCCGCGACCGGCTGCCTTCGCTCGCGCACGTCGTCGGCGTCGCCGGGGCGCGTGAGTCGTGGGTGACACCCTGGCAAACGCTGATCGACAAGGCGTCGACGGACTTTGCTCCGGCCGATACTTCCGCCGACGAGCCCGCGCTGCTCATCTATACCAGCGGCACGACCGGACCGCCCAAGGGTGCGCTCATGCCGCAGCGGGTGCTGCTGGGGAACATCCCGGGCTTCGTGCACTCGCACGATCTCTATCCGCAACCGGGCGATATGTTCTGGTCGCCGGCCGACTGGGCCTGGACGGGCGGCCTCATGGACGCGCTGCTCCCGTCGCTCTTTCACGGGTCTCCGCTCCTCGGCTACCGCGGGCGGTTCGATCCGGAAAAGGCGTTCTGGCTGATGCAGAAGTACGGCGTGCGCAACGCGTTCCTTTTTCCGACTGCGCTGAAAATGATGATGAAGGCCGTGCCGCGACCCCGGGAGCGCTACAAGCTCTCGCTGCGTTCGATCATGAGCGCGGGCGAGTCGGTGGGCGACGCCGCATTCGGCTGGAGCCAGAGCGCGCTCGGCGTGACCGTCAACGAGATGTTCGGCCAGACCGAGATCAACTACATCGTGGGCAACTCGCAGTCTCTATGGCCGGCGAAGCCCGGCTCGATCGGGCGACCTTACCCGGGACACAGGGTCGCCTGCATCGACGAGGCCGGCGACGAGGTTCCGGCGGGGCAGGCCGGGGAGGTCGCTGCATGGAGCGCGGGCGACCCCGTGTTCTTCCTCGAGTACTGGAAGAATCCCGAGGCGACGAAAAGGAAGTACACCGGGAAGTGGTGCCGCACCGGGGACATTGCGATGCGGGACGCTGACGGGGACTTCTGGTATCAGGGGCGAACCGACGACATGTTCAAGAGCGCGGGCTACCGCATCGGTCCTTCGGAGATCGAGAACTGCCTGGTGAAGCACCCCGCGGTCGCCAATGCCGCCGTCGTCGGCAGCCCCGACGCGGAGCGCACCAACATCGTCAAGGCCTTCGTCGTGCTCTCGCCCGGTTATACGGGCTCCGCGGCGCTGCAGGCCGAACTGCAAGAGCACGTGCGCGGGAAGCTCGCGCCGTACGAGTATCCCAAGGAAATCGAATTCCTCGACAGCCTGCCCATGACCACGACCGGAAAGGTGCAGCGGCGGGTGCTGCGGCTGCGCGAAGAGGAAAGAAAGAAGGGCAAGGCATGAACGCCGATCTGATAGGAGCCGTCGCCGGCACGCTCTCCACCCTCGCTTTCGTACCGCAGGTATGGCGGATCTGGAAAACCCGCTCGGCGCGCGACCTCTCCCTGCCGATGTACCTGATATTCACCTCGGGCGTGGCGCTGTGGTTCGCCTACGGCCTCCTGCTCGGCGCGCTGCCGATCATCGTGTGCAACGGCCTGACGCTCTTGCTTGCCGGCACGGTGCTGGCGATGAAGCTCAAATTCGGCTAACCTGCCGCAGTCTGGAAAAGCCCATGAAGCTGTATACGTTCTTCCGCTCCTCGGCGTCGTTCCGCGTGCGTATCGCGCTCAACCACAAGGGCCTGAAGGTCGAGCACGCGGGCGTGAGCCTGCCCAAGGGGGAGCATCTGCAAGCGGGCTACAAGTCCGTGAACGCGCAAGGCCTGGTGCCGGCGCTCGAGGACGGCGGGCGCCTGCTGACCCAGTCGCTCGCGATCATGGAGTATCTCGACGAGGCCCACCCGGGACCCCGGCTCCTTCCCGCCGATCCGCTCGACCGCGCGTATGTGCGCGCTTTCTCGCAAATCATCGCCTGCGAGATCCATCCGCTCAACAACCTGCGCACGCGGAAGTACATCAGCAAGACCTACAAGCTCGACGAAGAAGGCGTCAATTCCTGGTACCGCCACTGGATCGCCGAGGGTTTCCAGATGATGGAATCGTTCCTCGCCCAGGAACGAAAGCACGGCAAGTACGTGTTTCGCGACCAGGTCACGATGGCCGATTGCTGCCTGGTGCCGCAGGTGTTCAACGCGATTTTCTACAAGTGCGACCTCAAGCCCTATCCCGCCCTCATGCGGATACACGAGGCATGCATGGAGGTCGACGCTTTCATCCAGGCCCAACCCTCGAAGCAGCCGGACGCGGCCTAATTAGCAGCGCCTCCTTCAGATCCGGCTGCTTACTCGTTTGTCCCTTGTGCCGCGAACGCCACGTAACGGTTCCGGCCTTGATCCTTGGCCTCATACAGTGCGCGATCAGCGCGTTCGATCAACTGCTCGGGGGAAGTCTCCGGTCCGGGAACGCACGAGGCAATGCCCTGGCTTAACGTAACCATCTGGCCGGTGGACGATCGGGCGTGCGCGATCCCCAGTTCAGCGACCCCTTGCGCAACGGCTTTCGCCACCGTGATCGCGCCCTCAAGAGGGGTCTCCGGCAAGACCATGGCAAATTCCTCGCCGCCATAGCGTGCCGCGAGATCGGCGGGACGCCGTGCTGCGGACCGCAGGACAGTCGCAATCTGCTTGAGGCAGGCGTCCCCGGCTTGATGCCCGTACTGGTCGTTGTAAGCCTTGAAATGGTCGATGTCGGCGAGAATGAAAGACAGTGGCGCCCGCGCGCGCGCGGCGCGCCGCACTTCCGCGAGGAGACTCTCGTCGAGAAAGCGGCGGTTGGCGATTTCGGTCAGGCCGTCATGTCGGGAGAGGTTTTCCAGCTCTTTGTTTAGGGAGACGAGTTTGCCCGAGGCCTCTACGAGTTTCCGGCGCACGCTTTCTGTTCTATGCAGGGCGCGAATCTTGGCGTTTAGAACCACGAAACTCACTGGCTTCACCAGATAGTCGTCGCCTCCCGCTTCGATCGCCCGGTCCAGATCCTGATCCGCCTCCATCGAGCTGAGGAAGATGATCGGGACCCAATCATCGCCCTGGTTCTGCCGCATCCGCTTCGCGGCCTCGTATCCGTCCATGACCGGCATCATGACGTCGATGAGGACCAGGTCTGGCCGCTCTTCCGCAAGAAGCCGGAGGGCCTCTTCTCCGTTGGCCGCCTCGATCGCGGTGTGCCCCATGCGCCCGATCAAATTCACCATGCCTGCGCGAATGGTGCGGGAATCATCGACGACGAGGATCTTCATTCCCTTGACTCCGATGTAGTCTTTCCAGCATACCCTAGGAAACCGATCGACGCGGATTCGTCCAGGCCCCAAATCAGGTAATGTAATCCCGATAACTGAAAGGAGAGGCCGAGATGATCAAGATTCTCTGCGTTGAGGACAGCGAGGACAACCTGTTC
>JBGQKQ010000153.1:0-6945 GCA_041499655.1 Gammaproteobacteria bacterium
AGATGCGCAGCCGGACGCCGTCGGCCTCGTCCTCGAGAACGTCCATCTCGCCGATGAAGAGCGCGACCAGATACGTGGACATCGGCACCGACTTCTCGAAACGCACCTCCTTCTTGCCGCCGGGTCGAGGCTCGACCCGCGACTGCGGCATATTGGAGACCGCGGTCAGGGACTCCTCCACTACCGCCGTCAGCTCGAAGGTCGCGCGGAACACCGGTTCGTCCCAACCGGGAAAGAGCTTGCGCGCGCTCACCGGCTCCATGTGGGTGGCGAGCATGGCCCTTTCCACGAGACCTCCCGGCTCGCGCTGCTTGTACTCGAACCGGTAGAGGCCCTGGGGGTGCCTGCCGATCTTTCCGGAGTACTCGATGTCGAGCCGGTAGCGTCCCGGGGAGATCGGTCCATGCGAGGGCGTGAGGGTCGCCGTTTCCTGCCTGGGATCGAAGCTCAGCGCGAGGGTTTGTTCGTCTCCGCCGGCCGCCCGCAGCTTCACCGACTTGAAGGTCAACTCGGATGCGTTGAGAACGATCGCCTGTACCGGCCGCTTCACGTCGATATCGATGCCCGCTTCCGCCTCGAAGCGGTCTGTCCCCGGGGTGATGCGCAGCGCGTAGTGGCTCGGCACCACGTCCTTGGGAAGTTTTCCCGGCGTAGCCGCGAACGAGAACCGAGGCTCGGCCCTCGGGTGCCCGGGGGACAGGACCGCTGCCGCGACGAGAAGGAGCGTTGCGGACCGTTGCGCGATTCGCATCCTTGCTATAGTCGCACAAGCCCCGCCGGAGAATCCACCATGGCCGACGCTTCCAGAGAAGCCGATTACGACGTCCTCTACCGCATCATGAACACGCGCATGAGCGTGCGCCGCATCAGGCCCGATCCCATCCCCGAGGAATACCTCGAGAAAATCCTCGAGGCCGGGCGCTGGGCGATGTCCGGGGCGAACGGCCAGCCCTGGGAGTATCTGGTGATCAAGGACGCGAAGAAGAAGAAGGATCTCTACGACGCCTTCCAGGACACCAACCAGGAATTCTGCTTCTGGATGGAGCAGATGCGGCCCTTCGAGCTGCGCCACCCGGCGTTCCAGGTGAAAGGCGACGATCTCAAGGACGAGTGGCAGAAGATCCGCAACTCCAGCGGCGGCCAGCAGCGCCGCCCCTGGCACGAGGCGCCGGTGGTGATCGTGGTGCTCGGCGACGGCCGCAGGCAATGGGCGACGGTGAACGCCGCGTTCACTTTCGGGCGCCACGCGAGCCATTTCACCGACGGCCTGGCGAACACCTGCACGCACATGCAGCTCGCGATCGCCTCGCTCGGCCTGGGGTCGCACTGGGGCACGGTGCACGTGCAGGAACCGCTGAAGCGCGTGCTCGGCGTGCCGGACCTGATCGACGTGTATCTCATCATCTCGGTCGGCTACGCCGACATCGAGCGCAAGCCCGGCGTGCGGCGCGAGCTGAAGGAGATCGTCCATCACGACACCTACGACATGTCGAAGTACATGTCGAACGAGGACATCATCGACTACCTGTACAAGCTGCGCGGCAAGACCATGTTCCGCTATCACCTCAAGGACAGCTTGCTTCCGGGGAGCGGTGACGGCGACAAGAAGGCCTGATCGTGCGTACGGAGATTCCTCGGGCTTGCGCCCTCGGAATGACAAGGTCTGCGGAATGACAAGGTCTGCGGAATGACAAGTCTGCGGAATGACAAGGTCTGTCATCCCGAGAGAAGAATGATAGCGCCCGTCATCCCGAGCGAAGAATGATAGCGCGCGTCATCCCGAGCGAAGCGAGGGATCTCTACCGGCACGCTGCAATTTGCGCGGTCGGCGGGGCGCTTCTCTTCGTCGCGGCGTCAGCCCGGTCTCAAGCCTATCCCGCGAAGCCGATACTCGTGGTGAGCACCGCCTCGCCGGGCTCGAGCGGGGATGCGGCGCTGCGGCTGATGGCGGCGAAAATGACCGCGAACCTGGGCCAGCCGGTGGTCGTCGAGCTGAAGACCGCGGCGCGCGGGGCGCAGGCCGCCCAGGCGCTGGCACGCGCCGCGCCCGACGGCTACACCCTCACCTACGGCACCTCGGGCACCTACGTGAACGCGAGGTTTCTCTTCAAGAACCTCGCCTTCGACGTGCTCAAGGACTTCGCGCCGATCAGCCTCGCGGTCAGCTCGCCGAGCTACGTCGTGGTGAACGGCTCGGTCCCGGTGAATTCGCTCGCGGAGCTCATCGACTACGCCAAGCGCAATCCCGGCAAGCTCGAATACGCCTCGACCGGGGTCGGATCGGTGTTCCACCTGACCGGGGAGTCGCTCAAGCTCTACGCCGGGATCGATCTGCTGCACGTACCCTACGCGCAGGCCAATTTCTCGCAGATGATCAACGACTGGGTCACCGGCCGCGTCGCGATCTGGTTTCCGACCTACGCCTTCCTCGCTCCCAACATTGCCAACAAGGTCAGGCCGCTCGCGATCGTGGATACGCGGCGCAGCAGCCGCTTCCCCGAGCTCCCGACGGTAGCCGAAATCATCCCGGGCTTCCAGGGATTTCCCGCCTGGTGGGCGTTCTTCGGCCCGGCGGGCCTGCCCGCTCCCATCGCCGGGCGCTTGAGCGAAGAAGTGCGTGCGGCGCTCAAGGCGCCGGACGTCCAGGCAAGACTGAACGACCTGGGTCTCGCCACGCTGGCGAGCACACCCGATGAGCTCGACGCGCACCTGCGCCGCGAGATCGACGCGGTCGGGAAACTCGTGAAAGCGATCGGGTTGGAGCCCGAATAGTCAGAGCGGATTGTCCGGGTAGATCAGCGAGCGCCACATGTGGGCGACGGGACTGCCGTCGAACCCCAGCCCTTCCTTCGGCTGTCTGAAGCGCCGCCCGATGATGTCGACGAAGGGATCGATGCTCACTTTCATGTCCGGATCGAAGGCATACAGGTCGTGCACGGTGATCATGCGTGCCTCCCTGTACCATTTGTGCCCGCGCGCCTGCTCGTAGGCCGTCCTGATATAGGGCTCGGGCTGGTAGCCCTCGCCGAAGATCTGCACGTAACGCTGCGGATATTCGTATCCCGCCGACGGGTCGGCGAAGAAGCGCAGCGCCTGGTGATGGCGGATCGCCCAGCTGATGTTTTCCGGGACGTAGGGCTCGAGCATCTGCGCCGCCCAGTACCCGTGGTCGACCTTGAGGAGATTGATCGCGATGTCGTGCAGCAGGCAGGCGAGCACGATGTCCTCGGGCTCGCCTTTCTTCAGCGCATCGCTCGCGCTCTGCAGCATATGCGTCACGGTGTGCGGCATGAAGCGCAGCCGGAAAAAATCGACGAGCGTCGGCTTCGCCGGCATGGGCGGGAGCGGCTTGATCTCGACGGGAGCCCCGCTCGGCGTGATCCCGCCGAACAGAAGCCCCACCCCGCGCCGCGCCGATCCGGCCGCGGGCTGGTGCGCCTTCTTCATCAGGCTTTCCTCGAGCGCATCGGCGCGCTGGTCGGATGTGAGGGCTTGGGCTTTCATGCGCCTCTCCTATTGGGGTTCGATCTTCGCCAGCTCGACGTAGCGCTTCCAGCGCACCGCGTCGCTCTTCAGCAGCGCCTGCATCTGGTCGGGCGAGCCCGGGAACGGATCGAACGCCGAGTTGGCGAGGAACTGCTTCGTGTCCTCCGCCGCGGTGATCTGGTTGAACCAGGCCGCGAGCTTCTCGACGATGGGCCTCGGGGTGCCTGCCGCAACGACGACGCCCCACCACGGCGAGACATCGTTGCCGCCGTAGCCGAGCTCGGTGAGCGTCGGCACGTCGGGCAGCGCCACCGAGCGCTTGGTCGCCGTGGCAGCCAGAACCCTGATCTTCCCTCCCTTGACCTGGCTCGCCGCCCAGGTGGCGTCGAAGGTGAGGAAGTCGAGCTGGCCGAGGAGCAGATCGGTGAGCGCCTGCGCGTTCTGCTTGTACGGAACGTAGGTGGTCTTGAGGCCGAGCTTCGTCTTGAACAGCTCGGCGGCGATCACGCCGGTGTTGTTGGTGGTGCCGTAGAAGCCGTTGTCCGGCTTGGCCTTCAGCTGCGCGATCAGCTCGTCGATCGAATTGAGCGGCTTCGCCGCATCGACCATGATCACGAAGGACAGCGAGGCGACCGTGGTCACCGCGGCGAAATCGCGCTCGGCGTCGAACGGCAGGCTCTTGAAAAGGTACGGCGCCGAGGCAATGGTCGAGGAGGCCGGCGTGATCAGGATGGTGTAGCCGTCGGGCTTCGACTTGGCGAGCGCGTCGGTGGCGAGCGCGCCCTGCGCGCCGACCTTGTTCTCCACGATGACCGGCTTGCCGGCGAGCTTGGCGAGCCGGTCGCTGTAGAAGCGCACGATGATGTCGGCCCCCGAGCCCGGCGCGTAGTTGCACAGCGAACGGATGTCGTGCGCGGGATAGTCCTGTGCGGCGGCGAGCGGGGCGACAAGAACGAGGACTGCCGCAGCGAGTGCCAGCTTGAGGTTTTGAATCATGGCGTGCTTCTCTCCGGGGGTAACGGCTGGATTCTAGGCTATTCGACCCGCGCGCCGGAAGCCTTGACGACGCGCGCCATCCTGTCGAAATCGGCGCGCAGGAGCGCATCGAAAGCCTCGGGGCTCAAGGCCTGCGGCTCGATGCCCTGTTTGGCGAGCCGGTCGAGGATCACCGGCTCCCTCAGGAGGGCGGCGACCGCCAGGTTGAGCTGGTCGACCGTCGCCGCCGGCATCCCGGCGGGCCCCAGCAGGCCCAGCCAGGAATCGAACTCGTATCCCGGTACGTCCTGGGCAAGCGGCGGCAGCTCGGGCAGGAACTTGGAGCGCTTCGCCGAAGTCACCCCGAGCATGCGGATGCGCGCGTCCTTGACGAAAGCCAGGGCGCCGATGTTGGCCGCGATCACGGCGTCGGCGCGGCCGGCGAGGACTTCGTTCACCGCTTCGTTCGTGCCCTTGTAGGGCACATGGACCATCTCGATGCCGGCGAGCGCGGCGAAGTAGGCCATCGAGAGATGCGTCGCAGTGCCGCTCCCCGCGGTGCTGTAGTTGAGCTTGCCCGGATTCGCTTTGGCGTACGCCACGAATTCGCCGACCGTCTTCGCCGGGATCCGCGGATTGATCATGAGCACGTATTCCACTGTGCCGATGTGCGCGACACCGGCAAAATCGCGGATCGGGTCGTAGGGCAGCTTCGCGCGGAGCGAGCCGTTGATGGTGTGATTCGCCGCCGCGAGGACGAGCGTGTGCCCGTCGGGCGGGGATTTCGCGACCAGCGCCGTGCCGATGGTGCCGCCGGCGCCCGGGCGGTTCTCGACGATCACGTTGCGGCCGATCGCCGTCCCCAGCTCCGTGCTGATCGCGCGCGCGAGAATGTCCTGCACACCGCCCGCCGCGAACGGAACGATGATGCGCGTGACGGATGTCTGCGCGGACGCGGCGCCGGAAGCGAGCGCGAGAAGCAGCGCGGCACAGGAACGGATCCTCACAGGCCGCACCAGTCGCAGATGATCGCCTCGTAGATCGCAACCGACTCGCGGACGCGCGCCATGCTGCAGTATTCGTCGGTCTGGTGCGCGAGCTGCGCCTCGCCCGGCCCGAGCACCACCGTGGGCGCGCCCGAATAGACCTTGAGGAGATTGCCCGCGTCGGTGTTGTAGGTCGCGGTCTTCGCTGTGGGGCGGGCGCCGAGGACCTTGCCGCTGATGTCGAACACGCGCTGCACCCATTCCTGACCGGGCTCGGTCCAGACCGCGTTCATGTCGGAAAAGACGTCCAGCTCCGCTTCCTTTCCGAGAAGGTCTTTCAGACGGGAGAGGAGCGCCCGGTGATCCATTCCGGCGACCGTCCGGATGTCCACGCCGATGCTCGCTTCGTCGGGCACCATGTTCACGCCTTGGCCGCCTTCGAAGGTGCCGACGTTCATGGTCGGCCCGCCCATCACCGGATGCGGTTTCACTCCGAAATCGAAGCCCTCGAGTCTGGAGACGGCCTTGGCGGCCTTGTAGATGGCGTTCACTCCCAGCTCGGGCATCGAGCCGTGCGCCGAGACGCCGCGGAACTTCGCGTGGAATTTGAGCGAACCCTTGTGCCCGACCAGCGGGGTGTTCGAGGTCGGCTCGCCGACGACCATGGCGCCGGCCTTGCCGAGGAGCTGCGTGCGCACGAGGTGCTGCGATCCCACGCACCCGCCCTCCTCCGCCGCGGTGAACACGAGAACCACGCCCGGCGTCCCGGGCAGCTTTCCCGCGAGATTGCGCGCGGCGAGCAGGATCGCCGCGACGCCGGCTTTCATGTCCGAGGAACCGCGCCCGTACAGCCGGTCGCCGTCGGTCTCCCCGGCGAAGGGATCGCGCGTCCACGCCGCGGTGCCCAGGGCCACGGTGTCGATGTGCCCGGTGAGGCACAGCGGCGGCTTCGAGGCGGAGCCGCCCGAGCGCGCGATCACGCTGGTGCGGCCTTCCGCGTACTCGTGGTAGTCCACGCGGAAACCCCATTGCTCGAGCAGCGCGCCGGCGTGCCGGGCGCAGGCGCGCTCTTGTCCCGGCGGATTGACGGTGTCGAACCGCAGCAGTGTCTGCGTCAGGCCGACTGCGTCCTGCTCGCTCATCGCGTCATCCCAGCGGGGGAAGCGGCGCGGGTGCTCCGCCGGGAATCGGGACGCGGTCGACGTTGAGCACCATGGAGACCAGAGTGTAATACCCGATCACCCCGATGAGGTCCACCGTGCCGCGCTCGCCGAAGTGCTTCACCACCGCCGCGTAGGCGGCGTCGCTCACCGCCTTGCGCTCGTGCAGCTCCTTGCAGAAATCGTGCACCGCGGCCTCCTCGTCCGTCATCCCCGCGGGCCGCCGCCCGAGCGCGAGCTCGGCCGCGAGGCGCGGGTCGAGGCCCGCCTTGAGCGCGTGCGCGTGGTGCGCGTGCCATTCGTATTGCGCGCTCCAGTAGCGCGCAGTGACGAGGATC
>JBGQKQ010000154.1:0-6834 GCA_041499655.1 Gammaproteobacteria bacterium
CAAGATTCTCTGCGTTGAGGACAGCGAGGACAACCTGTTCACGCTACACCGACGTTTGGGCTTAGCCGGATTCGAGGTCAAAGTCGCGACAAACGGCGCGGAGGGGGTGGATTGGGCGAAAACCCTCCTGCCCGATCTCATCGTAATGGACCTGAGACTTCCGGGGCTGGATGGCTTCGAGGCGACGCGCCGTCTGAAAACCCAGCCGGAAACGAAACATATCCCGATCATCGTCGTCACCGCCGATTCATCGGAGAAAAGCCGCGAGGAGGCGTTCGCCGCGGGCTGTGACGACTTCGAAGTGAAACCGGTTCAGTTTGAGAAACTGATCAAGAAAATCCACTCGCTTCTCGGCCGGGCAGCTGGATCGAAGCCATGACACCTCCGGCGTGCTGAAAGGCTTGGCGCCCCAGAGACGAATCGAACGTCCGACCTGCCCCTTAGGAGGGGGCTGCTCTATCCACTGAGCTACCGGGGCGCGGGAGGATGATTCTAACGCGAAACGCCTTCGAATCATGGCGTTGCGTTCCGGCGCCTTTGCTGCTAGCTTGCTCCAGGGGAAATCCGCTTTCACCGAAGCCGGGGGACGCTGGGCGCAAGCGAATGCAGCAAGCTGCATCCAAGCCGGTCCGCGATCCGGATGTGCAGGTCACTGCTACCGGAGACGGTGCGCGTGTCGTTCATCTTTCCGGGGCATGGGACATCCGAGCGATCGAGTCGCGCGCTCGCGCGCTCCAGTCGGCGCTGCGGGACGCGGGCCCGGTGAACGCGGCGCAGTGGGATCTCTCGCAGATCCAGCGTTTCGATCACATCGGCGCGATGCTGGTGTGGCGCGCCTGGGACCGGTGCCGCCCGAACCACCTGCAGCTGCGGCGCGAGCACGAAATTTTTTTCGGAGCGTGCGAGGGCTCCATGGGCGCGCGCGCATCGTCGCAGAGAGCGTTCGATCCCCTTTCGCCCGTGACGGCTCTGGGGCGGGGCGCGTTCGCAGTCGCCGGCCACGCCCTGGAGATCCTGCAGCTCTTCGGACAATTGCTCATCGATGCCGTCGCTGTCGCCAGGCAGCCGTTGCTGCGGCCGTGGCGCGAGTTCTCGGCCGGCATCTACAGCATCGGCACGCAGGCCCTGGGGATCACCGCGCTGGTCGGGTTCCTCATCGGCGTGGTGCTGAGTTATCTCTCGGCGGAACAGTTGCGCCTGGTGGGCGCGGACGTGTTCATCGTCAACATCCTCGGCATCGGCATCATCCGCGAGCTCGGGCCCGTCGTCTGCTCCATACTCGTCGCGGGCCGCTCGGGATCGGCGATCACGGCGCAACTCGGCGTGATGCGGGTCACGGAGGAACTGGACGCGCTCTCGGTGATGGGCATCTCGAACACCTTGAGGCTGGTGCTGCCCAAGATGGCGGCGATCGCCGTGGCGCTGCCGCTGCTCGTGTTGTGGACCTGCGGTGTCGCCCTGGTCGGCGGCGCGGCGTCCGCCAGGGCCGAGTTGGGGCTGAGCTTCGCGCAGTTCTTCTCCTCCCTGCCCGCCGCGGTCCCGGAAATCAACCTCTGGCTCGGCGTCGGCAAGGGCGTCCTGTTCGGCGTGCTCATCGCCCTGATCGCCTGCCACTTCGGGCTGCGCATCCAGCCGAACACCGAAAGCCTCGCGGCCGGCACCACGCGCTCGGTGGTGACCTCGATCACCGCGGTCATCGTGGCCGACGCGATCCTGGCGGTGATCTTCTCGGACGTGGGCTGGAGCTGAGATGAGCGGCGAGCCCGTCGTCGAAGTCAAGAATCTGTGGACGGTCTTCGGCGACCTGGTGGTCCATCGCGATCTTGATCTCTCGGTCCTGCCCGGCGAGGTCGTATCCTTGGTGGGCGGCTCCGGCAGCGGCAAGACGACGCTGCTACGGCAGATGCTGGGGCTGGAGCGGCCGCACCGGGGCAGCATCAGGGTTTTCGGCGTTCCCATCCACAGCTGCGACGCGGACTTGTTCAAGAGAATTCGCAAGCGCTGGGGCGTGCTGTTCCAGCATGGCGCTCTCTACAGCGCGCTCAGCGTTTTCGACAATATCGCGCTGCCGTTGCGCGAGCTGCACGCCTTCGACGAGGAGTTCATCCGCGACATCGTCATGCTCAAGCTCGACGCGGTCGGGATCGCGCAGCGGCATTCGGCGACGATGCCCGCGGACCTCTCGGGAGGCATGATCAAGCGCGTCGGGCTCGCGCGCGCGCTGGTTCTCGAGCCCGAGCTGCTTTTTCTGGACGAGCCCACCGCGGGACTCGATCCCGATCGCAGCGAGGCGTTCGTAAAATTGATTCGCGATCTTCACCTCAAGCTCAACTTTACCGTGATCATGGCGACGCACGATCTCGATACGCTGGTATCGGTGTCCGACCGCATCGCCGTGCTCGCCGATCAGAAGGTCGTCCTATGCGGCCGCCTGGACGAGGTGGTGCGATATGATCATCCGTTCATCCGGAATTTTTTCCTCGGCGAGCGCGGCCGGCGGGCGCTCTCCGCCGCGCCCGCGCCGCAGATGCCCTGAGGAGGAACCGTGGAAAATCGCGCACACGCCATAGCGGCCGGATTGTTCACGCTGCTGCTCGCCGCCGCCCTGGCCGCGGCGGGGCTGTGGTTCAGGCGCGACGACATCCGATTCACGCAATACACCGTCACGACGACGAGCTCGGTCTCGGGGCTGAAGGCCGAGGCCGCGGTGCGGTACCGCGGCGTCGACGTGGGGCGCGTCGAGGCGATCAGGATCGAGCCCGGGATTTCCGGGCGCATCCAGATCCGCATCGGCGTGCAGGAGGACACGCCGGTGACGCGCAGCACCTACGCGCAGCTGGGCTACCAGGGCGTGACCGGCCTTGCCTACGTCTCCCTCAACGATGACGGGACTTCGAGCGAGCTCCTCAAGCCCGGCGGCGAGGAGCCGCCGCGCATCGAGATGCGGCCGTCGATCTTCGATTCGAGTCTCGATCTGGTGGCCGCGGTGAGGGAGCTTTCCAGCCGGATGAACGAGCTGCTGAGCGCCGAGAATCGCGGCCTGGTGACCAAGATGCTCGGCAGCATCGAGCGGGCCTCGCGCCAGACCGCGGAGCTGGCGGAACGGCTCCAACCGGGCGCCCGCGAATTTCCGGGGCTGGTGGCCGATGCGCGCGGCACGCTCGCCGATATTGCCAAGCTCTCGCGCACGCTGGAAGAGCGCTCGGCGGCTTTCGACCGGATGGCGGCGAGTCTCGACGACGTGGGCGTCGCTGCCCATTCTTTCAACGACGAGACCCTGCCGCGGTTCAACGCGCTGGTCGAACAGCTCCAGCGCGACACGCGCTCGCTCGACCGGGTGCTCAACGCCCTGGGCGAGAACCCGCAAAGTTTCGTGTTCGGCGCGCAACGCGGAAAACCAGGGCCGGGAGAGTCCGGATTCAGGAACGGAGCCCGCTAGAACGATGAGATTCCGTCCCGGAGAAATCGCCGTCGTCGCCCTCGGCCTCGCTTGCGGAGGCTGCGGCATTCCGACAATCTCGTCGTCTCCCGAGGTCACGCAATATGACTTCGGCCCGCTCCCGTCGAAGAGTCCGACTCAGGGTTTGCGCCAGCCCCTGCTGATCTACGATGTGAGCGCACCCGCGTGGCTTGATTCGCCGTTCATCTACTACCGGCTCTCCTATCAGCTCGCCGCGCGTCCCCAGGCCTACGCGGACAGCCGCTGGGTCGGCTCGCCCGCGGAGCTGATCACCGGCCGCGTGCGCGCCCGCCTGGCGTCCTCGGGCAAAGGAGGCATCATTCACCCTGCCGACGGTACGCGCGCCAGCTACGCCCTGCGTGTGGAACTGGACGAGTTCACCCAGGTGTTCGACGCGCCGGGACAGAGCAGCGCGGTGGTGCGCCTGCGAGCCACGGTTCTGGGGAAAAACGCCCTCATCGCGCAGAAGAGCTTCAGCGTGGAGCGTCCGGCGAGCACCCCCGACGCCGAAGGAGGGGTGCGGGCTCTCATCGAAGCGAGCGACGAAGCGGTCGACCAGCTCGTCGCATGGACCGTCGCAAGTCTCAAGAACTGAGCCGGTGCCGCGGGACGCTTGGGATAAAATGGCGGCAACATGACTCGCGAACAGAAACTCATGTCGGCGATCGGCGCGGGCGTGTTCGCCCTGGTCGTGGTCCTCGCTCTGAGCGGCTACCTCCATCCCGCGATGCTGATCGACTTCGCGAACATCCGCATCTGCAGCTAGCCCACTTCGCCGAGGTCCTCGATTTCTGGTTCGGTGCTCCCGAATCGCGCGAGCGCGGGCGCCCGCGCAAGTTCTGGTTCAGCAAGTCCGACGCCTTCGACGCCGAGATTCGCAGGCGTTTTTTGCCGTTGTGGGAGCAGGCGGTTCTCGGCGGTCTCGAACAATGGCAGTCGACTCCTCTTGCCGCGCTTGCGCTCGTCGTCGTGCTCGACCAGTTTTCGCGCAACATGTTTCGCGGGACGCCGCGCGCCTTCGCCGGCGATCTGGCGGCGCTCGCCGCCGCGGCGAGCATCATCGAGCGGGGCTTCGACCGGCTGCTCTCGGCGCAAGAGCGGACCTTCGTGTACATGCCTTTCGAGCACGCCGAGGATCTCGCCGCCCAGAACCGCTCGCTCGCCCTGTTCGGGGCGCTCGACCCGAACGACATGGAGTATGCAAGGCGCCACCACGAGATCATCGCGCGCTTCGGGCGCTTTCCGCACCGCAACGCCGTGCTCGGCCGCGAGTCCACGCCCGAGGAAATCGAGTTCCTGAAGCGGCCGGGCTCCTCGTTCTAGCCGGCGAGCTGAGTCCGGATCAGGACCTCGGAGTGCAGGGTCCGGTGGACCGGGCACTTGTCGGCGATTTCCAGGAGGCGCGCGCGTTGCTGAGGCTCGAGCTTCCCTTCCAGGGTGATCAGCCGCTCGATGCGATCGATCCTCCCTTCGCGGGTCTCGCATTCGGCGCAATCCGCGGCATGGATCTTGTCGTGCTTCAGCTCGACGCTGACGCGCTCGAGCGGGATGGATTTCAAGTCGGCGTACATCCGCAGGGTCATCGAAGTGCAGGCTCCCAGCGAAGCGCACAGCAGGTCGTAGGGCCCCAGGCCGGTGTCCAGGCCGCCCGCGGCGACGGGCTCGTCGGCGCGGATCACGTGAGCGCCGAGGAAGACCTGGTTGGTGAACTTGCCTTCACGGGTTTCACGCACCAGCACCTCGCCGGGTTGCGCTGTGGGCGAGGTCTCCGCTTGCGGCGCCGGCACATAGCGCAGGGCCCAGGCGGCGAGCAGTTGCCCTGCGTAGGGCGCGTCCTCGCGGCGGGAGATCAGGTGGTCGGCGGGATCGAGCGAGACGAAGCTCTTGGGATGTCTCGCCGCGGTGAAGATCTTCGCGGCGTTGTCGATGTCCACGATGGTATCGCGTGGAGAATGCATCACCATCAGCGCCTTTCCCAGCTGCGCCAGCGCGGCGCCGATCTTTCGCCCGCGGATGTCATCGAGAAACTGCTTCTTGATGCGGAAATCGCGGCCCGCGATCTCGACGCGCGCATCGCCCTGCGCGTCGATCTTTCCGACCGAGTCCTTGAGCAGCCGCAGCACATGCTCCGGCTCGAAGGGAGAGCCGAGGGTCGCGATCGCGACCGTTTCGGGGACCCGCGCCGCCGCGGCGAGCACCGCCGTGCCGCCCAGACTGTGTCCGACGAGCAGCGCCGGGGCGCGGTACTCGCGCCTGAGGAAATCCGCCGCGGCCACGAGGTCATCCACGTTCGACGAGAAATTGGTGTTGGCGAAATCGCCCTCGCTTCCGCCCAGCCCGGTGAAATCGAAACGCAGCACCGCGAAGCCGCGCTCGGCGAGGGCCGCGCTGATCGTGGCTGCGGCCTTCGTTTCCTTGGAGCAGGTGAAGCAGTGGGCGAAGATGGCGCAGGCGAGCGGTGCGCCGGCGGGCGCATCGAGCCGTGCCGCGAGGGTCGTGCCGAATGCTCCGGGAAAGCTGACGGGCCGGCTGCTGGGTGCCATGCGTGCTCCTGCGGGGGTCTGGAGTGACGGGGATAATAGACGCGATATGCCGCCGTGTGCGCACGACATCGAGACGCCATCGCTATGGGTGTGCCGCTGGGCGGGCGCGATTCCCGCCGGCGGGCGCGTGCTCGATGTGGCCTGCGGTAACGGGCGGCACCTGCGCCACCTGCTGTCCCTGGGCTTCGCGGTGCTCGGCGTCGACCGCGACGAGCAGGCGCTCTCGGCTCTCCGGGGCCTGGAAGGCGCCGAGGTTCGAGTCGCGGATATCGAGGCCGGACCCTGGCCCTTTCCTCCCGGCGGGTTCGACGGCGTGGTGGTGACGAACTATCTGCACCGGCCGATTTTTCCCCACCTCGTCGGCGCCCTGCGCCCCGGCGGGGTCCTGATCTACGAGACCTTCGCTCTGGGGAACGAGCGCTACGGACGGCCCAGCAATCCGGATTTTCTGCTCGAGCCGGGCGAGCTGCTGCGCAGCGTGGAACCCTTGAGCGTAATCGCGTTCGAACAGGGGCTGGTTTCGTCGCCCAAGCCGGCCCTTGTCCAGCGTATTTGCGCGCTGCGCAGCGATACCGGGCCCTCCGGAGTGCAGGTGATTGCGCTAAAATGAGGCGCTGAATTTCCAGGGTGAGGCCGATATGGTCAAGGGATCCATCGTCGCGATCGTCACGCCCATGCAGGACGACGGGCGTCTGGACTACGAGCGCTTCAAGACGCTCATCGACTACCACGTCGAGCAGGGAACCGACGGCATCGTCGTGGTCGGCACCACGGGGGAATCCCCGACCGTGAATTTCGACGAGCACAAGGAGCTGATCAGGGCGGCGGTGG
>JBGQKQ010000155.1:0-6812 GCA_041499655.1 Gammaproteobacteria bacterium
AGGTGTCGGGAACCGTCCAGGCGAGGCCGGGCCCGCCGTGTACTCCGAACACCAGCGGCTCGGCGCCGCTCGCCAGGCGGCGGCGCGCCCAGCCGACGTCGATTTCCCACGATAGCGGCCGAAAGAACTCGTTTCTCGGTGAGACGGAGACGATGCTCAGCGGGGTGATTTCCTCCACCCTCGCTCCCACGCCGCCCGAATAGTCGCGTACTGCGAAGTCGAAGAACTCGATCTGCGCCCCGCGGACGTAGCCGGCGTCGGGATCCATCAGGTCGGGGTAGGTGGGACGCAGGCGCAGCTCGGCGAAATTCGCGCCGTCGCGGCGGCCGCCGCCGACGGAGACGCGCGAGGTTCCATGGCCCTGGTCCGGGCGGACTTCCGGCACGGGAACCGGAGGATCGTTAGCGCTCGCGCCGATTCGGCTGCGCTCGAGGAGCAGGGTACGTGCCAATTCCGCCGGATCCGCCACCGGGCTGTGGCCGGTCGCACGCAAGTAGCTCAGATAGTCGTGGCTGACCTCGAGCACCCGGGCCTGGGCGGGCGGGGTCAGGCCGGCGAAGCTCGAATCCGAAGCCGAGGCGCGCCCTCGGCTCATCGAGCTGACGAACCCCTGCTCCTCGGAACTCATCAACTCCAGCCGGTGGTGGATCACGGTGGCGTTCGAGGGGCGGTACACCGTTCTTCTTACGAGACCCTTCTGCTTGACCACCTCGCGCACCGTGTCCGATGGGATCGCCCACCAGCGGAAATTACTGGTGAGATCCAGATCGGGACGTGCAGTCTCCAGCAGCTCGAGCAGATAGTACGAGCAGTTTTCGTCGAAAAAGTAGTAGTCGAAATAGATCGGCCCCAGCTCCCAGACGTGCATCAGCACGCGATCGATTGTCTCAGGGGAGAGATCGAGCTCGTATTCCCAGACGTCGCGATTCTCCATGTCGTTGTACTCCCTCACCTTCAGGTAGTACGGCATCATCGAGAACGTTCCGGGATAGCCGCCGAACAGGCCGTTGATCGCGAAGGCGATCCCGTTCGTTTCATTGGTGTTGGCGGCGTAGTTGATGGCGTAGGCGAGCAGCCGCGTTTTCTCGTCCTGATCTCTCGCATCGATGCGCAGCAGCGTGTGCCCGTACATCGACGAGGGATTGTTGAGGGAGGCCGCCGGAAAAATGAGGGTGATACCCTGCGGATTCAGCGTGTCGTGCCACTCGTTGTAGCGCTTGCACGGCTGCTTCGCCATGCGCGCCGGGTCGAAGCGCAATTCCCGGTCGAGCCAGTGGTAGCGGGCGATGAAGGTGCACTGCGGGTTCTGCTCCGTGTCGGTTTCCTGGACGCTGGAGAAAAAGGCGGCGAGTGTCGCCTCGAGTTCGCTTTGGGGGTTGGTCTTCCCGTCCGGTGCCAGAAAGAAACGGCGCGCATCCGCGAGGCTGTGGACTCCGGGGGTGACCAGGTTCGGCGCGTAGTGCATCAGGCGGTTCCATTCGCGGTGCTCGGAAAGGCGCAGCTCGCGGGACCGCCCGATCAATTCATCCAGGTAGGTGGACGCCGAGGCGCCGAAGGGCGTGAACAGGCAGAGGAAGCAAAGAAAGGCCCACCAGGGTCTTGGGCGGAAGGACATTGGGCCAAAAAAAACACCCAGTGGCGAACCACTGGGTGTTTCTTTGAAGCTAAGTGCTGTGTTAGATCGAAGCTGCGTACTGCGCCAGCTCGTGATCCGAGCGCAGAACCTGCTTCAGCGCCACGACGCTGTCGCTGGTCGTGCTGCCCGAGGGGAAGATGAGCGACACATTCGCCTGCATGGCTCGGCTGAAGGCTGCGCGGTCTTCTTCACGCACACCGACCAGGTGAGCGAGCGAATCCAGCGTCTCGCCGTTGCCGATGGACATGTCGCGGGCCAGGCGATCCTTGTTGCCGTCGATGAACATGGCGGTCTTCCAGGTCGACTTCACGACGCCGTCCTGGGTGCAGCCCGAGGTGCCAGTGGTGATGGCGAAGGTCTGGTTGCCCGAGGTGCCGTTGGTTGTCACGGCGAGGACCTGGGGTGCGATGCCGCTTTGACCGTCAAACAGCTTGGCGCCCCAGCCGCAGGTTCCAATATTGTTTTGCTGGGCGAACGCAAACGCGGGTAACGCGGATATGACAACAGCGATAAGGATTTTTTTCATCTAAACCTCGCAAAAGATTGAGGAAAGAACCTTAGCCTCGGGAGCTTCCCTGAGCTGGTCTTTCTTATACGTTTGTCATGCGGCCTTGTCAACTCCTGCTGGCGGCGCTTCGGGTAGTTCGGCTCACAGTTCGATGGTCAGTTCCGGTCGGAAACCGCTACGCTCTCCCGGGTAGCCGCGCGGGTTGCAGATCACGCGCGTGCCCCTGACGCGGTAGTCGAAGCGGGTGTGGGTATGCCCGTGGATCCACAGCGCCGGCCGCCCCATGGCCTCGTCGAGGTCCACGACGAATGCGGGATTGGCCCGGTGGTTGACGTAGGCCGGCGCGATCGAGCGCGGGTGGGGCGCGAAATGGGTGATCGTCACCGTCTTGCCCGGGAACGGGCGGGCGAGCTCAGCGGCGAGCCAGGCGCGCTGCCGGGTGCAAAGGGCGATGGCATCCTCCGGCGCAAAAGGGCGCGGTCCCCAGCGGATCAGCTTGTAGTCCGGGTTGAGCTTGCGCGAGTCCTCGATCACGGCGGGGCGCTCGCTCTCCGGCGCAAGCGAGTAGTCGGTCCACAGGGTGCAGCCGAGAAAGCGCACGCCGCCGATGACGGTCCGCGTGCAATCGAGCAGCTCCACCGTGCCGCCGATCGCCGCACGCATGTCAGCCTGAACCGATTCGAACTCGCCTTCGTAGTATTCGTGATTTCCGGCGAGGTAGAGCACCGGCGTGCGGAACGTCGCCTTTGCCCATTCGATTCCTGCGGACCCGTTCGCGATGTCCCCCGCGAGCACCACCACGTCGGCGTCGTTCTCGGGCGGCGAGAAGGGCGCGTGCTCGAGATGGATGTCGGAGTAGACGCGGATGCGCAAGGGTGCCCCGCACCCGGCGGAAATCAGCGCCGGTTCTTCTTCCGACGGTTTGCGGCAATGCGCATCCGCAGCGCGTTCAGCCGGATGAATCCCGAGGCGTCGGCCTGGTCGTAGGCGCCGCGGTCGTCCTCGAAAGTCGAAATCGCGGGATCGAAAAGCGAATCGGTCTTCGATGAGCGGCCGACGGTCGTGACGGTGCCCTTGTAGAGCTTCACGCGCACCGTGCCGTTGACCGTCTTCTGCGACTCGTCGATCAGTCCCTGCAGGAGCTTGCGCTCCGGGCTGAACCAGTAGCCGTTGTAGATCATGCGCGCGTAGCGCGGCATGAGGTCGTCCTTGAGCGCGAGCACCTCGCGATCGAGCGTGATCGACTCCATCGCCCGGTGGGCGCGCAGCATGATCGTGCCGCCAGGCGTCTCGTAGCAGCCGCGCGACTTCATACCGACGTAGCGGTTCTCGACCATGTCGAGCCGGCCGATGCCGTGGCGTCCACCCAGCTCGTTCAGCTTCGCGAGCGCCCTCGCCGGCGTCAGGCGCCTGCCGTCGATGGAAACGATGTCGCCCTTCTCGTAGCCGAGCTCCAGGTATTGCGGGCGGCCGCGCGCCTTCTCCGGGCTGACGGTGATGCGCCACATCGACTCCTCGGGCTCGTAGCCCGGGTCCTCGAGGATGCCGCCCTCGTAGGAGATGTGCAGCAGGTTGGCGTCCATCGAATAGGGCGCCTGGCCCTTCTTCTTCTTGTAGTCGACGGGAATGCCGTGCCGCTCGGCGTATTGCAGCAGCTTCTCGCGCGAAAGCAGATCCCACTCCCGCCACGGCGCGATGATGCGCACGTTCGGCATGAGCGCGTAAGCGCCGAGCTCGAAACGCACCTGGTCGTTGCCCTTGCCGGTGGCGCCGTGGGAAATGGCGTCCGCGCCGGTTTTCCGCGCGACCTCGACGAGGTGCTTGGCGATCAGGGGGCGCGCGATCGAAGTGCCGAGCAGGTATTCGCCCTCGTACACGGCGTTGGCGCGGAACATCGGAAACACGAAATCGCGCACGAATTCCTCGCGCAGGTCCTCGATGAAAATCTGCTTCACGCCGGCCATCTTCGCTTTCTTCCGCGCGGGCTCGAGCTCCTCGCCCTGGCCGATGTCGGCGGTGAAGGTCACCACCTCGCAGCGATACACGTCCTGCAGCCACCTGAGGATGACCGATGTGTCCAGCCCTCCCGAGTAGGCCAGGACGACCTTGTTCACCTTGTCTTTCGCCTTCACTTCTGTCCCTTCCTCACTTCTTCACCTTTCCGAGCAGGAGAAATTCCATCAGGGCTTTCTGGGTGTGCAGCCGGTTCTCGGCCTCGTCCCAGACCACGCTTTGCGGCCCGTCGATCACTTCCGCGGCGACTTCCTCGCCGCGGTGCGCGGGAAGGCAGTGCATGAAGATCGCTTTCTTTTTCGCCGCTTTCATCATTTCCGCATCCACCTGCCAGTCCTCGAAGTCGCGCTTGCGCGCCTCGTTCTCGGCTTCGAAGCCCATGCTCGTCCATACGTCGGTCGTGACGAGATCCGCTCCGCGCGCGGCCGTCATGGGATCGGCAAAGCTCTCGTAGTGGTCGTCGTTGTAGATACCCGCCCGTTCCGGCTCGACCTCGTAACCGGGCGGCGTGGACACGTGCACGTTGAAGTCGAACACCGCCGCCGCCTGCAGCCAGGTGTTGCACACGTTGTTCGAATCGCCGATCCAGGCGACCGTCTTCCCCTTGATCGGGCCGCGGTGCTCGATGAAGGTGTAGATGTCGGCGAGCACTTGGCAGGGATGGTATTCGTTGGTGAGGCCGTTGATCACCGGCACGCGCGAATGTGCGGCGAAGCGCGAGAGTATGTCCTGATCGAAGGTGCGGATCATCACGATGTCGCACATGCGCGAGATCACCTGGCCGGCGTCCTCGACCGGCTCCCCACGGCCGAGCTGTGTGTCGCGCGTGTACAGGTAGATCGCCGCGCCGCCGAGCTGGTGCATCCCGGCCTCGAAGGACAGGCGCGTCCGCGTCGAAGGCTTCTCGAAGATCATGGCGAGAGTGCGGTCCTCGAGCGGCCAGTAGCGCCGGTAGCGCTTGAACTGATCCTTGATCCAGCGCGTACGGGCGAACAGATGCTCGTACTCCGCGCGCGAGAAGTCCTTGAATTGCAGATAGTGCCGCAGCGGAGCCGGCGCCTTCTTCATGCGCGCGCCGCCTTGGCGGACGGGGCTTGCGCGAGGAACGCGCGCACCAGGGGCACGAGGATGGCGAGCACCTGGCGCGCTTCGGCCTCGTCCATGACGAGCGGCGGCAGCAGCCGGATGACATTGTCCATGGTGACGTTGATCAGCAAGCCCCCTTCGAGAGCCTGCCCGACCAGCTCCCCGCAGGGCCGTGCCAGCTCCACGCCGATCATCAGCCCGTGGCCGCGCACCTCGACCACTCCGGGGCGCCCGGCGAAAGCGTCGCGCAGCCCGTCGAGGAGGACCGCCCCGATGCGGCTGGCGTTTTCCATCAGGCCTTGCTCCTCGATCGCTTCGAGGGTGGCGAGCGCCGCGGCACAGGCGAGGGGATTGCCGCCGAACGTGGAGCCATGCGTCCCCGGCTTGAACACCCCGGCCGCCGCTCCGCGCGCGAGACAGGCGCCGATGGGTACGCCCGAGGCGAGGCCCTTGGCGAGCAGTACTACGTCGGGCCGGATCCCGGCGTGCTGATAGACGAACCACTTGCCGGTACGCCCGAGCCCGCACTGGACCTCGTCGACCATGAGCAACCAGCCCTGGCGGTCGCACAACTCGCGCAGATCACGCAGATACTGCATCGTGGCGAGATTGATCCCGCCCTCTCCCTGGATCGGCTCGACCAGCACCGCGACCACGCTCCTGTCCCTGGCGGCGACCTCGCGCACCGCCGCGATGTCGTTCAGCGGGACGCGCACGAACCCCGGTACCAGGGGTTCGAATCCCGCCTGCACCTTGCGGTTGCCGGTGGCCGAGAGCGTCGCGAGCGTCCTTCCATGGAAGGCGTTGTCCATGACTACGATTGCCGGGGTGTCCACACCTTTGCCGTGACCGTGCAGCCGCGCGAGCTTGATCGCGGCTTCGTTCGCTTCGCAGCCGGAATTGCAGAAGAAGACGGCGTCGGTGCCGCTGATCTTCGCGAGCTTCTCAGCGAGGCGTTCCTGCTCCGCGATCTGGTAGAGGTTGGACGCATGGATCAGGCGGGCGCTCTGCTCGGCGATCGCCCGCGTCAGCCCGGGATGCCCGTGGCCGAGCGTGTTCACCGCGATCCCCGCGAGCGCATCGAGATACTTCTTCCCGGACTGGTCCCACACCCACACGCCCTTGCCGTGCGTGAACGCAACGGGAATACGGCTGTATGTGTTCATCGAGTAAGACATATGAATTCACCCGTTCGAATATTTTGCGGCGCAAAGCGGAGACTTTGCGCAAAAAACGTTTTGGAATGCGCCCTCAGGTCCCTTGGGCGTGCGGGTTGCGCTTGTGCCTCAGGTCCGGCGTCGTCGGGGTTCGGGCCGGGTGGGCGATTGGCAGGCGCCTGCGCAGCGCTCAAGCCTTGAGAAGGTCATCGTGTCGCCCTGTGCGATAATCAAATTTCTCTGAAGAGCCAATAGCTTAGCACAACGAATATCGCATGGGAACGCGGCTGACGGTTTTCAACCAGAAGGGCGGGGTCGGCAAGACCACGACCGTGCTCAATCTGGGCGCGGCGCTGGCGCGCCGGGGCCTGGTGCCCCTGCTCGTCGACCTCGATGCGCAGTCGCACTTGAG
>JBGQKQ010000156.1:0-6680 GCA_041499655.1 Gammaproteobacteria bacterium
CCCGACGAAATCTACAATCTCGCCGCGCAAAGCCACGTGGTGGTGTCCTTCGAGGAGCCGGAATACACGGCGAACGCGGACGCACTGGGGGCGCTGCGCCTGCTCGAGGCGATCCGCATCCTGGGACTCAAGGACAAGACGCGCTTCTATCAGGCCTCGACTTCCGAGCTCTTCGGGCTCGCGCGCGAAACTCCGCAGACCGAGCGCACGCCGTTCTACCCGCGCTCGCCTTACGGCGTCGCAAAGCTTTACGCGTACTGGATCACGGTGAACTACCGCGAGGCCTATGGCTTGTTCGCCTGCAACGGCATCCTGTTCAATCACGAGTCCCCGCTCCGCGGCGAGACTTTCGTGAGCCGGAAGATCACGCGCGCCCTGACGCGCATCAGCCTCGGCCTGCAGGACCGCCTCTACCTGGGCAATCTCGAGGCGCGGCGCGACTGGGGCCACGCCCGGGAGTACGTCGAGGCGCAGTGGCTGATGCTGCAGCAGCCCAAGCCCGAGGATCTGGTGATCGCCACCGGCGAGCAGCACACCGTGCGCGAATTCGTCGTCGCCGCCGCGAGGGAGCTCGATATCCGGATCAGCTGGAAGGGCAAGGGCGCCAAGGAGCGCGGCTACGACCGCGAGGGGCGCTGCATCGTCGCCGTCGACCCCAACTACTTCCGTCCGACCGAGGTGGACAGCCTGATCGGCGACGCGAGGAAGGCGCGGCGGAAGCTCGGCTGGAAGCCCAGGATACGTTTTCCCGAGCTGGTCACGGAGATGGTCCGCGCGGACCTCGAGGAGGCCGAGCGCGAGCAGTTCGCCTTGCGCCACGGGTACGCCACGGCTCCGGCACGCGAATGAAGTTTTCGCGGCCATGGAACTGAACGCCCGCATCTACGTCGCCGGCCACCGCGGCCTGGCGGGCTCGGCGCTGATGCGGCGCCTGGCGAGCGCAGGCTACCGCAATCTGATCGGCCGGACCCACGCCGAGCTCGAGCTCACCGACCAGGCGGCGGTGAGGGGATTTTTCGAGAGGGAAAAACCGGCCTATGTCTTCGTCGCGGCGGCCAGGGTCGGAGGGATTCTCGCAAACAACGATTATCCGGCGGAGTTCATCCAGTCCAACCTCGCCGTTCAGACCAACGTCATCCACGAATCCTGGCGCAACGGCGTCACGCGCCTGCTCTTCCTGGGATCGTCGTGCATCTACCCGCGGGATTGTCCCCAGCCGATCAAGGAAGAGTATCTGCTCACCGGCCCCCTGGAGCTCACCAATCGGGCCTATGCCGTCGCGAAGATCGCCGGCGTCGAGATGTGCCGCAGCTATAACCGGCAATATGGGACGCGTTATCTGGCCGCGATGCCGACCAATCTCTACGGACCCGGGGACAACTACGACCTCGCGGGGGCGCACGTGCTCCCGGCGCTGCTGCGCAAGATGCACGAAGCGAAAGTCCGGGGGCTCGAGCGCGTGACGATCTGGGGCACGGGCACGCCGCGGCGCGAGTTCCTGACCAGCGACGACATGGCCGATGCCTGCGTGATGCTGATGAATCTTCCCGACGGGAAGTTCGACGAGGTGCTCCAGGGCCCCAACGATTTTCCCTTGATCAACATCGGGTGCGGCGAAGACCAGACCATCGCGGAGCTCGCGCGCGCGGTGGCCTCGGTCACGGGATTCCGCGGGGCGCTCGAATTCGACACCAGCAAGCCCGACGGCACGCCGCGCAAGCTGCTGGACGTGGGGCGGCTCAAGCGGCTCGGCTGGTCGCCGCGCGTCGACCTCAAGACCGGCATCGCCGCGGCCTACAAGGACTTTCTGGCCCGCGAGGGCGGTTCCGCAGAGACGAAGATTCGTGGAGCAATTTCCGAGGCGAAGACATGAAAATCAAGACCAACGGCATCGAGTTGAACTACGTCGTCGAGGGCTCAGGCCCCTGGCTGGTAATGAGCCATTCGCTCGCCTGCGACCTCAGCATGTGGGACGAGCAGGCGGCGGTGCTCAGGCGCAGCTACAAGGTGCTGCGCTTCGACACGCGCGGCCACGGCAAGAGCGACGCGCCCGCAGGCGAATACACACTCGACATGCTCGCCTACGACGTGCACGGCCTGCTGCAGGGCCTGGGCGTCGATCGCTGCCACTGGGTGGGCCTCTCCATGGGCGGGATGATCGGCCAGACTTTCGCGCTCAAGTTCCCGGCGATGTTCCAGAGCATGGTGCTCGCCGACACCACCAGCCGCTACGCGCCCGACGCCCTGCCGCTGTGGCAGGGCCGCATCAAGACCGCGCAGGCGCAGGGCATGGAGGCGCTGGTCGAATCGACCCTGGGGCGCTGGTTCACCGAGCCCTTCCGCAAGAGCCATCCCGAGGTGACCGCGCGGGTGAGCGCGATGATCCGCGCGACGCCCGTCCCCGGCTACGTCGGCTGCTGCAGCGCCATTCCGCAGATCAACGTCACCGCGCGTCTCAAGGAAGTGAAATGCCCGACGCTGGTGATGGTCGGCGAGCAGGACGCGGGCACGCCGGTCGCGCTCTCGCGCGAGATCCACGCGGCGCTCCCCGGATCGGAGTTGGTGGTCATTCCCTCGGCGTCGCACCTGTCCAACCTCGAGCAGCCCGCCGCGTTCAACCGCGCGCTCGCGACCTTCCTCAACAAGCATCGCTGAGGGTCGATGCCGCTGGGGTCGATGTCATTCCGAGGGGCCGAAGGCCCGGAGGAATCTCAGAATGAGGTTTGATGTCATTCCGAGGGGCCGAAGGCCCGGAGGAATCTCAGAACGCGCCGTGCAGGAAGAGATCCCTCGCGGAGTTCACCCTGAGCGAAGGCGAAGGGCCTCCATCCGAATGCTGTGCCGGAAGAGATCCCTCGCTGCGCTCGGGATGACAGTGCTCCGGGATGACAGTGCTCCGGGATGACAGTGCTCCGGGATGACAGTGCTCCGGGATGACAGTGCTCCGGGATGACAGTGCTCCGGATGACGGTGCTCGGGATGACAGTGCTCGGGATGTCATGAAGCGCGTCTTATGCTCGGTTGCACTCTCTCTTGCATGCACCGTAGCCCTCGCGCAGTCTCCGGCCAGCTGGCCCGTGCGTCCGGTCCACATGATCGTGCCCTTCCCGGCCGGCAGCTCGCCCGACCTGATCGCGCGCATCCTCGCCGAGAAGCTCGCCCCGGCGCTCGGGCAGCCGGTGGTGGTCGAGAACCGTCCCGGCGCGGGCGGCAATCTCGGTACGGCCTTGGTCGCCAAGGCGGCGCCCGACGGCTACACCATCGGCTTCTCGATTCCCGGCCCGCTCGCGGTCAACTCGGTCCTCTACAAGAAGATGGAGTACGACCCGTTCAAGGACCTCGCGCCGGTGTGCCTGGTCGCCGCGAGCCCGAACCTGCTGGTCGTCGATCCCAGGCTCGGCATCAACTCGGTGAAGGAGCTGGTCGCGCTCGCGAAGGCGCAGCCGGGCAAGCTCAACTACGGCTCGGTCGGCAACGGCAGCGCCTCGCACCTCACGATGGAGCTCTTCAAGGAGACCGCGGGCATCGACATCGTCCACGTGCCCTACCCGGGCAGCCCGCAGGTCAACACCGCCATATTGAGCGGCCAGGTCGCCGCCGGTTTCGTCGTCCCGGCGACGGCGATGCCGCTGGTGGAATCGGGCCGGCTGAAGGCCATCGCGGTGACGACCAGCGTGCGCAGCGTGGTGCTCCCCGACTATCCCACGCTCGCCGAGGCCGGCTATCCGGAAGTCGTCTCGACCGCCTGGCAGGGCGTGGTCGCTCCGGCGAAAACCCCGGCGGTGATCGTCGAGCGCCTGAGCCGCGAGCTGGTCGCGATCGTGCGCAGCGACGAGGTGCGCGAGAAAATGATCCGGCTCTACTTCCAGCCGATCGGCTCGTCGGGCGCCGGACTGGCGAATCTCATGCGCTCGGAAGTCGAACGCTGGGGCAAAGTGATAAAAAAGACCGGTGCGACCGCCGATTGAGCTGTCCTTCGGGGGGCGTGCTATAGAATGCACGCACGTCGACACCGTTCGATCCACACACTGGAGATGACCATGTCAAGACGCCTCGCGGCCGCCACGCTCGCGCCGCTGCTGTTACTGCCCGCGATTTCGTCCGCGGATACCTCGATCGGCCTGCGCGCAGGGACGCTCGGCCTCGGAGCCGAGATTTCGTTCGCGGTCAGCCAGCGGGTCGCGTTGCGGGTGGGCGCCGACACCTACACGCCGAAAATGAGGACCATCACACAGGAAGACGTCGACTACGACGTCAACGCGAAACTGCGCTCGGGATCGCTCCTCGTCGACTGGTTTCCGTTCGCGAACAACTTCCGCGTCAGCCTGGGCGCCATACTCAACCGGAACAAGGCTTCCGGGACGGGTAAGCCGAGCGGCGGGAGCTTCACCCTGAACGGCCAGACCATCAACGCTTCCGACGTAGGCTCGCTCGACCTGCAAGTAGCCTTCAAGAAGACCGCGCCTTACCTTGGCATCGGCTACGGGCGCCCGGTCAAGGCCGGCCTGTCGTTCATCTCCGACCTGGGGGTCATGTTCCAGGGCGTCCCGACGTCGACGCTGACCGCGACCTGCAGCGCCACCGCCACGGTCGGAAACTGCAACGCTCTGCAAAGCGCCGTCGCGGGCGAGCAGTCGACCGTGCAGGACAACATCAGCAAGTTCAAGTATTACCCGGTGGTCTCGGTCGGGCTCGCCTACACCTTCTGAGGGAGCGAGCGTGCGTCTCTGCCGTACCCTCGCCGGCGTCGCGGCGCTCGCCTTCGCCGCACTCGTTTCGCCGGCTCACGCGCAGGAAAGCTACCCGGCCAGGCCGATCCGCCTCGTCGTGGGATTTCCGCCGGGCGGCGGAATGGACTTGAGCGCGCGGGTCTACGCGGCGAAATTTCAGGAGTCGCTGGGCACGCCCGTCCTGGTGGAGAACCGCCCCGGGGCGACGGGGATCGTCGCCGGCGAAGTCGTCGCCAAGTCCGCGCCCGACGGCTACACGCTGCTCGTGGGCGCGTCGGGCCAGATGACCATCAACCCGGTGATCATGCCGAAGCATCCCTACGACACCGTGCGCGACTTCGCGGCGATCACCACCCTCGCGCAGTTTCCCATGGTGATCGCCGTCAATCCCTCGTTCCCCGCGAAATCGATCGCCGAGCTCGTCGCGCTCGCCAAGGCGAAGCCGGGCGAGCTCGCCTACAGCCACGGCGGCGCGACGCACCAGGTCGCCGCGGAGATGTTCAACCAGGCGGTGGGCATCACGATGCGCAACATCCCCTACAAGGGGGGCGCGCCGGCGGTCAACGCCGCGGTGGCCGGGGACGTGCCCATCGTGGTTGTCGACAGCGCCGCGGCGAGCGCGCAGATCCGCGCGGGGCGCCTGCGCGTGCTCGCGGTGACTTCGGCCGCGCGAACGCCGCTCGTTCCCGATGCGCCGACGGTCGCCGAGTCGGGCGTTCCCGGTTACGACATCGCCGTCTGGGCGGGCCTGTTCGCCCCGGCGGGCACGCCTCAGGCCGTGATCTCGCGGCTCTACCGGGAAGCTTTGCGCGTCATGGACTCACAGGACACGAAAGACAAATTGAAGAACATCGGGATGGACCCCGGAGGCCTCGCGCCCGAGCAGCTCTCCGCGATGATCCAGGCCGACATCGCCAAGTACGCCGTGATCGTCAAGGCGGCGAACATCAGGGCGGACTGACGCCCGCTACGGCAGCCTGAGTTTGAAAACCTCGAAAGGCAGCACCACGCGCGACACGCCGCCGTTGAACGCCGGCAAGCGGTGCGCCTGCGAGCTGGGGAAATAGAGCCAGCCGCCGGGCCCGATCGCGGGCTCGTTGGGAAAGCTGATGCGCGGATCGGCGACGAGCGTTTCGATTTTCCGGTCCTTGCCCATCTTCAGAATCGCGTTCTCCGTAAACGAGCAGAAGTAGAGATTGCCCGCCCGGTCGACGGTGATCCCGGCGAGCGGCGGCACGCGAACGACGTCTTCCACGCGCGAAGACAGCTCGTCCCCGCTCAGATTCTCGTCCTGCAGGAATCTCGTTTCGATCCGCCGCAGCACCGGCCCGAAGAGCGGCATGAAGTACAGCCACTTTCCATCCTCGGAGAGCTCGAGCAGATCGACGTGCAGCTGCGGCACTTCGCCGGTCGCGCGCCGCATCTCCCGTCCCTCGATCACGGGAACGATCGACGGATCGGCGCGGGTCGAAGGCGCGCCTTCGAGCACCTTGCGCGCGCGGCCGCTGTCGAGATCGACGACGAGAATGGATCCGTGGTGCGCCTCGGTCACGTAGGCGAAGCGCTCGTCGACGCGCAGGTGCCCGATCATCGTCCCCTTGGGCAGGATGTCGGCGCCCAGCGGATAGACGCGGGTGACGCGGTCGGTGGCGAGGTCGATTCTCACGAGTTTCTGGGCGCCCACGACCGCGGGGGCGACGCGCGGGCCCGCGTCGTCCACGATCCAGAGATGATTCGAAGCGTCGGCGAAGACCGCGTGACTCGACACGATACGGTCGTGGGAAGAAGCTTCCGGCCACCATTCGTTCCATTGATTGCCCGGATAGGGCCTGAAGCTCCCGTCGGGCATCGCTTCCATCACCGAGGGCGCCTCGAGCGAAGTCCAGCGCGGGAAACTCGCGAACACGCGGCCCGACGGCGAGACGGCGACGCCGTTCAGCATGAACTCCG
>JBGQKQ010000157.1:0-6649 GCA_041499655.1 Gammaproteobacteria bacterium
ATCGCGGCCGCGGTCACCTACTACGGAGGGGGCATCACCACGAACTCGGGCGAGAAGTCGAAGTGCCCGGTGATGTGCCACTGGGGCGAAACCGACCACGCGATCCCGATCGACGGCGTGAAGAAATTCCTCGGCGAGCACCCCGAGGTGACGTCGTTCACCTACCCGGCAGGCCACGGCTTCAACTGCGACCAGCGCGGCTCCTACCACGCCGACAGCGCCAAGCTCGCGCGCACGCGCTCGCTGGAGTTTCTTCGCAAGAACGTCGGCTGACCGCGGCTATCAGCGCGGTCCCAGGAAGTTCGCCACGGCGTAGGCCCCGATTTTCCGGCCAAGTATGATCGACGCATCGTCGGTCGAGCGGGCCA
Source organism: Gammaproteobacteria bacterium (assembly GCA_041499655.1). Lineage (GTDB taxonomy): Bacteria > Pseudomonadota > Gammaproteobacteria > Burkholderiales > SG8-39 > VBDM01. The sequence continues at coordinate 369 of JBGQKQ010000157.1, forward strand.
TCGCGGCGCGCACGTAGTCGAGCCTCATCGCTTCGCTGCCGAAAAAGACGCGCAGCACTTTCTCCGAGGCGCCCGAAACGATGCAATGCTCCGACGGACCGACCATGCTCGCGTCCGCCGCGGCCATGTACAGCAGCGCAAACAGGCGCGCGTTGTCATGCATCGGGAGGTCTCTCGCGTGCGACGCGGCGCGCGCGGCCGCGTTCCACACCGGCACTTCGCGCTCTCCGTAGAGCGCCGGGCAGCCCGCAGGGGAAAACTGCGCCGCCGACTTCATCACGAACGGCGCCACGCCGCCGGGCCGGGAGTCGATTTCGTCCGCGGCGCGCCAATTGATCACCGACTGCGCGACCGCCCTGCCGGCGCCGATGCCGTCCCGCTTCGCCCGGCCCTCGGCGATTCTCGCAAGGGATCCGGCAAGCGCCGCGTCGAAGACCGGCTTGCGCGCCGGCACCATCGCGACGAGCACGTCATGGGCCGCGGAAGCGGCGGCGGCATCCTGGGAAGCGCGCGCGTGCACGGGAATCGAGAAGCCGTACGGCCGGTAGCGGGGCTCGATGGAATTGATCGCGTCGTGCATCGCCAAGTGCATCGTCGCCATCACGCGCAGCTCGACCGAAGGCGCGGTGCCCGACAACGCCGTCGAGGCCACCGCATTCCAATCCATGACTTCGTCTGCGCGCGCGCTTTGCCATCCTATCGACGCGATCCAGAGCGCACTCGCCAGAACCATCACTTTCCGCTCGTCCATGTTTCCTCCTGGGGTTGCATGAGTACATGGACGAGCTTATCCGCGGAGCCGGCTGGAGGAAGCGGCTTGCGACCAACGCCCAGAACCGGCGACGAACGCCGGGAAAACCGCCTTACATCAGCCGGAACAGGTGCGCGAACGGCTGGCTTACGGGGAGAGTTTCCTTGCGGGCCTTCAGTTTCACGAACAGGTGCCCGGCGAAATCGCGCGAGACGCCGGCGATCGCGTTGACGTTGACCACGGTGGAGCGGTGAATCTGCCAGAACGACGAGGGATCGAGCTCCTCCAGCAGTTCCTTGAGCGACTTGCGGATCAGGGCTTCGCTGTTGGAGGTGACCGCGCGCGTGTACTTGGTGTCCGACTGGAAATAGCAGATTTCATCGACCGTGATCAGCTTCACGTCCGCGCCGGACGAAGCGTTGATCCAGCGCAGATGCGAGCGAGCCTGCGGCGCGCGGTTGGCGAGCGCGTCGAGGAGGCGCTGCAGATCCGGCGGCGCGAGGGACAGGCGTTTCTTCACCCGGGCGCATGCGGTCGCGAGGCGCGCGGCGTTGAGGGGTTTCATCAGGTAGTCCACCGCCCCTTCCTCGAAGGCCGCGACGGCGTATTCATCGTGCGCGGTGACGAACACCACGTGACAGCGCCCACTCGCTTGCTTCGCGACCTCGAGACCCGTGAGCCCGGGCATCTGGATGTCGAGAAACAGGACGTCCGGGCTGTGCTCTTCGAGGGCGCGCATCGCCTGGAAGCCGTCTTCCGCTTCCGCGAGTACGGCGAGCTCGGGCCACGCGGCGGCAAGCAGCTCTTTCAGCTGCGAGCGCAACACAGGCTCGTCCTCGGCAAGGACCGCGGTAGGTCGACCCTCGACCCGCATCCCTTCCTAAGCCTTCCCGGGTGTTTTCAGTTCGACGATCATCACTCGAGAGGCGGTCTTGCCGGTATTTTCGACTTTGTGAGTTTCCGCCTCGCTCCAAAACACGTCACCGGCCTTCTTGTGTCGGGGAGTCACGGCACCGTCAGGAGTGACGGCCCGGCCGTCCCAATCGCTCATCACGACGGTCAGGTGCGCGGGATGCGAGTGCATGCCCTCGCCGCAAACGCCCATCCCGGGCCGGCCGACAAAGTCGAGCACGCGCACCCGGTCGTTCTCGAAGGCGACACGATAGGCCCTGGGCATGACCTTGGCGGCGTCCTGTGCCTCGGCCCGCGGGACGCCGAATTGGACGGCAAGCCCTCCCAGGCCGGCGAGCAGGAGTCTTCTGCGGGTGCTTTTGGAGTCTTTCATTTTCCCTCCTTGCAAGTTCATTGACCGGGAATTGCCCGTACTTCGGCAAGCGCCCCGCGGAGAAAGACGATGAGCTCCTCGAGCACACGATCCGCCTCCGGCGGATCGGCTTCGTACAAGCGCTCGAGCCTGCTCAGCGTCTGAAAAACAAAATCCGGATCGATCCGCGCCTGCAGCGAGGCGAGTCGCGCTTGAGCGAGCTTTTCCTTCGACGCCTCCCGGTCGAGCTCGGCGGCGCGCAGCACGGCGAGCATCCGGGCGTGCCGCTGCCGGGAAAAGTAGACCGCCGCCGCGAGGCCGCCGAACAGGAGCATCAGCCAGACGTTGTAGAGGACGATTCCCGCCCACTCCACCGGCTGGCCTACGTAATCGCGCAACAACCAGATCCCGAAGCGCTCGCGCAGAACAAACTGCACGAAGGCTTGCCAGGCGAGCACTCCTGCGAGCGAGCCGACCACCACGGCGAGTGCCAGCTGCCGGGCGCCGAGCGGCCGGGGCGCCTGCCGCAGCTCGAAAAGCCCGACGGTCACGGCGAGCAGAACGCCTTCTCCGCACCAGGGGAGCAATACGGAAGCAAGCAAGCCGGCGCCCAGCCTGCCTGGCGTGGATACGAGCGGGTAGTAGTAGGCGAACTCGAGCAGGGCGATAGCCACGCCGAGCGCGAGGCCGTATCCGGCGCGCCGGAGCCAGAATCGCTTCGAGTCGATGGATGGTGTCATCCTCGATCGCCCTCAGGCGCGCCGAACCGGGATCGCGATCGTCGCGCGAATTCCCCGGGGCACGTTGGCCGTGATGTCCAGGCTCGCCATCTCCCCGTAGAGCGCGGCGAGCCGTGCGCGCAGGTTCGCCAGCCCCGCGCCGCTGCCGCCGGTTTGCCTCAAGCCCGCGCCTGTGTCGGCAACTTCCACCCTGAGCTCGAGATTGTCGACGCTTGCGCGGATCTCGATCGATCCGCCTTCGGGGAGCGGATTCAGTCCGTGCTTGATCGCGTTCTCGGTCAGCGTCGAGAGCGCGAGAGGAGGAAAAGGCAATGCGCCGAGCTCGCCCGGCACGTCGAGCAGGAATCGCAGCCGCTCACCCATGCGCACCTGCAACACATCCAGGTAAGCGCGCGCGAGGTCGACCTCCTGCCCGAGCGTCGTCTCGTCGGAGCGCATCCCGGGAAGCGCCGCGCGCAAATAGGCTACGAAGCTCGCGAGCATTTTTCGCCCCAGCCCCGGCTGGGTCTGGTAGAGGCGATGGATGTTGGCGAGCGTATTGAACAGGAAGTGCGGCTCGATCTGCGCGAGTAGCGTCTGCAGGCGCGCTTCGCTCATCTGGCGCTCGAGCTGAATGCGCTGTAGCTCGCTTTCGTGTGCCTGCGACGCGGCCTTCGCCGCGCGGCGCTGATAGACGTAGGCGGCGTAGGTGAGAACCCCGAAGACCACCCAGCGCGCGACCTTTGCAAACAACACGCCGGCCGAGGAGACGTCCGGTGGCAGGGGCGCGCGCAGCAGCAGCAACGCCTCGCCCGCAAGTGCGCCGAGAGCAATCGAAGAAAGGAGCAGCACATGACTGATCGCACCGGATCCGATACGCAATGAAGCGGCGACAGCGACTGCCGCCGCAATGCATCCGCCTACGGTCAGCAGATCGAGAAAGTAATCGAGCCAGCCGTGCAGGATGTCCGGCAGAGGCCAGGTGCCGTACAGATCGAGCTGAAACAGGAACTGAGTCGAAAGGACGAAGACGACCGCGAGTGCGATCAGCCCGCCGCGCCACAGCGACTGCCACCAGATCCGGCGCAGCACAGCCCCGCCATTACGGCGGCCAACGAAATCGGGCAGGCGCAGTCCGAGCTGCATGGTGATCCTATGCGCTCGATTCTAACGTGCAATCGAGCCGAAACCATTTCGCCAGGCTAGCCTTTCCGGGCCGGCCACTCACTGATGAATCCGTCGCGGTTGGGCATCTTCACGAGCGGCAGGGTCGCCGCGCTCATTGGCGTGTCTTCCGCGACGATGCCGTTCAGATACAGGATGTAGGCGCTCACCGCATAGACCTCATCGTTGGTCAGCGACAGGGGATTGCCGATCGGCATGGCCCTGCGCACGTAGTCGAACAGCGTGGTGGCGTAGGGCCAGTAGCTGCCGACCGTGCGCACGGGCTTCGCCGTGGCGAGAGAGCCGATTCCACCCGCGAGCGCGTCGGCAGGCTTGCCCGCGCCCTTGTCGCCGTGGCAGGCCATGCACTTCGCCGCATAGACCGCGGTGCCTTGCCTGGCCGTGCCGCTTCCGGGCGGCAGGCCCGCCCCGCTCGGCGGAATGCTGATGTCGTAGCGCGCGATCTCCTCCGCACTTACCGTTGCGCCGAGCGCCGGCGGCCTGCCCGAGGGCGGTTGTGCCGCGCAGGCCGCGAGGGCAGCGGCGCCGATTGCGATGATGATGGTGCGTCTAGACGTAAACATTCTTCACGCTCCCGTCCATGCCCACCGACCAGCTCACGATGGAGTTGTTGTGGAAGAGATTGGCCGGCGAGTACTGCGCGAGCCACGCCTTGCGCGCCGGCTGCACCTGCCCCTTTTCGTCGGTGGCACGGCTTTGCAGCACCGCCTCCTGCCCGGTCCACTCCCAGGGAAAGCGGAAACGAACGAAGGCCTTCGGGCGCTCTTCGCCGGTGAGCGCCGCGTCCGCCCAGGTCGCGCCGCCGTCGGTGGAGACTTCGACGCGGCGGATGCGGCCGGCGCCGCTCCAGGCGAGACCGGAGATCTCGTAGATGCCCTTGCGCGGCAGTGTCATGGTGGATGAGGGCTTGGTGATCACCGACTTCACGCCCATCTCGAAGGTGAACTGCAGCGCGCGCCCGTCGGGCTGCAGGTCCGTGTATTTGGACGTTTCGTCCTTGGTGTGTGTGGGCTCCGTGGTGGCCTTGATCCGGCGCAGCCACTTCACGTTCATGTTGCCTTCCCAGCCGGGCAGCAGCAGGCGCACCGGGTAGCCCTGCTCGGGACGCAGGCGCTCGCCGTTCTGGTAGAGCGCGACGAGCGCGTCGTCGAGCGCTTTTTCGACCGGAATGCTGCGGCTCATGTGGACGGAGTCAGCGCCTTCGGCGAGCAGCCATTTCGCCTCGGGCGCGAGGCCCGCTTCTTCCAGCAAAACGCGCAACGGAATGCCGGTCCACTCGCTGCAGGACATGTTGCCGTGGATCGCGCCCGCCGGTACCTGGAGGGGCTGCGGCGCGAGATTGCGCAGGCTGTTGCCGGCGCACTCGAGGAAATGGATGCGCGTGGTCATCGGGTAGCTCGACAGCGCGTCCACGGAAAACTTGAGCGGCCGCGCCACCAGCCCGTGCAGCAGCAACTGGTGCTCTTTGGGATCGATGTCGGGCACGCCGCTGTGGCTGCGGTTGTTGTGCAGCCCGCTCGGGGTGATGATGCCCTCGAGCCGTTCGATCGGCGCGAGCGCCGCGCCCGATCCCGGCGCGAGATCGCCGTAGGGCTTGAGGAAGTAGCGCATGACGGGCTGCTCGAAGCGCGAGGGCTGCCCGTAGCCGTTGAACGGCGCGCCGTACACCCGCTCCCAGGGCTGGCCCGCGAGGCTTTGCGCATTGGCGCTTGTCGTGATCCCCGCGGACGCAGCGCCCGCAGCAAGTGCGGCACCCTGTGCCAGAAAAGCCCTGCGGTTCTTCATATCGTCTCCTTGGATCCTGACGAGGACCGGGGAGGAGACTATCGGGATACGCCGGGCAGCCGGCGGACTTGCGACGAATGCGCGGAACGGACCGACGAAACCCGGAAATCGAGGACGGGGCTAGCTCGAGCGCCGCTTCTTCTTCTGTTGTGGCAGCACGCCCGCCGCTTCGAGCTCCCGCATCGACTCGCGGGTGAATTCCGCGCTGGGCCCGTCGCCGCCGATCACGAACATCAGGATCGAGGCCTTGTTCTTCGGTCCCCGGGTAACGTTCATGAAGCGCCGCGACGCGCCCGGCGGAAAGGAGATGAGATCGAGCGGCTTCAGGTCGACGTGCTCGAGCTTGCCGCGCTCGTTCTCCCAGCTCGCGCGCCAGGTGCCGGTCATGCAGATGAAGGTCTCGTTGGTGTCGTGGTTGTGCAGCATCGGGCCCTTGCCCGGCACCGCCTTGCAGGAGCCGAGATTGAAGCCCTCGGAGATTTTGATCGCGGCCAGGCGCGCGGCGATGTCGCCGACCGGCGATTGCTTGCCGTTCGCCTCGACCTTGGGCGGCTGAAAGCCGATGACGTTGTAGAGG
>JBGQKQ010000158.1:0-6633 GCA_041499655.1 Gammaproteobacteria bacterium
CGCTGCCGGTCGCGCCACGCATGCCCAGCATCCCGGCGCGGCAGTGGTCGGTGGCGAGCCAGGGCGCGTACAGCCTATGGTGTTTCGCCGCGCTGCCGAAATCCCAGATGTACGGGTCGCCGTTGCCGGTCAGCAGCGAATAGCGCGTCAGCTTGTCGCGCGCCCATTCGCCAATCACCGTGCTGGTGGTGTAGCGGATGTTGTGCTGATCGAAGCACAGCAACGCACCCAGCCCGGACTCCGAGAGCGCGGCACGCACCCGCGCCACGCGGTACTCCTGCAGGCGCCGGAAATTGATCCGCTCCTCGAAGTCGACCTGGGTGTGGCCGGGCGCCTGCAGCGGCCGCTTCCAGTTGTGGTGCGGATCGATGTCGTCGGGCCGGACGATCCTCGGCTCGGCGGATTTTTTCGACTTGGCCATCGACGGCTATCCTCGGACAGCTTTGCGGAGTGCGAAGTATGCCACGCCGGGCTGCCCGCGGACTACGGGTTTACTCGGCCTTGATCCCCGCGGCCTTGATCAGCTGCGCGTTCGAGACCAGCTCCTGCCTGATCATCGCCTCGAAGTCGGGCAGCGACATGCTCAGGGGATCGACCCCCAGCTTGAGGAAACGCTCGCGCACGTCGGGAGCGGCGACGGCGGCGTTGATCTCCTTGTTCAGGCGCGCGACGATATCGCGAGGGGTTTTCGCCGCGACCAGCGCCCCGATCCAGAAGTTGTAGTCGGAATTCGGGTAGCCGGCCTCGACCGTGGTGGGGACGTCCGGGAACAGCGCGCTTCGCTTCGCCGCGCCGACTGCCAGCGCGCGCAGCTTGCCTTCCTTGACCTGCGGACCGACCTGGAACGGCAGGGCGAAATAGAAATCGGCGCGGCCCGTGAGTACTTCGGTGAGCGCGTCGGGCGCCCCTTTCATCGGAATCTGCAGTACGTCGATTCCGGCGGAGAGGCGAAAGCGCTCGAGCTGCATGTGGGTGGAGCTGCCGATGCCCGCAGTCGTGGCGACGATCGCCCCGGGCTTCGCCTTGGCGGCCGCGACCAGATCGGCCACGTTCTTGTAGTTTTTCGCGGTCGAGACGACCAGCACGGTGGGTACCACGCCGATGGTCGCCACCGCGGCGAGCTCCTTCGGGTCGAGCGGTCCGGGGGAGATGAGCGGCGCCACCGTAAAGGCCGACGTGTAGATGCTGATCACGTGTCCGTCCGGATCGGCGTGCGCAACGTAGGCCGCGCCGATCAGGCCCCCCACACCCAGCTTGTTTTCGACGATGACGGGCTGGCCCATGCTCGCCTGCATCTTCTCCGCGATGATGCGCGCGGTCGTGTCCGAGGCGCTGCCGGGCGTGACGCCCGAGACGAGGTGGATGGCCCTGCTGGGGTAGGTCTGGGCCTGAGTCTGAACTGAGACACCCGACGCGATCAGCGCGCCGAGCAGGGTCCAGCCAATGCGTTTTGACATGGTCTTTCTCCTCTTTTCGGCCTTCAAATCCTGGGCAGATCGAGCTGCCCGGCGAGCCAGTCGGCCGTCCGGCTCCGATAACGGTAAGGACGGTTGTTGGCATTGTGCCCGCCGTCCTCGACGATGAGCAACTCTACCGGACCGGAGACGCTTTGCGCCAGCCGCTCGGCGTGCGAGGCGGGCACCAGCCGGTCCTGCCGGCCGGTGACGATGAATATGGGGCAGGCGATTTTCGGCGCGGCGTCCTTCATCGAGAGCGTCGCCGCGTTCTTCAGCGCGTCGGCCTCGCTGGCGCAGTGGCTGCGCACGCGGAAGGCCTCGCGCGTGAGCACCGGCAGCGCCGCCCAGATCTCCTTCCACTCGAACGGGCCCGAAATGCCGATGCAGGCCTTGATGCGCTTTTCGTAGGCCGTCGCGCGTGGCGCGTAGTAGCCGCCGAGGCTCACGCCCCACATCCCGATTTTCGAAGAATCGAGGTCGGCGCGCTTTTCGATCCAGTCGCACGCGGCGCGTGCGGCGCGCTCGTAGTCGCCACAGATCGGGATCTCGTACTCGGCCTCGCCCTGCCCCGGACCGTCGATCGCGAGAATCGCGATCCCGCGGGCGAGGAACGGCTCCTCGTAGGCGTGCAACTCCTCCTTGGTCGAGTCCAGGCCCGGCGCCATGACGAGGATCGGCACCCGACCCGATGCGCCCGCCGGCGCAACTGAGGGCTTGCGCAGCACACCGTACATCGTTTTGCCCTCGAAGGGGATTGCCACGCGCTCGCCTGGCGGCCGCATATGCGGCAGTGCGTCTTTGTAGCACCCGACCGAGCGCAGGTGCGCGTCGCGCATCTGCTTTAGGTCATGCACGAACACGAACTTCGCGAAGTGGTAGTACATCGCCGCGCGAACCAGATGCTCGCCGCCGCTCAGCTTGTACCCTTCCTTCAGCGCCTCGCGCCCGAGCGCCTCATGGACCTCGCCGCGCTTGCACCACGCTGCGCACCAGTCCTCCCAGCGCTCGATTCCCGCGGTGACCTCCTCGAAATCGGCGAGCAACACGCCGTTCGACACGAAGCGCGGTGCCCAGTGGGCAATCGCCGCGGCGACACGGGGGTCGGAGGACTTCGTTCTTGTTTCGACTTCGGACATGAACATGTTCCTCAAGGGTTCCGGTAGCGGTCATTCGCCGCGAAGCGGATCGAAACGCTGCCGACGGGGTCGAGCTCGTCTTCCCTTCCGTGTGTGCTAGGAGGCCCTAAACGTCCTGCGGGATCGCGAAGTCACGCGAGCTGTGCCTGGCGATTTCGCGCGCGGGCATGCGGCCGCGTATGTCTTTACCGGTCGGTCGCCATATGCACACCTGCGCGCCCGGGGCCCAGACCGTGGTGCATTCACCCGGAACGAAGTACTCGATGAACCGCATTCCCTCCAAGGGGTCGCTTTTCAGGTAGTGGCGCTCGCGGTTCGCGTACCAGATCAGATCGCCTTTCTTCACGTGAAACGGTTGCTCGTTCGCCCACGCGGTACCGCCGCCCGCGAGCACGTACATGAAATGCTCGGCGCCTTCGTGATGGTGGTTGGGGCATTCGGTGCCCGGCGGGTAGAGGATCATCTCGCCCCTGATCGCCTTGGTGCCGAAGAGCCTCGGCGTGGCCAGGTAGATGCGTTTTCGCGCGTCGTTCTCGGAGTCGAGCACGGGCTCGCGCGTCCAGTCCACGATCCTGAGCTGGGGCGGTTCGGCGACGAGCTGGGGGTCGAGGCGCGCGGCGTCCGGAACCTCGGCGTAGAGCACCACCGCGTCGTTGTGCGCGGCCAGCGTGCCGCGAAATCCCGGCGGCAGGAAGGCGACCTGGTCGATGGTGAGAGTCTGCGAGCCGGCGGCGCTCGACAGGTTCGCTTCGCCCTCCAGAAGCTGGAACCATGCGAGGTCGCGGGTGGCGAGCCCGAACTCGATCTCGGCCCCCGGGCCGAGCGTCCAGCGGTCGAGCAGCACGTGGGTGCCTTTCACCCGGGCTTCGGTGAGTAAGCGCTGGCGGGTTGCGTTGACGCCGAAGGACTGGGCATCGACGGCCCTCTCGTTAAGAGTAATGGCCATAGTGCAAGCGATTGTGCCGCAATAGCCAACGGTCCGCCATTCGCGTGTAGACTTTCCAAGGCTCGTCAGGTCGAATCCAGTCAAGGAGGGAAGCGCCATGAGGCAGATTCGCAAATGCGGAGTCGCGATGGGTGTGCTCGCTTTGGCCTGCTCCGGTGCGCTGGCGCCGTCCCGGGTGACGGCGCAATCCTATCCGGTCCGGACGGTGTCGATCGTCGTCCCCTTCGGCGCCGGCAGCATCACCGATGGCCTTGCCCGGGTGCTCGCCGACAAACTGGGCACCCTATGGAAGCAGACCGTGATCGTGGAAAACAAACCCGGGCTTCCCGGGACGGCGGCCGTGGCGAAGAGCGCGCCCGACGGCTATACCCTGATGGTGACGTCCAACGGCCACACCATCGCGGCCGTGATCAACAAGGACATTTCGTTCGATCCGGTGAAGGATTTCGCCGGGGTAACCGTCCTCGCGTCCGTGCCGCTGGTCGCGATCGTGCCTGCCGACCTTCCGGCCAAGACGCTCAGGGAATTCATTGCGCTGGCGAGCGCCTCGCCGGGCAAGCTCAACTTCTCCTCGGCGGGTATCGCCAGCACCTCCTTTCTGTCTGCCGAGATTTTCCGGCAGCAGGCCAGGATCAACATCGTGCATGTTCCCTACAAGGGCGTGCCGGACGCGATGACCGCCGTGATTCGCGGCGACGTGCAGATGTATTTCGCACCCATCCCGAACGCCCGTGAGCTGAGCACCGCAGGCAAGGTACGCGCGCTCGCCATCAATTCCGACAAGCGCGCTCCCCAGCTCCCGGATGTTCCTACCATCGCCGAAGCCGCGGTACCGGACTACAGGTATGAGTCGTGGTTCGGTTTGATGGCGCCGGCCGGGACGCCGCGCGCCATCCTCACCAAGATCAGCCAGGACACCGCCTCGGTGCTCGCGATGGCGGATGTGCGCGAGAAGCTGACCGCTTACGGCTCGATTCCCGCTCCCACCACGCCGGAGCAATTCGACGCGATCATCAAGAGCGACACCGAACGCTACGGCAAGGTCCTCAGGGACGCGGGGGTCGCCGCGAACTAGCGGAACACGCCCGCGGCAGCCTTCGTGCCGGCGGGGAGCAAGGGTACACCGCTCAGGCGCTGCAGCTCGTCGAAGGAAAGCCCGGGTACGAGACGGCTCGCGACCAGGCCGCGCGGCGTGATATCGATCACCGCGAGATCGGTGTAGATGCGCTTCACCACGCCGATGCCGGTCAGCGGATAGGCGCAGCGCGCGACGATTTTCGATTCTCCGCTCTTGGTGAGATGCTCCATCATCACCCAAACGCTCTTAGCGCCGACGGCGAGGTCCATCGCGCCGCCGACCGCCGGTATGGCGTCGCCCCCGCTGTGCCAGTTGGCGAGGTCGCCGGAGACGGAGACCTGGAACGCACCCAACACGGCAATATCGAGGTGCCCGCCGCGCATCATCGCGAACGAATCGGTGTGGTGGAAGTACGCGCCGCCGGTCAGCAAGGTCACGGGTTCTTTTCCGGCGTTGATGAGGTCCCCGTCTTCCTCGCCCGGCGCGGGCGCGGGGCCCATCCCGAGAATGCCGTTCTCGCTGTGGAGGAAAATCTCGCGGTCCTTCGGCAGGTGGTTGCCGACGAGCGTCGGCATGCCGATGCCCAGATTCACGTACGAGCCCTCCGGGATGTCCTGCGCGATGCGCCTGGCGATCTCGTCGCGAGTGAGTTTGGCGTAACTCATGCCGCCGCCCGGCCCGATATCCCGCGCGTCACGCTGGCCGCAGGAGCCCACTTGCCACCCTTGCGCGGCACTCTCACCACGCGCGTCACGAAAATCCCCGGCGTGACGATGCACTCGGGGTCGAGGTTTCCGAGCTCGGCGATCTCGTACACCTGCGCAATCGTGATCTTCGCCGCGCTCGCCATGGTCGGCCCGTAGTTGCGCGCGCTCTTGTGATACACGAGGTTGCCCCAGCGGTCGCCGCGCTCGGCCTTCACCAGCGCCACGTCGCCGTGCAGCGGGTATTCGAGCACCTGTCCCTTGCCGTCGATGACCCGCGTCTCCTTGCCTTTGGCGAGATCGGTCCCGTAGCCGGTCGGCGTGTAGAACGCGCCGATCCCCGCGCCCGCGGCGCGCATGCGCTCGGACAGCGTTCCCTGCGGCACCAGCTCCAGCTCGACCTTCCCGGCGCGGTACGCCGCCTGGAAGTGATGCGAATCGACCTGGCGCGGATACGAGCAGATGAGCTTGCGCACGCGCCCGGCCTTGAAAAGCGCCGCGATCCCGGCCTCGCCGTTCCCGGCGTTGTTGTTGACGATGGTGAGATCCCGCGCTCCTTGAGCGATGAGCGCGTCGACCAGCTCCTCGGGAACGCCCGCGCCGCCGAAGCCGCCGACGAGGACGGTCGCGCCGTCGCGCACGTCGGCGAGCGCGGCGTCGATCGAAGAGGCGATCTTGTCGATCATGTCGGTTCGAAGGATATCGCGGGTAGAATGCCGTGTCATTACGCGCGAGACGGAACATGCCCAGAAAACGCCCCGAAGAGCTGCGCAGCCACCGTTGGTACGGCGCAGGCGACCGGAAGACATTCGACCACCGCTCGCGCACCGCGCAGATGGGCTACGACAAGAGCGACTACGCCGGCAAGCCGGTGATCGCGATCATCAACACCTGGAGCGACATCAATCCCTGCCACGCGCACTTCCGGGTGCGCGCCGAGGAAGTGAAGCGCGGCGTGTGGCAGGCGGGCGGGTTTCCGGTCGAGATGCCGGCGATCACGCTCTCCGAGCCGTTCCAGAAGCCCTCGACCATGATGTACCGCAACTTCCTCGCGATGGAGACCGAGGAACTGCTGCGCTCCTATCCCGCCGACGGTTGCGTGCTCATGGGCGGCTGCGACAAGACCACGCCGGCGCTGGTGATGGGCGCCCTCTCGATGGGCCTGCCGGCGATCTACATGCCGGCCGGGCCGATGCTGCGCGGCAACTGGCACGGCCAGGTGCTCGGCTCGGGCAGCGACTCGCGCAAGTACTGGGCGGAGCTGCGCGCCGGCACGATCACCGAAAACGACTGGCAGGAGATCGAGGAAGGC
>JBGQKQ010000159.1:0-6601 GCA_041499655.1 Gammaproteobacteria bacterium
CGGGAACATCCGCGTCGTAGCGGTTGCGGATGCGCACCGTGCGCTTGTGCTCGAAGTCCACGCCCTCGAGGCTTTCGATGAAGGTGGTGACGAAGTGCCGGCGGGTCTGCTCGCCGTCGGTGACGATGTCGATGCCGGCGGCTTCCTGGTCGGCGACCACCAGCCGCATCGCGTCGCGCCTGCCTTCGTCGAGCAGTGCGCCCTCGAGCAGCCACGGAGCCCAGAGTTTTTTCGGTTCGGCGAGCCACGCCGGCTTGGGCAGGCTGCCAGCGATGGTCGTCTGGAGCAGGTGATTCAAACGCGTGCGCCTAGATTCCAGGAGGCGAAGCCGCAGCCGACGTACACCTCGGGGCAGTTGCAGTAGCCGATCAGCTCGAAACCGTGCCGGTCGGCGGCGCCGTGAGCGGCGACCCAGTTGCGGATCTCGGCCGCGCCGTTGCCGATCGTCGGCAGACGCTCGTTCAGGAAGTCGACCAGCTTGCGCTCGTCGCCGTTCTCGAAATAGCGGATGCACTCGCGGTCGAAGGGCTCGTCGATCTCGCCCATCGTCGGCTCGCCGATCGAGTGGCTCAGGCCGCCCGTCGCGAGGAGCGCGACGCGAATGTCCTCCGGGTAGGTGCGTACCGCTTCGGCGAGCATCGTCCCCCATTGCAGGCAGCGCCGGACCGTCGGGTAGGGCGGCTCGAGGTCGTTGAAGATGATCGGCACGATCGGCGGCAGGGGATCGAGCCCGCCGCGCCACAGCGGAATGCAGAAGCCGTGATCGAGCGTCAGGCGGTGCGACATCGACGGCTCGAAGTCGCGCTCGAGCGCCGTCTCGACGATGTGGTGGGCGAGCTTGGGGTGGCCCTTGATCTTCTTGTAGGGGCAGTCCTTCATCCACGGCTCGGCCGGGCCGTCGTGCTCTTCGCCCATCCCGACGCAGATGCTCGGCAGGTTGTTGATGAAGAAGTTGACCCAGTGATCGGGAGCGATCTCGATGAGCACGTCGGGATTCGCGGCCTTGATGCGGCCTCCGAGCTCGGTCAGCGAACGAGTGAGGCTGGCTTGATTGGCCGCGCTCACGTCCTTCCAGCCGCGGATGATGAGCGGCGCGTGGCTCGATGCGAACACGCCGACGAGCTTAGCCATGGCTCGACCGCGCCGCGGTTTCAGCCCCGGCGTTCCTGACTCTTTTCAGGAATTCCGTCTCGGACATACCGGTGACGACAAAGTAGAAGCGCAGCAGGTAGGGATTGACCCGCGAGGCGAGGAAAACCACGTCGTCGCCCTCGACCGCCTTGCGAACCTCGGGCTTCAGCGGATAACGATCAAGAATCTTCTTCCGGTCCGCGCGGTACTCCTCGCCGAGCGGGGCAGAACTCTGAAGGTCGAAGAACAGCTTGCTCAGCCAATAGTCTCTCATGGCATTATTTTGCCACGGCCGCACGTCATCTGCCGCTCTCTCTGGTCAACGGCACGAATCTCACCGGCAGCGTGCGCCGGGTCGTGGCACTTCCGTCGGGGCCTTTTTCCACGAGGAGCAACTGCTGGACCTCGAACGATCCGCCGACCGGGATCACCATCCTGCCTCCGGGCTTGAGCTGATCGATCAGGGGCTGCGGGACCGCCGCCGGCGCCGCGGTGACGATGATGCAATCGAAGGGAGCCGCCTGAGGCCAGCCGCCATAGCCGTCTCCCACGCGCGCCTCGACGTTGCGGTACCCCAGCTCGCGGAGGACTTCGGCGGCGCGCTTGCCGAGCGGTTCGACGATCTCGATCGTGTACACCCGCGCGACGAGCTCGGCGAGCACCGCGGCCTGGTAGCCGGAACCGGTGCCGACCTCGAGCACCGTGTCGGTAGCTTTCGGATCGAGCAGATCGGTCATGAGTGCGACGATGTAGGGCTGCGAGATCGTCTGGCCGTCGCCGAGGGGAAGCGGGCGATTCTCGTAGGCGAACGCCTGCTGCGGGGAAGGCACGAAGCGGTGGCGCGGCACCTTTCCCATCGCCGCCATCACCGCGTCGCTGAAGCGCGGCCGTCCGGTTTCGCTCCCGGTCTCGCGGGCCATGGTAGCGATCTCCGCCACCATGCGCGAGCGCGCCTGCGCGCGATCGTCCTGTGCTGCCGAGGGCGGCGCCTGCGTGAGGCCGATCATGGCCAGTGCGGAAGCGAGGACGGCCCGCATGAACGCCGCCGGGTCAAGCCATCACCAGGCTCGTGAGGCGCTGCGGGTCGGCGAGGAGGTCGGCGCTGGAACCGCTGTAGGCGATGCGGCCGCGGTTCAGGACCACCGCGTCCTGCGTCACCTCGAGCGCGAGCTTCGCGTGCTGCTCGACCAGCACCACCGCCAGCGAGTCCTCGCGGATCAACCGCTGCAGGGCCTGCAACAGCACCTCGACGATGATCGGGGCCAATCCCTCGAGCGGCTCGTCCATGAGGAGCAGCGCGGGATTGCCCATCAGGGCCCGGCCGATGGCGAGCATCTGCTGCTCGCCGCCCGAGATCTGGTTGCCCCAGTGCTTGCGGCGGTCGGCGAGCCGGGGAAAGAGATCGTGGACGCGATCGAGGCTCCAGCGCCCGGGCCTTGCCGCGACCGTGAGGTTCTCCTCCACCGTGAGCGAGGGAAAGATGTCGCGGGTCTGCGGAACGAGACCCACGCCCAGCCGGTTGCGCTCGTAGACGGGAAGCTTATCGATCCGCGCGCCGCGGTACTCGATGCTCCCGGCGTGGAAAGTCGTGTGGCCCATGATGGTGGCAAGCAGGGTGGTCTTGCCCACGCCGTTGCGCCCGAGGACCGCGAGGGAGCCGCGCTCGGGGAGAGAAAACCCGATCTCCTCGATGACGACGGTCTCGCCGTAGCCGGCGCGAACGTCCTTGAGGCGGAGCGCTTCAGGCATGGCGTTGCTCGCCGAGATAGACCTGATGCACGCGCCTGTCCTTCCCGATCTCGTCGGGCGTGCCTTCGACCAGCACCTCGCCCTGCACCAGCACCGTGATGCGCTGCGCGAAGCGGAACACCAGGTCCATGTCGTGCTCGATGATCACGATGGCGATGTCCTTGGGAAGCTTGTCCAGCACCTGGAGGATGCGGTGCGACTCGAGCGAAGGCACGCCGGCGGCCGGCTCATCGAGCAGCAGTACGCGGGGTTTCAGGCCGAGAGCGATCGCGATTTCCACCAGGCGCTGCTTGCCGTAGGGCAGATCGAGAATCCGCTGGCCCGCGTCCTCGGCGAGTCCCAGGGTTGCGAGCAGTTCCATCCCTTCGCCGCGCACGTCGGTGTGAGCGTTCGCGGCGCGCAGCATCTTCGGGGCGACGCCCAGGCGCTCGGCGACGGCGAGCGCCACGTTGTCGAGCACCGACAGCCGGCGGAACAGGGCGTTGATCTGGAACGTCCGTCCCAGGCCGCGCTTCACGCGCTTGGCCTGCCCCAGCGCGGTGATGTCCTCTCCGCCGAGCACGATCCGTCCGGAGGAGGGCGGCAGAACGCCGGTGAGCATGTTGACGAAAGTGGTCTTACCGGCGCCGTTCGGGCCGATCAGTGCATGACGCGCGCCGGGCTCGAGGCGGAAATCGATCCTGTCCGCCACGGTGAGCGCGCCGAAGGACTTGCACAGCGCGCGCGTCTCCAGGACGGGGTTCACGCTTTCCTCCGCATTCTTGCGATCAGTCCATCGAGGATTCCGAGGATTCCGCCTCGCGCGAACATGACCACCAGCACCAGCATGGTCCCGATTCCGAAGTACCAGTACTCGGGAAACTGCTTGGCGAGCAGGTCCTGGGCGACGAGGTACACCACGGGTCCGACGAACGCTCCGTAGATGCGCCCGACACCCCCGAGGATCAGCATCACCAGCAACTCGCCCGCCGACTCGAAGGAAAGCACGTTGAGGCCGACGAACTGGTTGGTCTGCGTGATCAGCCCTCCGGCGACGCCTGCAACGGTGGCGGAGAGCGTATACACCAGGACCAGGCGCCAGTAGACCGGCGCGCCGATGGCGTGCATGCGCAGGCTGTTTTCGCGCACCCCGGTGAGCGAAGTCCCGAAGGGTGAGTAGATTATCTTTCTCACCAGGAACCAGCCGATGAGCAGCACCAGGAGGCAATAGAGGTACGCCGTCTTGCCGTAGATGTCGAACCTGAACAGGCCGAGAATCGGCGCGATGACGACGCCGGAGAGGCCGTCGGCTCCGCCGGTGAGCGTCGAAGCCTTGTTGGCGATCTCGAGCAGGACCGAGGTGATCGCGAGCGTGAGCATGAGCAGCGTCAGCGCGCGGGTCCTCAGGATGATGGCGCCGGTGAGCAGGCCGAGAAGGGCGCCGGCCGCCGCGGCGGCCGCGAGCTGGACCATCGGATCGGTGACGCCGGCCTTCGCCGCGAGAATTCCCGCGACGTAGGCGCCCAGGCCGAAATAGGCGCTGTGGCCCAGCGTGATGATTCCGGCATAGCCGACGATCAGATCGAGTGACAGCGCGTAGAGGATGTAGATCAGGATGCGCGCGCCGAGCGACAGGTATTCCGGCAGCAGGAAGAAGGCCGCGAGCGCGACGATCCACGGCAGCCACTCGATGCGGCGGATGCGGGGATCGGCGCTGTAGCCTCCGGCGTGAGTGCTCATGCGTGCCGTCCGAACAATCCCGCGGGCCGCCACAGCAGGATCGCGATGGTGGCGACGTAGATGGGGAAGGCGCCGAACTGGGGCAGCCAGTACTTGCACGCCGTGTCCGCGATGCCAATCAGGAGCGCCGCGACGAAAGGTCCGCGCAGGCTGCCCAGCCCCCCCACCGCGACCACGACCAGGAAGTAGACGAGGTTCTCGAATGGATACGTTGGCTGGATCGCGATGATCTCCGCCCCCAACCCGCCGCCCAGGCCGGCGAGCCCGCTTCCCAGGGCGAAGGTAAGGGTGAACAGGCGCCTGGTATCGATCCCGACCGACTGCGCCATCGCGCGGTTGTCCACCGTCGCGCGCACCATCGCACCCCAGCGCGTGCGCTCGACCCCGAACCACAGAAGGCCCACCATCACCGCGCTGAATCCGATGATGAACACCCGGTAGGTGGGGAAGTCACGGCCGAGCAGGGAAAACTGGCCCTTCAAATACTCGGGCAGCACCACCGGCTGCTGCAGGGTGCCGTAGATGAATCGCGCCACGGCGACGGCGATGAAGATCAGGCCGATAGTAAACAGCACCTGCTCGAGATCGCTCGCGGTGTAGAGCCGCGAATAGAGCAGGCGCTCGAGCACGATGCTCGCCGCCCCCACGACCACGAAGGCAAGCGCCAGGGCCAGGGGAAAAGGCACGCCGAAGCGGGAAATCGCGGTGGTAAGAACGTACCCGCCCGCCATGGCGAACACGCCGTGGGCGAGATTGGCGAATCCCATCAGGCCCATCGTCACGGACAGGCCCACCGAGATCACGTAGAGGATCATGCCGAGCGCCGCGCCGTGAAACGCGACGCTCACCACCGATGCGAGTACCGCCTGCACTGAATGCGTCTCCCTGAAACTGTGTCAGGTGCAGATAAACAAACCCCCGCGGCACGTCGGGCGTGGCGCGGGGGGCCGGTCTCCCGAGCTATTTCTTGTTGTTGATGATCTTCCAGGGATCCTTGACGGCGGTCTGTACCGTCTCCAGCTCGACGTTCACGAGCCGGCCGCCGACCTTGCGCACTTCGCGCAGGTACTCGTTCTGGACGATGTCGCGGGTCTCCGGATCGATCGAGATGGGCCCGCGCGGGCTGTCCGCGTTCTTGTATTGCTTGAAGAGCTCCATCGTCCGGTCCGGATCGACCTTGCCCTTTTGTTCGCGGATCGCGTAATAGATCGCGTCCATCCCGTCCCAGGCGCCCACCGACATGAAGCTCGGTGTGGAGTTCGCTCCATACTCCTTGTGCCAGGCGGCAATGAACGCCTTGTTTGCGGGGCGGTCGGCCGCGGCCGAGTAGTGGAACACCGTGAGCACGCCCAGCGGCACGTCACCCATGTTCGCCAGCTCTTCGTCGGTGGTGATGTCGCCCGGTCCGATGAACTTCACGCCGGCCTTGTCCAGGCCGAGTTCGCCGTAAGCCTTCATGATCGCGGTCGCCTGCTTCCCGGCGGGCACGAAGCCGAAGATCGCGTCCGGCTTGGCGTCCTTGGCGCGCTGCATGAAGGGGATGAAGTCCGGGTTCGCGAGCGGGATGCGGACCTCGCCCACGATCTTGCCTCCGCCGTCGGTGAAACCCTTGGTGAAGGCGGCTTGAGCGTCGTGGCCGGGGCCGAAATCGCTGACGGCAATGTACGCGGTCTTGAATCTCTTGGCAGCCCAGGTGCCCATCGGAAGGCTCGACTGCCACAGCGTGAAGGACAGCCTTACGATGTAGGGAGACATGGTGGTGATGACGGAGGTGCCGGCATTCATGATCACCATGGGCACCTTCGCTTCGGTCGAGAGCGGAGCGGAGGACATCGCGTTGGGCGTCCAGGTCATTCCGGCGAGAAACTGGACCTTGTCGCGCACGATCAGTTCCTGCGACAGCTGCTTGGCCTTGTCGGGGTTGGGGCCGCCGTCGTCCCGCGTGATGACCTCGACCTTCACGCCGGGCGGCAGCTTGTCCTGGTTGAGCTTCATGTAGAGC
>JBGQKQ010000160.1:0-6538 GCA_041499655.1 Gammaproteobacteria bacterium
ATCGAGGCCGCCCGCCACCTCCATCACCATCGCCACGCCCTTGGGCTCGTTGCCGTGCTCGTCGTGGCGCATCCACTGCACGCGCACCGGCTTGCCCAGCGCCTGCGACATCAACGCCGCGTCGGCGGTGGCGTCGTCCGCGCCGTTGTGGCCGTAGCAGCCCGAGCCCTCGACCCAGACCAGACGAACCTTGTCGCGCGGCATCCCGAGGATTAGGGCGACCGCGTCGCGCAGATTGAATGAGCTCTGCGTCGGCGACCACAGCGTCGCACCCTCGGCGGTGACCGAGGCGACCGCGCAGGACGGGCCGATCGAGGCATGCATCTGGTGGGGGACGTAGTACTGGGCCTTGTGTGTCTTCGACGCCGTGGCGAGCGCCGCATCGACGCCGCCGTTGGCGGCCAGCACGCGCTCGCGGCTCGGGGTCGCGCGCGTGAAGGCGGGCATGTCCTCCATCCTCGGCAGCTCGACGCCCTGCGTCCACTGCACCTTGAGGGCGCGCGCCGCGCGTATCGCCTGCTCCTCGCGGTCGGCGACGACACCGACGAAATTTCCCTTGACTACCACCCGCACGTTCCCGGGAAGCGATTTCACCGAGGCTTCATCGACGCGCTCGAGCCGGGCCTCCGGCATGGGTGGCCGCACTACGCGTCCGTGGAGCATGCCCGGCATGCGCAGGTTCTGAACGTAGGCATGGGTGCCGAAGACCTTGCCTGGGAGCTCGACGCGCGGAACCGGCTGACCGACGATGGCGTGCCTGTCGGGCGACTTGGGTTTGGCGGCGCCGGAGAACGTGCGGCTGATCTTTTTCCCGCCGACCAGCTCGGCGTAGGAAACGTTCTTGCCCTGGGGAGCGGAGACCATCCCGTCCTTCACGGTCAACTGTTCGGCACCCGCGCCGAGCGCCGAGGCGGCGAGTTGAACAAGAGTCAGGCGCGCCTCGGCGGCGGCCTGCCGCAATTGCGGACCCGCGCGGTAAATGGTCTGGCTGCCGACCGTCGGCCCCTGGTTGGGACAGAGCGCCGTGTCGCCCATGAGCATGAAAACCCGGCCGAAAGCAACGTCGAGCTCTTCGGCGACGATCTGCGCCAGCGCGGTCTGCACGCCCGTCCCCAGTTCCACTTTTCCGCAGAACACCGTGACCTGGCCATCAACTCCGACCGCGAGCCAGGCGTCGATCTGCTGCAGCTTCGGATCGGGTTGTCCCTGGGCGAATGCCCACTCCGGAATACTGAAAGAGATAACCAGGGCGCCGGCGCCCCTGAGGAATTCGCGGCGGTCGATGTTCACGCGGCACCCCCTGCGGCACGTCGCACCGCCCGCAGTATTCGCATGTGCGTCCCGCAGCGGCACAGGTTGCCGTCGAGCGCGGCGCGGACCTGCTGATCGCTCGGCTTGGGATTCTGCGCGAGGAAAGCGCTCGCAGTCATGATCATGCCGTTGATGCAGTAGCCGCATTGCGCCGCCTGCTCGGCGACGAACGCCGCCTGCAACGGGTGCGGCTTCTCCGGCGTTCCCAGGCCCTCGATGGTCGTGACCTTGCCTTTCACGGATGAAACCGGCACCGAGCAGGAGCGCAACGGCTTGCCGTCGACGTGCACGGTGCATGCCCCGCACTGCGCGAGACCGCAGCCGAATTTCGGCCCGTTCAGCTCCAGCTCGTTGCGCAGCACGTACAGGAGCGGCGTGTCGGGTGCCGCCGCCACCTCGTGCTGCCTGCCGTTCACCGTGATGGTCGTCATGCGTTCACTCCTTCCGGCGTCACTTGAACATCGCCGCTTCGTAGAAGCTCGGATCGTAGTACAGCGCCGGGTCCTTCAGCGTCTTGTGCGGCTTTCCGTACTTCGAGCGCAGTACGAGCACCGTCTTCACGCCCTCGAGGTCGATCTTGGCCTTCTTCTGGAAGCCGTCGACCGGATTCAGCAGGATTCCGTAGGCAACGAGCGCCGACTGGGGCGTCGCGTTCGGGAGGTTCTTGAGGAGGATCGCGATCGCGTCGTCGCGGTTCGAGGGATCGTAGAGCCAGTCGACCGCGTCGCTGAACGCGCGGATGTAGCCGACCACGGCGTCGCTGTTCTGCTCGGCCCAGCTCTTGCGCGCACCGCCGACCAGGCCCTGATAGCGCCCGAGCACGTCGGTCGCGTTGGCAAGCCGGTGGAACCCCTTCTCCTCCGCCTGCACTTCGAAGGGAGACAAGAGCAGCGTGCCGGAATGTTTCTTTTCCATGAGCGCCTGGAAGCGCTGCAGCACGCCCCCCGCGGTCACGACCTTGTAGTCCTTGCCCATGCGCATCTTGTTGCGCTCCAGGATTTCGAACAGGACGAAAGCGTAGCCGGTGGTGAGGGCGTCCACCGACAGCGTCTTACCGCGCAGCTGCCGGTAGTTGCTGACTTCGGGCACGGTCACCAGGCGCAGGAAACCGTTGTCGCCACCCATGAAGGCGAACAGGTCGGGGCCCGGCTTGGGCACCTCGCCCTGCCCCTCGCGGTAGGCGATCAGGTTGTCGATCGCAGTCATCGCGATGTCGAATTTACCGTCGATGAGGTTGGTGAGCTGGAACACCGAGCTCGGCGTCGGCGTGATCTTCACCTCGATCCCATTCCTCGCGAAGAAGCCTTTCTCGTTCGCGACCCAGATCGGCCAGTTGAAACCGCCCGGGAAGACGATGAGGTTGACGGTCTTGAGGGGTGGAGCCGGAGGCGGAGTGACCGATGCCTTCGGCGAAGCCGGCGCGCGCAGCGCGGACGGGTTCCCTGCGCACGAGACGAGCATGACACCCACGCTCAGTATCGCGAGTCTTTTCAGACGGTGCATGAGTCCTCCTCTCAAGGCCGGCCTACTCCGGATCGTTCGCGGTCAGATGATCCCACATCCGCTCGGCGATGCGCCCCTGCCAGGTCGCTCTGGTTCTGGCCTGCTCCTCGTCCATGCGCGGCGCCTTGTCGGCAAGCCCCGCGGAGAGCGCCGCGAGTTCCACCCGCGCCGCGTCCTCGAGGAAGACGGCGAGCGCCACCGCCTGCTGCGGTGTCTCGGCGCCGGTCACCGCGCCGTTCACGCTGACGACGACCGCCGGCGCCCCGCCCATGGTCTCGGCCACGCCGACCGCCGCGGGATCGTTGCGGATCAGCCCCGGGTCGGCCCAGAACGGCACCTGGGGATAGAAATGCGCGCCCTGCCCGTGCCGCGCCCTGGGCGTCAGACCGAGCGCCGCCAGCGTCACCACGCTGGACGAGATGAAGCGACAGATCGCCTTGATCTCGGCGCGGCGCTTGTAGATCTGCTGGTGCATCCGGACTTCGCCGAGAACGCCTTCGGGCAGCGGGGCCTCGGTCGATATCACTGTGCCCGGTTCGCCCGGCCCGATGAGTCCCATGGGCTTGGCCGCGCACACCAGAAAGGATTTCCCGTCCAGGCGCATGCTGCAATGGCCGAACGCCGTGACCAGGCCCGCGCGGGCGAGCGCCCGCGCCATTTTGCGCACGATGATCTGCTGCTGCTCCATCTTCGGGTGAAAAGCGGACTCCAGGCTGCTGGTTCAGGCCACGGTCTTCAGCGGCGGCTTCTTGTCCTTCTGGTCTGCGCGAAACTCCGGAATGTCAGGCCGCGAGCCCCACATGCAGAACGATTCGGGCGCGAACGGAAATTGCCGCGGCCGGTAGCCCGCCTCTTCCTGGGGAAGGATATGCTTCACCCCGACCGAGTACTCGTACACCATCTTGTCCGGGCCTTCGAAGTACAGGAAACAGGCGGAGGACGACGGATGGCGGCCGGGCCCGAAGACGATTCTCACGCCCTTCTCCCTCAGAAAATAGTACGAGCGCATCACGTCGTCGAAGTCCTCGACCTGGTGGTTGATGTGCTGCACGCCCGGGTGAGGCGACGGGAACAGCGCGAGCGTGTGATGGACCGTGTTCACGCGCAGCAGCGGCGCTTCGCCGATCCAATCCGACACACGCGCGTTCAGGAGGTTCGTCCAGAACGCCTCGTCGCGCGGCGCGTTCGAGGTGCGCAGGCCGATATGGCTGAAATGCGTGATGCCGGCGTCGCGCGAAGGGAAGGTGGGCTCGCCGCTGTGGTAGGGACGCACCACCAGCTCGATGTTGTTGCCGCTCGGGTCCTGGAAAGCGAGAAACTGCTGCACCCGGCGCTGCTCGCATTCGCCCTTCGTTCCGTAGCGCACGGGGTGGCCGGCCTTTTCGATCTCGGCTCCGACGCGGTCGAAGTCCTCGCGGTTCTTCAGGTCGAAGCCCACGACGTGATCGGAGGGGTCGCCCTCGAAATAGACCAGGGTATGGTCGCGCGTGTCGCCGCGCACTGCGGCCTTGTCGCTGCGGAAGTAGGCGGCCCCGCCTTCCCGCCCCGCGAGCTCCAGCCCGACGATCTTCGTCGCGAAGTCGACCGCTGCTTCGAGGTTCGGCGTGCCTATCCGCAGATAGCGGATGTCGTGAAGATTGACCACGCTGCTTACGCCCTCGTTGTCATCCCGAGCGCAGCGAGGGATCTCGCGGCGGGAAATCGTGCCGTAGGAGATCCCTCGTCGCGATGCAACCGCTCCTCGGGATGACGAAATGTGCTTGCGCTCATTTCGTCACTTCATCAAAGGCATTCCAAAATTCGCGCCGGGGTTGACGCCCTCGCGCCAGCGCGCGGTCACGGTCTTGATGCGCGTGTAGAAGCGCACGCCCTCGGGTCCGTGCTGGTTCATGTCGCCGAAGATCGAGCTCTTCCAGCCGCCGAAGCTGTGGAACGAAAGCGGCACCGGAATCGGCACGTTGATCCCGACCATGCCGCAGTTCACCTTGTGCGTGAAGTTGCGCGCGACGTCGCCGTTACGCGTGAAAATCGCCACACCGTTGCCGTATTCGTGATCGGAGGGCAGCGCGAGCGCCTCCTCGAAGGTCTTCGCGCGCACCACCGACAGCACCGGGCCGAAGATTTCCTCCTTGTAGATGCGCATGTCGGCGCGCACCTTGTCGAACAGGCTCCCGCCCAGGAAGAAACCGTTCGGCTGATCGGGAACGCGGAAATCCCGCCCGTCCACAACCAGGCTCGCGCCCTCTTTCACGCCCAGATCGACGTAGCCTTTCACCTTGTCGCGGTGCTCGCGGGTCACCAGCGGTCCCATCTCGGAGGCGTTGTCGGTCGAGGGGCCGATCTTGAGCTTTCTGATCCTCGGCGTCATCGCCTCGATCAGCTCGTTGGCCGTTCGGTCGGTGACCGGCACTGCAACCGAAACCGCCATGCAGCGCTCCCCCGCCGAACCGTAGGCCGCGCCCATCAGCGCTTCGGCGGCGACCTCGATGTCGGCATCGGGCATCACCACCATGTGGTTCTTAGCGCCGCCCAGCGCCTGCACCCGCTTGCCGTTGACCGAGCCGGTGGCGAACACGTACCTGGCGATCGGCGTCGAGCCGACGAAGCTCACCGCGGCAACTCGCGGGTCGGTGAGCAGCGTGTCGACCGCCTCCTTGTCGCCGTTCACTACGTTCAGCACGCCCGGGGGCGCGCCCGCCTCGAGCATCAGCTCGGCGAGCCGCAAGGGGCAGGACGGGTCTTTCTCGGAGGGCTTGAGGATGAAGGTGTTGCCGCACGCGATCGCCATGGGGAACATCCACATCGGCACCATCGCGGGAAAGTTGAAGGGCGTGATGCCCGCGCACACGCCGAGCGGCTGGCGAATCGAGTACAGATCCATGCCGGCCGTGATATTGTCGGAGTATTCGCCCTTCATCAGATGCGGGATCCCGCAGGCGAACTCGACCACTTCCAGGCCGCGCTGAACGGAGCCCTTCGCGTCGGAGAGCACCTTGCCGTGCTCGTTCGAGATGAACAGTGCCAGCTCGTCCATGTGCCGCTCGATCAGCTCCTTGAAGCGGAACATCACCCGCGCCCGGGCGAGCGGCGAGGTCTCGGCCCAGCCGGCAAAGGCCTCTTTCGCGGTCGCGATCGCGCGCTCCATCTCCGCTTTCGAGGCGAGGGGCACCTTCGACGAAAGCGCGCCCAGGGTGGGGTTGAACACGTCGCCGAAGCGACCGCTCTCCCCCTTGACGTGCTTGCCGCCGATAAAGTGGGTCAGTTCGCGGACTTTCGCGAGCGTTGCATCGCGGGTATTCATGGGGACTCTCTTGGATGCCGGCGGACGCGGGACGATGCGCGGATTATAGCGGTATTCCCCGGGCGCATTTCCCTAGAGCTTGCCCAGGTTCTTTCTCATCCACAGCCCAAGCGCGAAGTAGCCCGCCCCGAAGACGATGATCGCCGGCCGGTAACCGGCGAAAGTCACCGCCAGCCCCATCGCCGCGACGCCCGCCGCCTGTCCCAGCGCCCAGGCCGAGGAATACAGGGCGAGCCCCGTGGCACGCGCCTCGGGCGCCATCTCGATCGCCTTGACCTGCACGGTGTTGTGCAGCATGTAAAAGGAGAAGCCCAGGCCGATGGTGCAGGCGATGAACACGCCCCAGAGCGGGGTCAGCATGGCGAGGGAGTAGCAGGCAAAGCTGGCCGCGCCCCCGCCCAGAACCAGACCGCGCTGGCCGAG
>JBGQKQ010000161.1:0-6537 GCA_041499655.1 Gammaproteobacteria bacterium
CACAGCCGTCGCCACGATCGCGTATCTCGCGATCTTCCCGTCGATCGTCGCCTACATCTGCTGGAACCAGGCGGTGGCCGCCCTCGGGCCCAACGTCGTCGGATTCTTCAACCCGGTGATCCCGGTATTCGGCATCCTGTTCGCGGTGATTTTCCTCGGCGAGCCGCTGCGTGCCTACCACCTCGCGGGATTCGCCCTGGTGCTGGGTGGCGTGGTGCTCACGTCCAGGCGCTGAAGCATGGGTTTCCTGCGCGAGTGGCGCCGCAAGCGGACGCTGAAAAGCGCCCGTCTCGACGGGGCCTTGTGGAAACGGGTGGCGGCCAAGCTCTCGTTCCTGCGGGGATTACCGGAGGAAGACACCGTTCGGCTGAAACGGCTCGTCGTTCTCTTCCTCGCGGAAAAAGAGATGCACGGCGCCCACGGCCTGCAACTCACCGACGACGTGCGCCTGTCCATCGCGGCGCAGGCGTGCCTGCCGATACTCAACCTGGGCCTCGACGTCTACGAGGGCTGGGTCG
Organism: Gammaproteobacteria bacterium; assembly: GCA_041499655.1. Taxonomy (GTDB): domain Bacteria; phylum Pseudomonadota; class Gammaproteobacteria; order Burkholderiales; family SG8-39; genus VBDM01. The sequence goes on from JBGQKQ010000161.1 coordinate 519, forward strand.
GGGTCGTCGTCTACCCGGGCGAATTCCGCGTGCAGAAGGAAGAAGTCGACGAGGACGGCGTGGTCCACACTTTCGATGAAGAGCTTGCGGGCGAAGCCTGGCCGGGCGGGCCGGTGATCCTGTCATGGGAAGACGTGGGGATGGCCGAGCGCGGCTACAACGTCGTCATCCACGAGTTCGCTCACAAGATACACATGGACGGCGGGGGCGACGCGGACTACCCGGCTGCCCGCGACGGCATGGATGCGTCCGCGTGGCGCAAGGCGCTGAAGGAAGGCTATGACCGCTTCTGCGCCGAGGTCGACTCGGGCGAACCGACCTTCATCGACCCCTATGCCGCCGAGCACCCGGCCGAGTTCTTCGCGGTGATGAGCGAAGCCTTCTTCACCGAGTCGGCCGTGCTCGCGCGCGACTGGCCGGAACTGTATGCCCAGCTCGCGCTGTTCTACAAACAGGATCCGGCGGCCGGCAGCATGTAATATTGCGTTCGCTGTTCTTGAAAAGGAGGCTCCCATGACGGCACTTTCCTCGCTCTGGCTTCCCATCCTCGTCTCGGCGGTCCTCGTATTCATCGCGAGCACCGTGATCCACATGTTCCTCCCCTGGCACCGCAACGACTATCTGAAGATGCCCAACGAGGACAAGGCAATGGACGCGCTGCGCCCGCTCGCCATTCCGCCGGGCGACTACACGCTTCCGCATTGCTCCGGCGCGGAGGAGATGAAATCGCCGGCATTCAAGGACAAGATGAGCAGGGGGCCGGTAATGATCGTCACGGTGCGGCCCAACGGCATGCCCGGCATGGGAAAGTACCTGGTGCAGTGGTTCATCTTCTGCGCGGTGATCGGGCTCTTCGCGGGGTACGTCGCTTCCCGCGCGCTGCCTTCGGGCGCGCCGTACCTGCGCGTTTTCCAGCTGGTCGGCGCCTCGGCCTTCATGGCCTACGCCGCCGCGATCTGGCCGATGTCGATCTGGTACAGCCGCTCGTGGAACACGACGTTCAAGTCGACGGTCGACGGACTGGCCTACGCCCTCATCACCGCGGGAGCCTTCGGCTGGCTGTGGCCGCGCTAGTTCGCTAGCCGCCGTAGGCGAACCCGACCCCGATGGTGTTCTGCCTGAAGTTGTAGTCGATCAGGCTCTCGCCGTAGCCCGAGGTCGCCTGGATGTAGACGCGCGCCGCTCCGGCCAGCTTCCGGCTGGTCCAGTCGATTTGCGCAAATCCCCGGCCGGTGTCGAACGAGCGTCGCAGCAGGAGCGACACCGACTTGTCGTTGTCGAAGCCCCAGCGCAGCGCGACGTCGCCGTGGCCAAGGTAGTCCTGGATGTCCGGGTTGTCGTCTTTCTCCGTGCTTTCCGGGATCCGCCACCAGGCGCGCCCGAGCACCGAAAGCCGTCCCCATTCCCACCCGCCCTGGGCGTAGAGGCGGTTCCAGCTGCGCGACTGGGGTAGCGACCTGCCGTTCGACTGATGCACGAAGCCGAGGTTGAGCAGCTTCCAGCCGTCGTCGGGATTCCCGGTGCTGAAGGTGAGGATTGCCTCGGGCTCGTAGTCGGTCTCGCGGAAGGGGCGCGACAGGCGCGGCGTATACACCTGCCAGAAGGACCGCTGCGTATACGCGAACCACAGGCGCAGGCTGCTCAGGCCGAGGAATTTCTGGTCGAACTCGTGCCGCGACACCAGCTCCGATTTGAAGCTCAGCTGGAACGACAGCTCATCGTTGTTGAACGGGATCGGCGCCGGAACCGTGTGGTCGGGCGACGGGCTCGACGGCTCGGTGTTCGCGTGGTTGGTCCATTTGCCGACCAGCAGGTAAGTGGGACGGTGGGGCTGGACGTCGTCGATGCTGATGCGCCTGTCGCCCGGCCCGAGCTTCCAGTGGCGCTCGAGATAGCTCGCCGGCGGGCCATTCTTCGCCTGATCCACGGCGTCGAAGCACGCGAGGCGCTCCTTGTCGTCCTGGATGTCCCGGCATTTCGCGTAGTCGGCGTCACCCGCCGCGAGCAGCGTCCGCGGCAGCAGCACGGCGAGCAGCACGATGCCGCAAGCGCCGATTCGCGCGTCCATCAGGCTGCCAGCAGAAAATCCCGCACGATCGCGATCTGGTCCGCGTGAATCAGCGTGGGCGCGTGCCCCACGCCCGGGATCTCGACGGCCTTTGCGCGGGGGCCGCGAGCCGCCATCTGCGCGACGGTGTCGCGGGTGAGCAGGTCCGACTGCTCGCCGCGCAGCACCAGCGTCGGGCAGCGTATTTCGTCGTAGAACTTCCACAGCTCGACGTCTTTGGCCGGCATCTCGGAGTTGAAGGGCACCGCGATCGCCGGGTCGTAGTGCATGCGCAGCGACCCGTCGGCGTTCCTGCGCACCACGTGCTCGGTGAGAAACCGCCACTCGGAGTCGGTATGCGGGCCGAAGGAGGCGCTGACGGCGCGCACGAACTGCTCCGCAGCCTCGATCGTCGGGAGCGGCGGCCATTTTCCGAGGTAGGCGGCGATGCGCTGCAGCGCAGCCACCGTCAGCACCGGCCCGACGTCGTTCAGCGCGAGCTTCTGGATCGGCGATTCGGGCATCGCGGCAATCGCCATGCCGATGAGGCCGCCGAGCGAAGTCCCCAACCAGTGCACCGACTCCAGCTTCAGGTGCGCCATCAGCATCAGCATGTCCTTGGCGTACGTCGGCGCGGCGTAGTCCATCGGATCCTTCAGCCAGTCCGAGTCGCCGCGCCCGGCGACGTCGGGGCAGATCACGCGGTAGCCGCGACGCGCCATTTCCGGGGCCAGAAAGTCGAAGTCGCGGGCGCAGCGCGTGAGGCCGTGAACGCACACCAGAGTCTTCGCGTCCGGCTCGCCCCATTCGATGTAGGCCATGCGGCGCGGGCCGGCGAACTGGATCCTTCCGCGGCGGAAGGGCTCGCTCATTTCGTCTCGCTCATTTTCTCTCGCAACCAGCAGCGCCCCAGCACCTCCGGGATCCAGCGCGCGTCCTCCGCGAAGGACCCGAACGCGAGGCGGCCGTGGTCCGGGCGAAGAACCGCGTGCAGCTTTTCCGAGCGCAGATTCGCCGCCCGCACCGGATATCCGTAAGCCTCGTAGCGCCGGCGCTCGACCGCGGTCTCCTCGGGCGGGCTTTCCTCGAACCAGACCCATTCCCGCGAGAATTCCTGAGCGAGCCGGTCCAGCTCGCGCAGCTCGTCCTGCGGGATCGGCTCGCGGGGCGCAAGCTCGACATAGGCCGCCTCGCCCGACTCGATTCTCCAGCGCTCCGCCCATTCGGGGTTCACTCCGTCCGAAGCCAGGAGCTCGCCCGATTTCGCCAAGCCCGCAAGACGGAAGAAAGCATGCTGGTCCGCGGTGATCACGTAGCCGTGCCAGAACTCGCGCCAGCGCGCGCAGCTCACCGCGAGCTCGAGCCTGCCGTCGGCGCCGGCGCGCACCTCGTGCATGACTTCGCCACCGGGCGCATGGGACTGTGCTGCCTGCTCGGCGAGCACGCCGTTGCGGATGATCGCGCGGCCGCGCCTTCCCACGGCGGACTCGCTCCATTGCACCTCGACGGTCAGATCCGGAAAAGCCTGCGAAGCCGAAACGAAAGGCGGGAAGGGAATACCTGCATGAGGCCTGAATTCATACTCCAGGCGCTCGGGAGTGTGCAGCTCGCGATAGGAATCCCCTTCTTCGTCCAGAAGGCGATTCACCTGGCCACGGTACTCCCGCAGCAGCTGCGGGTCCCCGCTCACCGTAATCGTTGCAACGAGACTCAAGCCGGTTTCTCCGCCCCGGAGTATAGCCGCTCAGGACTCGTGCCAATAGCGATGCGCCCGCTCGCGCTGCAGCTCGATCCGCGAAGCTCCCTGCGCGAAGCGGATCTCGACCGCGCCGCCGGTATCGGTGCGCAGCAGCGTGCTTCCGGCGTCCCGGTAGCGCCCGAGGACCTCCTCGCGCGGATGGCCGAAGCGGTTGCGATAGCCGACCGTGAACACCGCGTAGCGCGGCGCAACCGCCCTGACGAATTCCGGGCTGGACGAGGTCGCGCTGCCATGGTGCGGCACGAGCAGCGCATCCGCTGCAAGAAGCCGGGGGGCGCGCCGCAGGAGCTCGCGCTCGGCGGCGCGCTCAATGTCCCCGGTGAGCAGTACCCGGCCTCCGGGCGCCGCAATCCTCAGCACGCAGCTGCGGTTATTGGCGCGCCCCGGGGCCGCCTCCGCGTCCGGGTGGAGCAATTCAAAAACGATCCCGTCCCACTCCCAGCCGCTCCCCGCGACGCAGGGGTGCGACTCGCGCGCGGCGACGAGCGCGTGGTCCGCGGGAAGCGAGGACCACAGCGCGGCGACCGGCATCCCCTCGAGCACCGAGGCCGCACCGCCCGAATGGTCGCGGTCGTCGTGGGACACGACCAGCGCGTCGAGCCGCGCGATGCCTTCGCCGCGCAGATACGGGAGGATGATCCGGTTGCCGCTGTCGGCAAAAGCGCCGAAAGCCGGGCCGGCATCATAGAGCAGCGCGTGCTTCTGCGTGCGCGCGAGCACGGCCAGCCCCTGCCCCACGTCGAGCACGGTGATCCACAGCTCGCCCGCCGCCGGCGCGGGGGGCAGTACGGTGAACAACGGCAGCGCGAGCATTGCGCCGAGCCAACGCGCCGGAAAGCCCCACGGCAGCAGCATCCATGCAATGCCGAGCAGTGCGAGCGGCACGGTCCAGGGCACGGGCGCGTGCTGCTGCCACAGCGCGAGCGGCAGCGCCGCGAGCCAGGCGAGCAGCGCCATCAGCGCTTCGAGGAACGCGTGCGCCAAAACCAGGGGCACATCGAAGGGAAGTATCGCGCCGAGAAGCGCGAGCGGGGTGACGACGAAACTGACGAGCGGGATCGCGACCGCGTTGGCAAGCGGAGAGACGAGCGACACCTGCTGGAACAGCACCAGCATCAGGGGCGCGAGCCCCACGGTGACCGCCCACTGCACCCTGCCCCACTGCGCGAGCCAATGCGGCTTGGCGGTATGTCCGGTGCTCACGTGGAAGATCACGGCGACCGCGGCGAACGAGAGCCAGAAGCCCGGGGACAGGACCGCCCAGGGATCGAGCACCAGCACGGCGAGGAGCGCCGCGGCGAGCACCCGCGAGGCGCTGGTCGCCCGCCCGAGCCAGAGCGCGGCCGCGACCACACCGACCATGTAGAGCGTGCGCTGGGCGGGAACGGCGAATCCGGAGACGAGGCAATAGGCGAACGCGCCGAAAAAGCCCGCGAGCGCGGCGGCTTTCTGCGCGGGCAGCGCGAGCGCCAGCCGCTCGCTGCGCCGCCAGCAGAAAGACACGAGCGCCGCGAACAAACCCGCGACCATGGTCACATGAAGGCCCGAGATCGACATCAGGTGCGAAACGCCGGTGCGCGCGAACAACTGCCACTGCCCGGCGTCGATCGCCCGCTGGTCGCCTATAGCGAGCGCGATCAGCACGCCCGCGTAGGGATGATCCGGGAGCGCGGCCAGGATCTTCTGCCGCACCGCTTCGCGCAGCCTGTCGACGAGATAAGGCAGCTGCGGGACCAGGGTGTCCAGACGCTCGGGCGCCGCGCCGTCCCCGCGCCGCCCCGGCGCTCTCACGTAGCCGGTCGCGCGAATGCCGCGCTCGAGCAGCCAGGCCTCGTAATCGAAGCCGTGAGGGTTGACGGCGCCGTGCGGCCTCCGCAGCCGCACCACAAAGCGCCAGCGCTCTCCGGGCCGCACCGCGAGCGCGCCCTCGGCATCGCCCACGGCAAACCCGCCGTAGGAAGAAAGCGAGACGTGCCGCGGCACCCGTGTATCCGGACTCTCGACATCGAAGTCGAAGCGCACACCGCGCTCGAAGGGCTGCGGCAGACTGGCGACGACGCCGGTCACGACCACGTCGCGCCCCTCGAGCTCGGGATCGAGCCGGTCGGCGAGCCGCCAGTGCGCGAGGGCTGCGGCCCAGGCGAAGCCGAGCGCGGCGAAGGCGACGAACGTCGCCGCGCCTGCGACAGCCGGGGGAACACGTTTGACAAAGC
>JBGQKQ010000162.1:0-6419 GCA_041499655.1 Gammaproteobacteria bacterium
AGGGCATGAAGCGGGTCACGTAGGCGATGAACATGATCCACAGGGTCCCGTAGACGCCGACGTCGACGTTAAGATAGAAGATCATGATAGCCAGGCCGAGGACGAGGCCGGGGAAGACCATGGGGAGCGAGGCGACGTTGTCGAGTAGCCAGCGTCCCGGGAGTTTCGTCTTGACGACGATCCAGCAGATGACCGAAGTCACCAGCATGATCAGCGTCGCGCTGCCGAAGGAGAGCAGCACGGTGTTCCACACGGTGCGCCCTAGGTTCGGGTAGGCGAAGATGAAGCGGTACGGGTCGAGCGTGAGGTTGTGCAGTGCCTGCCAGGAAGGAATCGCGTAGAACTTCTGGAACGAGGACCACAGCAGCACCGCGAAGGGCAGCACCACGATCAGCAGGAAATACACCATGAAGACCGCGGCGGCGGCCCAGCGCCAGGGGCCGAGGTCGATCCGGCGCGGCCGGAAGCCCTTGCCCGTCATGGTCGCGTACTTGCCGCCCTGGCTGGAGAGCCGCGACACGAAGTACACGCCGATCGAGGTGATCACGAGGAGCGTCATCCCGTACGCCGAGGCGAGCCCGATCTGGCTCGGGTAGCGGTGCACCGCCTGGTAGATCGCCGAGGTAAACACGTGGATGCCGACCGGCAGCCCGAGGAGCGCCGGCACTTCGAAGGACTCGACCGCGCGCACGAAGAGCACCAGCAGCGTCGCCAGGATCGCGGGCCAGGCGAGCTTCAGCGTCACCCTGCGCGCGACCTGGAAGATGTTCGCGCCGCTCATGGTCGCGGATTCCTCCAGCGAGGGGTCCATCGCGCGGAACGCGGCGGTCATCAGGAGGAAAGCCATCGGCGAGTAGTGCAGGCCGTCGACCCACATCATCCCCCACAGGGAATAGACGTTGAACAGCGGCTTCTCCAGGCCGAACCAGTCCTGCAGCGCGAGATTCAGGATGCCGATCTTGGGGCTGCCGAGCAGGATCCACGCGATCGTGAACAGGATCCCGGGAATCACGAGCGGAATGATCGACAGGCCGAAGAACAGGGCCTTGAAGGGCGTGTTGGTGCGCTCGTTCATCCAGGCGAGCGTCGTTCCCAGGGAGAACGAGAACAGCGAAGCGCCGAAGGCGAACTGCAGCGAATTCCAGAAAAGCCTCGCGGTGTCGCTCGAGCCGTACGCCTGGGCGTAGTTGTCCAGGGTGAACCGCGCCGCCTTGGCGGCGGTCTGCGGCGTGAAGAAGCTCTGCCACAGGAGGAAGGCGAGCGGGACCACCGCGATGTAGACCGTGAGGGCGACGCACAGCCCGATCACGATCCACTTCCATTCGAAGGAGCGCGGCAGCGCCGACGCCGCGGCCGTCATCGCAGGTCGAGCTCTATATCGTGCAGCACGGGATCGTCGGCGCGCGCGATCTCGTTTTCAATGAGCGCGCCGCACCCCGGGCAGAAGAACTGGCGGAACACCGGCCGGTCGTCGATGTAGCGCCGGTAGTCGCCGATGTTGGGGTTGGCGGCGCTGACATCGGACTCGCGGCGCACGCAGTGTTCCTTGTAGTTCTCGCGCACCGCGCCGAGGTCGGCCGCGCACTTCGCGCAGGCGCAGCGCAGGCCGCTTTTCTCGCTCCTCAGTTCCAGGTTGTCGGTGACGCGCGCCACGACTTTGCCCGAGAGCCTGGCCGCGCCGTCCTTCCGGTTGGCCGCGCGCCGCCCGGCGCGCAGCTTCTTCGTCGCGCCGGAATCGAGGCGCTCGCCGCCGATGACGACGCCGTAGATCGCGCGCGCGGACTCGATCGAGACCGAGCGCTGGTCGACCACGTCCTCGCGCACTTTCTCCGGGTCGCGCTCGAGCGGATCGCCGAAGCCGCCCGCCGCCGACCAGATCACGGCGTAGACGTCCTCGGGATTCTGGATGAAATTCTCCTGGCGCAGCTGCAGCGTGACCTCTTCGCCTTCGACCTCGGCGATGTCGTTCGGGATCTCCCTCCTCTTCAGGCGCTCGAAGATGTCGGTCGCGCGCTTGAACTTGTAGACGTTTACCGACCCCGGGTACCCGGCCATCATCCCCGGCGAGGTCGGCATGGCGTTACCGGATGACAAGGTATCCTGGGTGATCAATCCCGTGTGGTGCGGGATGAAGCAGGATTCAGCGGAGAGACCGCCACGGAATCTCCCCGCCCCGCCCGAATCGATCACTTCCTTCCTGTACAGGAACAGCAGCGGGAACGTCTGCTCGGTGTGCTCGACGTTCGGCAGCTTGCAGATGGGCGTGCGCGACTGGCCGCCGGTGGAAATACCGTCCCCGGTTGCAAAGGCGCCGATCGCCCCGCCGATGGGATCGACCAATATGTATCCGTAGCGCTCGCCCCACTGGTCGGTGCCGCGGAAGATGGTCGCCGGCCACTGGCTGGTGCCGCCGATGCACATGATGTCCTTGCGCATCTCCGGGTCGGAATGAATCATTTTCGAGAGCACGTTGTAGGCGGGGTAGAGCGAGATCTCCATCGCCTGGATCGGCGCGGTCGAGACTGAGGCCGGGAAATTGGCGCAATTGAAGGTGCCGGGCGTGGGATCGAACTCGACGTGGCGAAGCGCCCCGCCGATCGAGAAATACTGATCCCAGCAGAGAAGTTGATTGAGCGCCACCATGATTGCGCCGCGCCAGCCCGAGTAGGTGGCGTTCATCGCCCCGTCCTGCGGCGCGGTGCCGTCGTTCTCGAAAATGAGCTTGTTTCCCTTCTTCCTCAGCGCCAGCATCACCTGGTGGGTGCGGCGGTCGCCCGGCCGGCAGCATTCCACGTAGCTCCGCTCGCGCCACACGCCATCGGGCAGTCTCTTCAACTTGGCGAGGAAGGCGCGCTCGCCGTTGTCGAGGATCTTGCGCATCACGCCCTTCACCACCTCGGGGCCGTAGCGCCTGATCAGCGAAAACACCCGGTCGCGCGCCGTGAGGTTGCCGGCGAGCTGCGCGCGGAAGTCGAGCGCCACCGCCTCGGGCTTGCGCGAGGAGCGCAGGTACAGCTCCTCGATGTCGCGGCGGATCTCGTTGTTCTCGATGATCTTCACCGGCGGGATGCAGATGCCTTCCTCGAAGGCGTCCTTCGCTCCGCCGCAGAAGGACGAAGGCGTGATGCCGCCGATGTCGTACTGGTGCAGGCAGTTCGTCACCCAGCAGAACAGCTCGCCTTTCCAGAACACCGGGCAGATGAGCATCACGTCCTGCTGGTGCGCCGCCCCGACCCAGGGGTCGTTGGCGAGGAACATGTCGCCGTCGCGGATGCCGGGGTTGTCGCTGCGGTACTCGAGCGTCCATTTCACCTGGGTGTCGGTGACGCCGGACATATACTGCATGTAGGGGCCGAAGTAGATGAACTCGCCGTCCTCGGTGAGGATCGAGGGATTGAGGTCGAGCGCGTACATGGCGACGGGTGACCCTGACAGCCTCTGGATCGTCGCGCCGTGCTCCTCGTTCACGTGCCACAGGCTGTGGCGGATCACCTCGTAGGTGATCGGGTCGATCTTCTTCGCGCTCTTTCTGTGCAGCTTGAGCTTGGGCGAGATCGAGAGCTTCTTCGGCGGTACGTATCCCATCTTCCTGCCGTCGAACACCGCATCCTTCATCTCGCTGACTTTGGGCATTGATTCTCTCCCTCTACCGCCTGTCATTCCGAGGGCGCAGCCCGAGGAATCCCCACCGACACCTTGTGCCGTAAGAGATCCCTCGCTGCGCTCGGGATGACAGGGGTCACTTCCCGAACAGGATTTCGAAATTGCCGAACTTGTCCACCTTGAGGGTCCGCCCGGGATGCACCACGACCGTCGTGTCGGTCGTCTCGATCACGGCCGGGCCCTTGATCGCGTTCCCGGGAACGAGGTGCGCGCCGTCGTAAATAGGCGTCGGCGCCGCCTTCTTCCAATCGGCCCAATAGACGCTGCGCTTGCCGCGCTTCGCCTTCGCATCGATTTTCGAGCTGAGCTTTTTCGCCGCGGAGAGTTTCGGCCGCGGCGTCGCCGCGGTGGCGCGCAGGCGCAGCGTCACGATCTCCAGGCGCGCATCCGCGTAGGACGACCCGCGGCCGTAGAGTTGCTCGTAGCGCACCTTGAAACGCTCGCGCAGCGGAGCGAAGAACGCTTCCTTTACCCGCTTCTCGGGGAGCATCACCTCGACCTCGTTGATCTGCCCGCGGTGGCGCATGTCGAGCGAAAAGGAGAAGCGCCGCCGCGATTTCTCGATCCCGTCCCGGTCCATCTGGGCGTTCGCCTTCGCTTCGAGTCCCGCAAGCACGGTGTTGACGCGCCCGGCATCGAGGGGGCTCGTCTGGATGTCCACCTGCTCGTAGACGTGCAGGATATCAGCGGCGGCGGCGCCGAAGGCGCACCAGGTCGAGGCGATCTCCTTCTGCGGGATCACGATCTTCTGCACGCCGAGCTCCCGCGCGAACACGCCGGCGTGCGCCGGTCCCGCGCCGCCGAAGGCGAAGAGCACGAAGTCGCGCGGATCGAACCCCTTCTCGACGGTCATCTTGCGGATGATGTCGGCCATCTTGAACTCGGCGATTTGCGCGATCCCGGCCGCCGCCTGGAACAGCGAAAGCCCGAGGCCATCCGCGACGCGCTGCACGGCTTCCACCGATTTTTGCTTGTCGAGCGTAATGCGGCCGCCGAGAAAATTGTCGGGGTTGATATATCCCAGCACCACGTCGGCGTCGGTCACGGTCGCCACCGTCCCCCCTTTGCCATAGCAGACAGGGCCTGGGTCGGCGCCGGCGGACTCCGGCCCCACCGCGAGCGTCTTCGATTGCACATCGACGCGAGCGAGCGAGCCCCCGCCCGAGCCGATCGCCTGGATGTCGACCTTGGGCAGGAAGTATTCGTACTGCACCACGTTCGAGACGAACGAATATTCCGGCTGCCCGCCGTGGATGATGCCGACATCGAACGAGGTGCCGCCCATGTCGGTGGTGATGATGTTCGGCACGCCCATGAGCTTGCCCAGGTAGAGCGAACCGGTGACGCCCGACACGGGACCCGAATCGAGCGTCAGCAGCGGCGACTCCATCGCGTGATCGACCGAGATCGAGCCCCCGCCGCACTGGGTGATCTGCAGCGGCTGGGCGTAGCCCGATGCCTTGAGCTGGCGGTCGAGGTTGCCGAGGTACTTCGCCATCACCGGCCCGATATAGGCGTTCAGCGCCGTGGCGGTGGTGCGCTCGTACTCGCCCCACTTGGGCGCGATGTCGACCGAGCAGGACACGAACACCTTCGGAGCGATGTCGCGGATCATTGCCTTCAGGCGCCGCTCGTGCGCCTGGTTCTTGAACGACCAGAGAAAGCACACGCCGATCGCCTCGACCCCCTGCGCGAGGAGCCGCCTGATCGCGGTCTCGGCCTCGGATTCGTTCAGCGGCACCACCACCTCGCCGAAGCAGTCGACGCGTTCCGACACGCCCTCGATCAGGCGCTTGGGGACGATGGGGGCGGGCTTCTGGCTCGAGGGGAAGTGCACCACCTTGGCGATGTCGCGCGAGGACACGCCGCGCGAGCCGCGCATGATGTGGATCGCGTCCTCGTGCCCGCGGGTGGTGATCAGCCCGACCTTCGCGCCTTTTCTCTGGATCAGCGCGTTCGTGCCGACGGTCGTGCCGTGCGTGAGCACCTCCACCTCGCGGCAGAACGCCTCGAACGGCAGTCCGAGGCGCTCGGCGGCGACGCGCATCGCGGCGAGCATGCCCTCGGCGAAATCGCGCGGTGTCGAGGAGGCCTTGGTGGCGGTGATGCGTCCTGAGCGGTCGAGCACCACGCAGTCGGTGAAGGTCCCGCCGATATCCACGCCGACCAGAAGCCGCGCCACTTTGTTCTGCCTGCCTGTGCTGGTGCCGAGGGCGGGATGGTAGCGTATTTTCGCGAAGAGCCAGGGCTGCGCGCGGGCAATGGCTTACACTCGTGATGTTTTCAACCCCAGGGACACCACCGCCCATGGCAAAACCCAATTACGCCTTTGCGCGACGCCAGAGAGACCTTGCCAAGAGACAGAAGCAGGAAGAGAAACGCCGGCGCAAGACCGGCACTCCCGATGCCGCTCCGGATGCCGGGCCTGCCGATACGCAGTCCCCGCCCGTTCCCCCGAAGCCCGACGACACTCCGGCCACCTGAATCGGCGTAAGCTGGCGGTCCTTCAAAGCAAAAGGAATTACGACTATGGGCAACCGCGACAGACCGCGCAGGGAACCGAAGAAACCGAAGCAGCCGAAGAAGCCGCGTGCAGGGCGCGCGCGTGCCTGAACCGCAAGTCCCCCTCTCATGCCCGCTGTGCGGCGCGAGCTCCTTCGAGCCCGCCGTCATCACGCGCGGCGACGGGACGAGCAGCGAGGGCTGGCTCAGATGCACCGCGTGCCAGCGCTACTCGGTGAGCATCCGGCCGGGCG
>JBGQKQ010000163.1:0-6355 GCA_041499655.1 Gammaproteobacteria bacterium
CAAGTCGCTCGCCGACATGATCAAGGGCAAGGGCGGCCGCTTCCGCCAGAACATGCAAGGCAAGCGCGTCGACTACTCTGGACGCTCGGTCATCGTGGTCGGACCGCAGTTGAAGCTGCACCAGTGTGGCCTGCCGAAGAAGATGGCCCTCGAGCTCTTCAAGCCGTTCATCTTCAACAAGCTGGAGATGCAGGGCATCGCCACCACCATCAAGGCCGCCAAGCGCGAGGTCGAGGCCGAAACGCCGGTGGTGTGGGACATTCTGGAAGACGTGATCCGCGAGCACCCGGTGATGCTGAACCGCGCCCCGACCCTGCACCGCCTCGGCATCCAGGCGTTCGAACCGGTGCTGATCGAGGGCAAGGCGATCCAGCTGCATCCGCTGGTTTGCGCGGCGTTCAACGCCGACTTCGACGGCGACCAGATGGCCGTGCACATACCTTTGTCGCTGGAAGCGCAGATGGAGGCGAGGACGCTGATGCTCGCCTCGAACAACATCCTGTCGCCCGCCAACGGCGACCCGATCATCGTGCCTTCGCAAGACATCGTGCTGGGCCTTTACTACGCCACCCGCGAGCGCATCAACGCGCAGGGCGAGGCCATGGTGTTCGCCGACGTGTCCGAAGTGGCACGTGCGTACGACTCCGGCAAGGTCGAGCTGCACGCCGGCATCACGGTGCGAATCCGGGAAGCCGAATACGGCGCGAATGGAGAGAAGATCGAGAGGCTGGTGCGCCATCGCACCACGGTCGGCCGGACCCTGCTCTCGGAGATTCTCCCCGTGGGCCTTCCCTATGATCTGATCAACAAGGCGCTCAAGAAGAAGGAGATCTCCAAGCTCATCAACGCGTCTTTCCGCCGCTGCGGGCTGCGGGAAACGGTGATTTTCGCCGACAAGCTGATGCAGGCGGGCTTCACCTTCGCCACTCGCGCCGGCATCTCGATCTGCGTCGATGACATGCTGGTTCCGACGCAGAAGCACGACCTCATCACCGCCGCCGAAGGCGAGGTGAAGGAGATCGAGTCCCAGTACACCTCGGGCCTGGTGACCGTCGGCGAGCGCTACAACAAGGTGGTCGACATCTGGGGCCGCGCCGGCGATCAGGTCGGCAAGGCGATGATGGACCAGCTGTCGACCGAGGACGTGACCGACCGCAAGGGCCAGCGTGTCAAACAGGAGTCCTTCAACTCGATCTACATGATGGCCGACTCCGGGGCGCGCGGCTCTGCCGCCCAGATCCGCCAGCTCGCGGGAATGCGCGGGCTGATGGCCAAGCCCGACGGCTCGATCATCGAGACGCCGATCACGGCGAATTTCCGCGAAGGGCTGAACGTGCTGCAGTACTTCATCTCGACGCACGGCGCGCGCAAGGGTCTCGCCGATACGGCCCTGAAGACCGCGAACTCGGGTTATCTGACGCGCCGGCTCGTTGACGTGACCCAGGACCTCGTGGTGACCGAGGACGACTGCAAGACCACGAACGGCGTGGCCATGAAAGCGCTGGTCGAGGGCGGGGAGGTGGTCGAGGCCCTGAGGGAACGCATTCTCGGCCGCGTCACCGCTTCCGACGTGCTGCACCCGGAAACACAGGAAGTGCTCTACAACGCAGGAACGCTGCTCAACGAGGACGAGGTCGATACGATCGAGTCTCTCGGCATCGACGAGGTGAAGGTGCGCACTCCGCTCACCTGCGACACGCGCTGGGGCCTGTGCGCCGCCTGCTATGGGCGCGATCTCGCGCGAGGCTCCTCCGTCAATGTCGGCGAGGCGATCGGCGTGATCGCGGCGCAGTCGATCGGCGAGCCCGGCACGCAGCTCACCATGCGGACCTTCCACATCGGCGGCGCGGCTTCCCGCGCCGCGGTGGCGAACCAGGTCGAGGCGAAGTCGAATGGCACGGTGCGCTTTACGCCGCAGGTCCGTTACGTGACCAACCCCAAGGGCGAGAAAGTCGTGATCTCGCGGACCGGGGAGGTCCTGGTCACCGACGACAACGGCCGCGAGCGCGAGCGCCACAAGGTGCCCTACGGCGCCACGCTGCTGGCCTCCGACGGCAAACCCGTCAAGGCCGGGCAGACGCTCGCCACGTGGGATCCGCATACGCGCCCGATCATCACCGAGTACGGCGGCCTGGTGCGCTTCGAGCACATCGAGGAGAGCGTCACCGTCGCCAAGCAGATCGACGAGGTCACCGGCCTGTCGACGCTGGTCGTCATCGATCCCAAGCGACGCGCGGCCGCGGGCAAGGGCCTGCGCCCGCAGGTGAAGCTCCTGAACGAGGCCGGCGAGGAGATCAAGATCGCCGGCACCGACCACCCGATCACCATCACCTTCCAGGTGGGCTCGCTCATCACGGTGAAGGACGGGCAGCAGGTGCAGGTGGGCGAGGTGCTCGCGCGCGTTCCGCAGGAGACCTCGAAGACCCGCGACATCACGGGCGGCCTTCCGCGCGTGGCGGAGCTGTTCGAGGCGCGGAGCCCGAAGGATGCGGGACTCCTGGCGGAGATCACCGGAACGGTGTCGTTCGGCAAGGACACCAAGGGCAAGCAGCGCCTGGTCATCACCGATCTCGAGGGCGTTTCGCACGAATACCTGATTCCGAAGGACAAGCACGTGATGGCGCACGACGGGCAGGTCGTCAACAAGGGCGAGTTCATCGTCGACGGTCCGGCCGATCCGCACGACATCCTGCGGCTGCAGGGAGTCGAGGCGCTCGCGCGTTACATCACCGACGAGGTGCAGGACGTGTACCGCCTCCAGGGCGTGCGCATCAACGACAAGCACATCGAGGTGATCGTGAGGCAGATGCTGCGCCGCGTGCAGGTCGAGGATCCGGGCGAAACGCGCTTCATCCTGGGCGAGCAGGTCGAGCGCGCGGACGTGCTCGAGGAGAACGAGAAGGTGCAGGGCGAGGGCAAGAAGCCGGCGACCTACAGCTACATGCTGCTCGGCATCACCAAGGCGTCGCTGTCGACCGATTCGTTCATCTCGGCGGCCTCGTTCCAGGAGACGACGCGCGTTCTCACCGAAGCCGCGATCATGGGCAAGAAGGACGACCTGCGCGGCCTGAAGGAGAACGTCATCGTCGGGCGGCTCATTCCGGCAGGCACCGGGATGGCCTATCACCTCGCGCGCAAGAACGTGCCGGCCGCGGCGCAGCTCTTCGAGGAAGGCACGCCAGCCGCGGAGGCCGAAGCAGCGCCCGCGCACACCGAGAACGCCTGAGCGCGCCCGTCATGCGTGCCTGCGGGCGGCTCCCGCGGTCAATCCGCCTTTTGGCTCTTGCGGCGGGCGCTGCACTTTCGCCCTGGCCGTGCGAAGCGCAGGTACCCGACGCCTGGCCGAGTAGGCCGATCCGCTTCATTCTGCCGTTCCCGCCGGGGGGCGGCACCGATATCCTGGGACGCCTCATCGCCGAGCGGCTGACGGCGAATCTGGGTCAGCCGGTGGTGACGGAGAACCGGGGCGGCGCGGGAGGCAACGTCGGGGCCGAGGCCGCCGCCAAGTCCGCGCCTGACGGCTATACGATCGTGCTGGTCGCACCCTCGCTCGCCATCAGTCCCAGCCTGTACTCCAAGCTCAACTACGATCCGGTGAAGGACTTCGCGCCGGTGAGCCTCGTTGCGACGGTGCCCAACGTGATGGTCACCAACCCGGCTGTTCCGGCCGGCACGCTGGCGGAATTCATCCGCCTTGCGAAGGCGAAGCCCGGCGCCATGAATTTCGGCTCGGGCGGCAGCGGCACTTCCAATCACCTCGCGGGCGAGCTGTTCAACATCGTCGCTGGGGTCAAGCTGGTGCACGTGCCCTACAAGGGCGTGAACTTGGCGATGAACGATGTACTCTCCGGCCAGGTCCAGCTCGTGGTGATCGGCATCCCGGCGGCCGCGCCCCACATCAAGGCGGGCAAGCTGCGGGGCCTCGCCCTGGTCGCGCCGCAGCGCTCGCCCGTGCTGCCCGATGTCCCCACCGTCGCCGAGGCTGGTCTGCCCAAATTCGAAGTCACGACCTGGTACGGCATACTCATGCCCGCCGGCACGCCCAGGCCGATCGTCGTGCGCCTCAACGCCGAGCTCGCGAAGATCATGCATGCGCCCGAGCTGAAGGATCGCCTCGACGCGCTCGCGACGGACCCGGTGACGGGCACTCCGGAGGAATTCGCCGCGCTGATCAAGCGCGAGATCGTGAAATGGGGCGAAGTCGTGCGCGAGGCGGGCCTGAAAGCCGACTGATTTTCAGTTACTGCTGGGAGCTTGGGTGCGCCGCCGCAGCAGTTCGGCGAAGGCGTCGCCGGCGATGGGCTTGCTGAAGAAAAACCCCTGCATTTCGTCGCAGGCGAGCCCCGTAAGGAAATTCTGCTGTTCCTGAGTTTCGACTCCTTCGGCGACGACGGTGAGGTTGAGACTCTTGCCCATGGCGACGATCGCCTCCGTGATTGCCTTGTCCTCGGGATCGTTCGGCAGATCGCGGATGAAGGAGCGGTCGACCTTCAATGTGTCGATCGGGAAGCGCTTGAGGTGCGTAAGCGACGAGTAGCCCACGCCGAAATCGTCGATGGCGAGCCGCACGCCCATTTTCTTGATTTCGTTGAGAACCTTGCCCGCCCGCTCGGTGTTCTGGATCACCATGCTCTCGGTGAGCTCGAGCTCGAGCAGTTCCGGCCGCAGGCCGGTGCTCTTCAGCGCGGTTGCGATATCCTCGACCAGATCGTCGTCGGCGAACTGGCGCGCCGAGAGGTTGACCGCCATGTGCACCGGCGGCAGACCTTGCTGCTGCCAAGCCACATTCTGCGCGCATGCCGTGTTGAGCACCCACCTTCCGATGGGCACGATAAGCCCGGTCTCCTCCGCGAGCGGGATGAACTGGGCGGGAGGCACCATGCCCATCTCGGGATGCTGCCAGCGCACCAATGCCTCCACGCCCGTGATCTTCCCCGTGTGCAGATCGAGCTTCGCCTGGTAGTGCAGGATAAACTCGCTACGCTCGAGACCCCTGCGCAGGCTTGTCTCCAGCGCGAGGCGCTCGAAAGAGTGGACGTTCATCTCCTCCGAGTAGAACTTGTAGTTGTTCTTGCCGTCCTCTTTTGCGCGGTACATTGCGATATCGGCGTTCTTCATCAGCGCCAGCTCGTCCTGCGCTTCGGACGGAAACATGCAGATGCCGATGCTCGCCGTCACCCGGCATTCTTGCTCGTGGATGATCACGGGCTGGACGAGTGTGGAAAGGACTTTGCGCGCCACCGCTGAAACCTGCTTGGCCTCGCCCACTTCCTGGACCAGCACGACGAATTCGTCTCCACCTAGCCGCGCCACCACGTCGCTTGCCCGCACCGTCTGAGTGAGGCGCGCGCCCATCTCCTGCAGCAGCTTGTCCCCCGCGTCGTGTCCCAGCGTGTCGTTGATGTTCTTGAAGCGGTCCAGATCGATGAACAGCACGGCGAAAGCTCGATCGTAGCGGCGCGCATTCTGGATTGCCAAGCCGAGGACATCGCTGAACATGGCCCGGTTGGGAAGCGAGGTCAGGGCGTCGTGATTGGCGAGGAAATGGATATGTTCCTCGTCGTGCTTGCGCTCGGTGATGTCCTTGCCGACGCCTCGATAGCCCCTGAAGACGCCGGGCGAGTCGAACACCGGCTCGCCGCTGATGCTGATCCAGATCTTGTTGCCGGATTCGTCCAGCCGGCACAACTCCATGTCGCGGAACTCCTTGTGCGCTTCGAGGAGCGCCATGTGCTGCGCCCACTGATCGGCTGTCATGTTGATGTAGTTCTGCTCCCAGCGCTTCTTGCCGGCCGCCGGGAAAGTCTTCACGTTGACGCGCTCCGATCCCGTGCCGCTCATGGAGGTGAAGCGGAACTGCTCGTCCTGCTCCCAGTACATGTCGGAGGACAGCTCTGTGAGGCTGCGGAAGCGCTCCTCGCTCTCGCGCAACGCCTCTTCCCCAGCAACCCGCGCGCTGATGTCCCGCGAAATGGCGGCGATGATGTGCGTGTCGCCGGAACGCAGGACGTGGCGCGTCGATTCGAACGGAAACGTCGACCCGTCCTTGCGGCGGTAGTAGCTGTGCATGCCGGTGATGTGGGTAGGATCCGCGATGAATTCGTCGTAAGCGCGCTCGAGCTCGGCGCGGCTGGACGGCAGCACGTCCTGGGGACCCAGCTGCAGCAGCTCTTCGCGCGAATAGCCGAGCAAGCCGCAGGCGGTGTTGTTCACATCCACGAACCGCATGGCTGCGCGATCGATGAGCACGATCATGTCGGCCGAGTTGTCCATGGCGACGCGGAACCGGCGCAGCGTCTCCTCGGTGCTCAGACGCTCGGTGATGTCGCGTGCGATGGAAACAATGACGTGCCCG
>JBGQKQ010000164.1:0-6301 GCA_041499655.1 Gammaproteobacteria bacterium
AAGCGGTTTCGAGGCCCGGCTCGCTTTTCACGCCCACCTTCCCGCCGTGCAGCTCGGCGATCGATTTCACGATCGCCAGGCCGAGCCCCGATCCCGCCGAGGACCCTTCGCGTGAGCTGCAGGGGCGGTAGAAACGGTCGAAGATTCGCGGCAGATGCTCGCGCGCGATCCCCGCGCCGGGGTTCGCCACTTCGATGTCCGCCGATCCGTCGGCGCGCGCGAGCGCCCTTACGCTGACCGTGCAGTCCCTCGGGCCGTGGCGCAGCGCGTTGGAAAGCAGGTTCCCCAGCGCGCGGTTGAGCATCAGCTCGTCCGCCCAGGCGCGGGCCTTTCCGCCCTTCTCGGAGCGCACCTCGAGCTCGAGGCGGATGTTGCGCTCCTCCGCCAGCAGCTCGTAGTAGGAGAGGATCTTGCCCAGCGCCTCGCGCAGGTCGATCCATTGCGGCGTGACGCGCGCCTGCGCGTTGTCGGCGCGCGCCAGAAACAGCATGTTCTCGATCATCCGCGACAGGCGCTCGTATTCCTCGACCGCGGACTCGAGCACGGTGCGGTACTCCGCCGCGTCGCGCGGGCGCGACAGCGCCACCTGCGCCTCGCCCAGGAGGTTGTTGATCGGCGTGCGCAGGTCGTGCGCGAGGTCGGAGGAGAATTCAGAGAGGCGCCTGAACGAGTCTTCCAGACGGTCGAGCATGTGGTTGAACGCGAGCGTCGATTCGAGGAACTCCTCGGGCGTATCCTCCAGGGACAGCCGCTCGTTCAGCGCGCGGGCGCTGATGCGGCCCGCCGTTGCCGCGATGCGCCTTACGCGCTTCAGCACCAGGCGCGCGGCCCAGACCCCGAGCGCCGCGGCGGCGAGCACGCTCACGACCAGGGTTTCGATCAGCCCTTTCCGGTACCGGGCGAGCAGCTCCCGCGGCAGCGAGCGGTCGTAGGAAAGCGCGACCAGCGCCGTCCGCGGCGTCCCCTTCTCCGCCGCGGACAGGGAAATGCGCGCGAGCAGCACCTGATACCACCGGCCGTCGGGAGCGGTCCATTGGCGGCTCAGTCCGCCGAAGCGGCCGTGCAGTTCCCGCTCCGCCGCGTTGTCGACGCGGTCCGGCAGCGCCTCCATCGGTATCGCCCGCTCGGGCAGCCCCTCGACGGGAATGCTGAAGCCTTCCGATGCGGCCAGGATCCGCCGGTCCTCGTCGAGCACCGCCAGCCCGAGCTTCCTGTAACCCATCGCCGTTTCCTCGACGAAACGGGGACTGGCGAGAATGGACTCCATCGACCCCATACGCGCGAGCCGGTTGCGCAGCAGGCTCATGTTCCCGAGCAGAAGGACGTCGTTCGCCTCGAGCAGCTCGTTGGCGAGCATGCGGTCGATGCTGAAGCCCATGGCCGCGATGACCAGGAACGAGATCAGCGCGAACAGCAGGCTGATCTGCCAGGTGAGCGACTTGTGGCGGACGGGCCGGGCGCTCACGCCTGCGGCTCCTCGATGACATATCCGACGCCGCGCACCGTGCGGATGAGTTTCGTCTCGAACGGATCGTCGACCTTCGCCCGCAGGCGTCTCATCGCGACATCCACGACGTTGGTGTCGCTGTCGAAGTTCATGTCCCAGACCCGTTCGGCGATGAGCGTGCGCGACATGACCTCGCCGCAGTTGCGCACCAGGCAATCGAGGAGTGCGAACTCCTTCGCGGTCAGATCGATTTTCCTGTCGCCGCGGGACACCCTGCGCTTGCGCGGATCGATTTCCAGATCGCCCACCGCCAGGCGCTCGGCGGGCGGCTTGCCGCCGCGTCGCAGAACCGAGCGCACCCGGGCGAGCAGCTCCGAGAACGCGAAGGGCTTCACCAGGTAGTCGTCCGCCCCCAGCTCCAGGCCCCTGACCCTGTCGGCAACGCCATCCCGCGCCGTGAGAAAAAGGACCGGGGTCGGCTTCTTGTCCCGGATATCTCGGAGCACGGACCAGCCGTCGAGTCCGGGAAGCATGATGTCGAGGACGACGAGGTCGTAGTCGGATGACAGGGCAAGGTGCCGCCCGTCGACGCCATTTTCGGCAACATCCACCACAAAACCGTGCTCGGCCAGCCCCTTGCAGGCGTAGGCCGCGGTCTTGGGCTCGTCTTCGATGATGAGGATGCGCAAGGAATTTGGGGAGTGGAAAAAAGGCGCCGGACTGCAGCGCCTTTTTTGAGGCCGGCTGCGCCGAAAAGTTCAGCTTCCGGCGTGCCGTATAGGACCTCGACTAGTCGCCGAAGCCGCCGTCCTGCGCAGAGGTCTCGACATAGACGCGCACGCTATGGTCCAGCGCGCCCTCGGGGGCGATCTTGTTCAGCTCGAAGGGCTGCGCCAGTCCGTCGAAGTTCCAGGCGAATTCCTGGGAGCCGGCCTTGACCTTCACCACCTGGCCGCGCGTGACATTGATGTACTTGGTCTGCGGGGTGATCACGATGGTGCGCTCGGCGACGGAGGCGTCCGCGAGTTCGCCGTACAGATCGCCGGTCGTCAGCGCATTGGCCGACAGGCTGGCCGCGGAAAGGGTCAGTACAGCAAAAGCAGGGGCAAAGACTTTCACGATGTTCTCCATTTCTAAAGTTTGCGAAACAGACAGTGCGCTTCCGCGCGCTGAATGTGCCGCTACTCTAGATCCCGGCGTGTATCGGGAGCCTGACCGGTGGATTACATTTTCGTCATCTTCAGGAGAGACGGCACTGCGTCTCCCCAGGCTTGCGCGGCTCGATGCGTCCGAGGCGGAACACGGTTTCGCCGCCCGCCGTGAGCGCGCGCTCGGCCGCGCCCGCGTCTCCGGCGCCCACGACGATCGCCATGCCGATTCCGCAGTTGAAGACACGCAGCATCTCCTCATCGGCGACCCGGCCCTCGCGCTGCAGCCACTGGAAGAGCGGCGGAAGCGCCCAGGCCGAGCGCTCGATCACCGCTTTGAGACTCTCCGGGAGCACGCGCGGGAGATTCTCGACCAGGCCGCCGCCGGTGACATGGGCCATGCCCTTGACGCGCACCTGCTGCATCAGCGCGAGCACGGGCTTCACGTAGATGCGCGTCGGCTCGAGCAGCGCGTCGCCCAGGGGCCTGCCGTGAAAGTCGGCGCGCAGGTCGGGTTTCGCGCGCTCGATAATCCGGCGCACCAGCGAGTAGCCGTTGGAGTGCGCGCCGCTCGACGCGAGGCCAAGCACGACGTCGCCCGGGGCGATGTCGCGCCCGTCGATGATTCCGCTCTTCTCGACCACCCCGACCGCGAATCCGGCGAGGTCGTACTCGCCGTCCGCGTACATCCCCGGCATCTCGGCGGTCTCCCCGCCGATCAGCGCGCATCCGGCCATCTCGCAGCCTCGCGCAATGCCCTTGACGACCTGCGTTGCGACGGCAACGTCGAGCCTGCCGCAGGCGAAATAGTCGAGGAAGAAGAGCGGCTCAGCGCCCTGCGTCAGGATGTCGTTGACGCTCATCGCCACGAGGTCGATGCCGACGGTGTCGTGGCGCCCGAGCCGGAAAGCGAGCTTCAGCTTGGTGCCGACGCCATCGGTACCCGAGACGAGCACCGGCTCGCGGTATTTCTTGGGGATCTCGGCGAGCGCACCGAAGCCGCCGATGCCGGCCAGCACTTCCGGCCTCATGGTTTTCTTTGCGAAAGGCTTGATGGCCTCGACCAGCGCGTCGCCCGCGTCGATGTCCACCCCTGCGTCGCGGTAGGTGATCGGCTTCTTGCTGGTCAAGACTGGGGCTTGCGGTTAGAGTTACGTGCTGGCCTTCGAAGTTTAATCGAAATGCCCTCCCACCGCCTCGCGGGCTCGGATTGATGCAGCAGCTGCTCCTCGAGCTCGCCCCTCCTCCCCTTCCAACACTGGAGAATTTCTCTCCGGGGCGAAACGGCGCCGCGCTCAAGGCCTTGCGGGAGGCGCTCGCCGACGGCGAGCGCTTCGTGTTCCTCTGGGGGCCGGGCGGGAGCGGCAAGACCCACCTCCTGCGCGCTTTTTCCGGGGCGGCAGCCGCCGCGAAGCGCGAAGCCTCGGCGGTGGACAACGTCGCGCGCCTCGACGAAGCCGAGCAGGTCGCGCTGTTCGACCTGTGCAACCGGCTGCGCGCATCGAAAGGCGCGCTCGCCGCGAGCGGTGCCGCGCCGCCCGCGCACCTTGCCCTGCGAGCGGACCTGCGCTCGCGGCTGGCGTCCGGAATCGTGCTGCAACTGCACCCCTTGAGCGACGCGGACAAGGGCGACGCACTCGCGGCCCACGCCGCCGGGCGCGGCATGGCGCTCGACCGCGAGCTGATCGCGTATCTGCTCAGCCATTTCGACCGCGACATGGGCACGCAGATCGCGCTGCTCGACGCGCTCGACCGCTACTCGCTGCAGCGCAAGCGCCCGGTGACCCTGCCCCTGCTGAAGGAAGCGCTGCGCTCGCTGGCCGAAACCGAGGCGCGGCGCTGATGGCCGCGGCGACGGAGCTCGCGCTTTTCGACCTGGACAATACGCTGCTGTCCGGCGACAGCGACTACGAGTGGGCGCAGTTCCTGATCGAGCGCGGCGTCCTCGACCGCTCGGAGTACGAGGCGAAGAACGACCGCTTCTTCACACAGTACAAGCAAGGCAGGCTGGACATCCACGAATTTCTCGATTTCCAGCTCGCGCCCCTGGCGCGCCACCCGCGGGAGGAGCTCGACCGCTGGCACGCCGAGTTCATGCGCACCCGGGTGAAGCCCATCATCCGACCGAAGGGAAGAGAGCTGGTGCGGCGGCACCTCGCGGACAACCACCTGTGCGCCATCGTCACCTCGACCAATGCGTTTATCACCGCGCCGATCGCGCGCGAGCTCGGCATCGAGCACCTGCTCGCGACCGAGCTCGAGGTCAGCGGCGGAAAATTCACGGGCAAGCCCTCCGGAACGCCCTCGTTCCGCCTCGGCAAGGTGACGCGGCTCGCCGAATGGCTGGGGGAGCGCGGGCAGACCCTGGCTTCCTTTGACACGAGCTGGTTCTACAGCGATTCGCACAACGACCTGCCGCTCCTCGAGCGCGTGACGCACCCGGTCGCAGTGGACCCCGACGAGGTGCTGCGCGGCGAGGCTCTTGCGCGCGGCTGGCAGATCATCAGCCTCGAATGAAGGCCGCCCCCGCCGTCGTCCTCGCCCTGATTCCGGCGAGCCTCGCGCTCGCGATCGCGTTCGGAAGCGTCGATCTGGGCCCTGCCCGGCTGGGCGATGCGCTCCTCGGCCGCGGCGACGAGATCGCGCGGGAGATCGTGTGGGGCGTGCGCGCGCCCAGGGCGCTCGCCGCCTTCGCCTGTGGCGGACTCCTCGCGCTCGCCGGCACCCTGCTCCAGGCGCTGCTGAGAAATCCGCTCGCCGATCCGGCGATTCTCGGGGTTTCGGGCGGGGCCGCCGCAGGCGCGCTCGCGGCCATGCTCGCAGGCGCCGCCGCCGGCGGCGTGAATCTCGCGGCGCTCGCCGGCGCCGCGATCGCCGCGGCAGCGGTCTTCTCGTTCTCGCTGGGACGCTCGGGCTGGAATCCGTACCGCGTGCTGCTCACCGGGGTCGCGCTCGCCTCCGGGTTCGGGGCGCTGGTCGGGCTGATGCTCGCGATCGCGCCCTCCTCGCAGGTGCAAGGAATGCTTTTCTGGCTGCTCGGTGATCTCTCGCCCGCGGGCGATCCGGCCGCGGCGCTCGCCGTGCTGGCGGCATGCACGGCACTCGCTTTCTCCCAGTCCGCCGCGCTCGACGTGCTGATCCTCGGCGAGGACAAGGCGCGCTCGCTCGGCGTGGCGGTACCGCGCCTGCAGGCGATCGCTTTCGGCTGCGCCACGCTCGCCACCGTCGCCGCGGTCCTGCTCGGCGGCGCGATCGGATTCGTGGGCCTGGTGGTACCGCACCTGCTGCGGCTCTCGGGCGTGCACCGCCACCGCGCCCTGCTCCCGCTCGCCGCCTGCCTGGGAGGGAGCCTGCTCGCGCTCGCCGATACGCTCGCGCGGACCGTCGCGGCCCCGGCGGAGCTGCCGGTCGGCGTGCTCACCGCGATGATCGGGGTGCCGGTTCTCCTCGTCCTGCTCGCGAGGCTGCGCTGATGCTCGAAGCGGCCGGGCTCGGACTCTCCGCGGGCGGGCGCGAGCTGGTCCGCGCGCTCGACCTGGCGCTCGCGCCCGGCCAGTGCTGGGGGCTGCTCGGCCGCAACGGCGCGGGCAAGACCAGCCTCATTCTCGCGCTCGCCGGAGTGCGTGCGGCGCAATCGGGGGCGGTCGCGCTCGACGGCGTTCCGCTCGCCGCCATGCGGCGCCGGGACCTCGCCCGGCGGGTCTCG
>JBGQKQ010000165.1:0-6236 GCA_041499655.1 Gammaproteobacteria bacterium
AAGCAACTCGAGCCGCTGCGGCCCTGCTTCAGCGAAGCCGCCCTCTTCCGTAACCGCACCGCGATCGAGATCCGCTGGCTGCTCGCGCTCGCCGGCGACGCGGCGATCGCCGAGATCGAACCTTTCTCGAAAGACACGAACCAGGCGCTCGAGGGCCTGATCGAGGCGTTCTCGGAGGAGGACGCCGCGCAGGTGAAAGCGATCGAGGCCGAGACCAATCACGACGTCAAGGCGATCGAGTACTGGCTGAAACGGCGCCTCGCGGGGAATCCCGAGGCAGCGCGCGTCGCCGGATTCGTGCATTTCGCCTGCACTTCCGAGGACATCAACAATCTCGCCTACGCGCTGATGCTGAAGGACGGGCGCGACCGCGTGCTCCTGCCCGCGCTCGACCGCGTGATCGAGACGCTCGCCGCGATGGCGAAATCGCTCGCCGCCACGGCCATGCTGTCGCGCACCCACGGCCAGCCGGCGACGCCGACGACGATGGGCAAGGAAATCGCGAACTTCGCGCACCGCCTGCGCCGCGCCCGCCGCTCGATCGCCGCCGTCCCGCTCACGGGAAAGATCAACGGCGCGGTGGGCAGCTACAACGCGCACGTCGCGGCGTATCCGGACTTCGACTGGGAGCGTTTCGCGAAGCGCTTCGTCGAGTCGCTCGGCCTGGAATTCAATCCCTACACCACCCAGATCGAACCGCACGACAGCTTCGCCGAGCAGTTCGACGCGTTCGCGCGCGCCAACACCGTGCTCCTCGACCTGGACCGCGATCTGTGGGGCTATGTCTCGCTGGGCTATTTCAGGCAGAAGACGAAGGCGGGCGAGGTCGGTTCCTCGACCATGCCGCACAAGGTGAATCCCATCGACTTCGAGAACTCCGAGGGCAATCTCGGCATCGCCAATGCGCTGCTGCGCCATCTCTCCGAGAAGCTGCCGGTGTCGCGCTGGCAGCGCGATCTGTCCGATTCGACCGTGCTCAGGAACGTCGGCGTCGCGCTCGGCCACAGCCTGCTCGCGTACGAATCCTGCCTGAAGGGCCTCGGGAAACTCGAGGCCGATCCCGCGCGCATGCTCGAAGACCTCGAGGCCAACTGGGAAGTGCTGGGCGAGGCGGTGCAGACGGTGATGCGCCGCTACGGACTGCCCGATCCCTACGAGCAGTTGAAGGCGCTGACGCGCGGCAAGCGCGTCGACGGCGAAGCGATGCGCGGCTTCATCCGCGGCCTCGCGCTGCCCGAAGCCGAGAAGGCGAGGCTGTTGAAACTCACGCCGGCCACGTACACCGGCAAGGCCGCCGAGCTCGCGCGCAAGCTTTGACTCCGCCCCGTTTCCGCCAGGCGCTCTCGGACTTCGGCGGCGTCTATTTCACGAACGGCCTGGTCGCGTTTCTCTTCGCGGCCTCGGGCCCGGTGGCGATCATTCTCGCGGTCGGCACGCGCGGCGGGCTCACGCCTTCGGACCTGTCCTCGTGGATCTTCGGCGCGTTCTTCGTCAACGGCTTCATCAGCATCGCTTTCTGCTTTTTCTACCGGCAACCGCTCGTGTTTTTCTGGACCATTCCCGGCGCGGTGCTGGTCGGACCGGCGCTGGGCCACCTGAGCTGGTCGGAGGTGATCGGCGCCTTCGTCGCGACCGGGATCCTGATGCTCGCGCTCGGGCTCTCCGGCTGGGTCCGCCGCGCGATGGAGGCGGTGCCCATGCCGATCGTGATGGGCATGGTCGCGGGCGTGTTCCTGCGCTTCGGGCTGGATCTCGTTTTCGCCATCCGCGACGACGTAGGGATCGCAGCCCCCATGGTCGTCGCTTTCCTTGCTCTCGGCGCCTCAACGCGTCTGTCGCGGTTTCTGCCGCCGCTGATCGGCGCGCTCGCAGTCGGCGTGGTGATGATCTGGATGCTCGGACGCTTCGCGGCCGGACCGGAAACAGTGGCCGTGGTCCATCCCAATCTCTATGCGCCGGTGTTCTCCTGGCGCGCGCTGGTCGAGCTGGTGGTGCCGCTCGCCATCACGGTGCTGGTGGTGCAGAACGGGCAGGGGATCACGGTGCTGCGCTCGGCCGGTCACGCGCCGCCGGTGAATGCGATCGCGGCCGCCTGCGGCGTGGGCGCCATCGTCACCGCCTTCGTCGGTGCAGTCCCGACCTGTCTCACGGGCCCGGTCAACGCGATTCTTTCGTCCTCGGGCGAGAAGCGGCGGCAGTACACCGGCGGGATTTTCGTGGGACTCCTCGCGCTCGTCTTCGGACTGTTCGCGCCGGTGTTCACGCGCCTCATGCTGGGCACTCCCAGGGCCTTCATCGCCGCGCTTGCGGGCCTCGCGATGCTGCGCGTGCTCCAGGCCGCGTTTACCGTGAGCTTCCGGGACCGCTTCGCTCTCGGGGCGCTGGTCACCTTTCTCGTCACCGTGGCCGACATCCCGATCTTCAATGTCGGGGCGCCTTTCTGGGGTCTCGTGTTCGGCTACGCCGCTTCGCGCCTGCTCGAGCGCGGGGACTTCGCGATCAAGGCCTGAATGGCTACTCTTCCCGTCGCACTGCGCGGCGCCCTGTGGATGGTGGGCGCGCTCGTCTCCTTCTCGATCATGGCGGTGTCGGTGCGCGAGCTCCTGCACGGCATGGGCAGCTTCGAGATCCTCTTCATCCGGAGCTTCATGTCTCTCGCGATCCTGCTCCTGCTGCTGCAGCGCCGCGGCTTCGCGGCGCTGCGCACGCGCCACTTCGGGCTGCACGTCCTGCGCAATTTCTTTCACTTCGGCGGCCAGTACGCCTGGGTGTACGCGATTTCCCTGCTGCCTCTGGCAACCGTCTTCGCGATCGAGTTCACCATGCCGGTGTGGGCCGCGCTGCTCGCCATGATCTTCCTCGGCGAGCGCCTGAACCAGGGCAGGATCGTGATGCTCTCGCTCGGCATCGCCGGCGTTTTCGTGATGCTCAGGCCCGGCATGGCGGTGATCCAGCCCGCGGCGCTGGTGATGCTGCTCGGCGCCTTCGCCTACGCCTCGACCATGATCGCCACCAAGAAGCTCTCCGGGCAGGACTCGGCATTCGCCATCCTCTTCTACATGTCGGTGATCCAGCTGCCGCTCGGACTGATCCCCGCGCTGCCGCAGTGGGCCTGGCCGGGGATGCGCGACCTGCCCTGGGTGATCGCGCTGGGAGTCGTGGGCCTCACCGCGCACTACTGCATGACGCGCGCCTTCCGCATCGCCGACGCGATGGTCGTGGTGCCGATCGATTTCCTGCGGCTGCCGCTGATCGCCGTCGTGGGGATGCTGTTCTACGGCGAGCGCCTCGAGCTGCCCATCATGCTCGGAGCGGCGGTAATCTTCGCGGGGACTTTCTACAGCATCCGCCGCGAGAGCATAGGGCGGCTGGAGCCGGCCCCGAGAAACTGAAGCCCCGCTAGCTTTTCTTCTCGCTCGGCAGCGGCGGGAGCGTGCGCAGGTACGCGATGAGCGCGTCGAGGTCGGCGGGCGTGAGCTGGCTGGTGGTGTTCTTGATCACCTCGCCCATCGCCTCGGCCGCGACGTCGCCCTCCGCAGTCAGGCCGGTGACGAGAAAGTCCTTGATCTCCTTGTCGCCCTGTTTCTTAAGCTCGGTCGGGGTGAGGTTGGGCACGGCCTTGCCGTCCGGGCCCTTGCCGCCGGCGAGGAAGCGGCTCGATTTCGGGCCGCCGAGGAAGTTGCGCGGCGTGTGGCATTCGCTGCAATGGCCCAGGGCCTGGGCGAGATAGGCGCCGCGGTTGGCGATGTCGCTCAACCCCGGGACGTTCGTGAAGGCGCCCGGCGCGAAGAAGAACCACTTCCAGAAGGTGACCGTCCAGCGCCAGCCGAAGAAGAACCACAGGTCGTGCTCCTGGCTGGGCTTCGCGCTCGGGGGCAGCGTGCGCAGGTAGGCCCACAGGTCGCGGGCGTCGGCATCGACGATCTTGGTGAAGGACGGATAGGGAAAGGCGGGGAAGTAGTTGGATCCGTCCGGCCGCTCGCCTTGCCGGAGCGCGCGGATGAAGTCGGCTTCGCTCCAGTTTCCGATCCCGGCCTTCTTGTCCGGGGTGATGTTCGGCCCGTAGAAGGTGCCGAAAGGTGTCTTCAGGGCGCGTCCGCCCGCGAAGGGCACGGCGCCTTCCTTCTCCTCGGTGTGGCAGCCGACGCAGCCCCCCGCCTTGACGAGGTATTCGCCGCGCTTCGCGTCGCCCTGCGCCAGGGCGTTTTCGAGCGTTGCGGCGAACAGCAGCGCCAGGAGGAACGGGGTGCGGATCATTCGCGGATTATGCCAGCGAGGGAAAAAGAAAGCCCCGCCTTGAGCGGGGCTTTCCCGGGTGAAACGCTTGCCTTACTGCTTTTCGCGGAAATTCTGGTGGCAGCCGCCGCAGGTCTTGCCGACGCCGCCGATGGCCGCCTTTTGCGCGGCCTCGTCACCGCCGCGGCTCACCTTCACCAGAGCCTGGACGGCGTTCTGGAAGTTGTCCTGCGCCTCCTTGAACTTGGCCGGCTCGCTCCAGATCGCCGGCAGGGCGGCGGTCTTCACGGTCGCGTCCTTGCTGGCGGGCGCGAAGCCGTCCCAGGGCATCCGGCTCAGGGCGTCGAGCAGGGCCGTGTTGAGCGCGACGGTATCGGCGCTGTAGGGGATCTTGCCCTGGGCCATGCCGGCGAGCGGGCCGAAGTACTTGCCCTGCAGGGTCATCGCCGCCTGGCGCTGCTTGACCATGATCTCGGGCTTGACCTGGGAATACGCGGTAACGGTAAAGCCCGCGCCCAGCGCAAAGGCCAGACCGGTTAAAAGAAGCCTCTTTTTCATTCGATTCTCCTCGTTAGGTGTTGTTCGGGGGGTTGCAAGGCAATTGTAGCGGCATCCGCCGCATGGCTTTCATAACAGTTACCGCGGGGACTTTATTCCCGGTCTCAGACCACCGCCTCTTCCTTCTTGTCCTTGATCGGCTTCACCAGGTCCTCGCGCTGCACGCCCAGCCAGCGCACCAGCGGCGCCATGACCAGCACCGAGGAGTAGATCCCGAAGCAGATGCCGATGGTGAGGGCGAGGGCGAAGTAGTGCAGCGCCGGACCGCCGAAGACCAGCATCGAGGACACCATGGTCTGGGTGCAGCCGTGGGTGATGATGGTGCGCGAGATGGTGCGGGTGATGGCGTTGTCGATGATCTCGGTGACCGAGGCCTTTCTCATTTTCCTGAAGTTTTCCCTGATCCGGTCGGCGATCACTACCGACTCGTTCACCGAGTAGCCGAGCACGGCAAGCACCGCCGCGAGCACCGGCAGGGAGAATTCCCACTGGAACAGCGCGAAAAACCCCAGGATGATCACCACATCGTGCAGGTTCGCGATGATCGCCGCGATGCCGAACTTCCACTCGAATCGCAGCGCGAGGTAGAGAACGATGCCGATCGAGGTGATGAGCAGCGCGAGCGCGCCGTTCTCGGCGAGCTCGCGCCCGACCTGCGGTCCGACGAACTCGACGCGCCGCAGCGTCGCCGTCCGGTCCTCCGCGGTCAGGCCTTCCATGACGGCCTTCGACAGGTCGGCGCTGTTCTGGCCGGGCTTCAGCGGCATGCGCACCAGCACGTCGCGCGAGGACCCGAAGTTCTGTACCGAGTAGTCGTTGTAGCCGCGCGAGTCGAGCGTCTTGCGGATCTTGTCGACGTCGGCGGCCTGCTCGTAGCTCACCTCCATCACCGTGCCGCCGGTGAACTCGATCGAGAAATTGAGGCCCTTGGTGGAGAGGAAGAACACCGCGAGCAGGAACGTGACCAGGGACACCACGTTGAACGCCAGCGCATGGCGCATGAACGGGATGTCGCGGCGGATCTTGAAGAATTCCATCTGCTATTTCCAGGCGGTGTTGCCGATCGACACGCCGTCGAGCTTCCTGCGCGTGCCGTAGACGAGATTCACCATGGCGCGGCTCACCACGACCGAGGAGAAGATCGAGGTGAGGATGCCCAGGCAGTGCACCACCGCGAAACCGCGCACCGGGCCCGAGCCGAAAATGAGCAGCGCGAGGCCCGCGATGAGCGTGGTCACGTTGGAGTCGAGGATGGTGCCGAAGGCGCGCTCGTAGCCCGCGTGGATCGCGGCCTGGGGCGTCGCCCCGCCGCGCAGCTCCTCGCGCACGCGCTCGTTGATGAGCACGTTGGCGTCGATAGCCATGCCGAGCGTGAGCGCGATCGCGGCGATGCCTGGCAAGGTGAGCGTCGCCTGCATCAGCGACAGCAGCGCAATCAGGAA
>JBGQKQ010000166.1:0-6230 GCA_041499655.1 Gammaproteobacteria bacterium
GCGCGTCCCTGCTCGTCCAGGATCTCGACGAAGGCGCCTTCGGACTGCGCGTGGTAGTGCTCGTGCTGCGGGCACTGCAGCGCGATGTAGCCGGTCTCCTCCGCCGAATACATGTCGGCGACGGGCAGGCCCCAAACCGTGCGGCACAGCTGGCGAACCTCTTCAGGGAGGACCTCGCCGAGTGTGCGCGCTTCGCGCAGCTCCGCAAAACGGACGCCGAGTTCTTGCGAGCGTCGCACCAGCTCGGCGAGATTGGAAGGGTAGGTCAGGAGGTACTCGGGCCGTTGCTCCTGCAGCCAGCGGAGCTGGGCGTCGATGTCCTCCCTGACGCCGAGCACCACCGAGGGGCCCGTGGCGATCACGCCGTGTGTCGCGGCTCCCCAGCCGGCAAACTCGCCCGTCGGCACGCCGTGGCGGATCGCGGCGAGTTTTCCGCGCAGGTCGCGCCGGTGCCACAGGTGGTCGCGCAGGGTGAAGGCGTTCCACATCAGCTGGGTGACCCGGGTCTTCAGGACCCGGACCGGAGACCCGGTAGAGCCGGAGCTTCGCGCTTCGGCCACCGAACCGTGGGCCGGCGGAATCCTTTCGCTCTTGAGCGCGTCGAAATTCTCCTGAAGCTCGCGTCGGGTGAGGTGCGGAAGACTGGAAAAGCGCTCCCGCGTCAGCGGCGCCTTGGGATCGTAGAGCCCGCTCCAGGCCTGCCGGTAGTGCGGCACCGAGGAAAAGGCGTGCCGCAGCAGCGGCTCGAGCTGGCTCATCTGGAATTCGAGGAGCCGGTCCGGGGAAAGCCACTGGGTGCTCTCGAGCTGGAGCAGGATTCCGAGCGATGTCGCGCCGTCGCCCGAGGGAATCGCCGGCCAGATGACGTCCGGGAGGGCGCTCTGGTATTTCCAGGCGGCGGGGCCGCCCGCTTCGGGCTCGCGGAGCGTCACCGGGTGCGCGCATCCACGACCGGCACCACGGCGTCAGAAGCCTTGCTCTTTCAGATAATTCAGCGGCCCGCCGCGGAAGGGCGCGAAGCCCGTGCCGAAGATCAGGCCGGCGTCGGCGAGATCGGCGTCGGCGACGATGCCCTCGGCGACCGCCGCGCGCGCCTCGCGGAGATACGGCGCCATGAGCTTCGTGCCGAGATCGGCGGGCGCGGCGCCCCTCGAGCCCTTGCGCGCCTTGCCGTCCTTCCACGCGTAGAAGCCGCGGCCGCTCTTCCTGCCGAGATTGCCGGCGGCGACCAGCTCGGCGAGTTTCTTCGGCACTTCGGCGTGCTCGCCCGCGAGCTCCTTCCCGACCGCGAGGCAGATGTCGAGACCCACCGTGTCGGCGAGCTCGATCGGCCCCATCGGCATGCCGAAGGCGACGGCCGCGGCATCCAGCGTCTCCGGCGCGAGGCCGTCGTCCACCATGCGCAGGGCCTGATCGATATAGGGACCGAGAACCCGGTTGACGAGGAACCCCGGCGAGTCCTTCACCGGCAGCGGCAGCTTGTCGATCTGGCGCACGAAGGCCGCGGCCTTTTTCGCGACTTCGGCGTCGGTGTTCACTCCCGTGACCACCTCCACGAGCTGCAGCTGCGGCACGGGATTGAAGAAGTGGATCCCGACGAGGCGCGACGGATTCCTGAACTGGGCGCCGATGTCGGCGAGCTTCAGGCTCGACGTGTTCGAAGCGAGGATCGCACCGGGTTTCGCCCGGGCCTCGAGCTTCGCGAACAGCTCGCGCTTGGCCTGCAGGTTCTCGAAGATCGCCTCGATGATGACGTCGGCGCGCTGCGCTCCGTCTCCGGCCACGTCGGGGATCAGGCGGTCGAGCGCGTCGCGGATGCGGGGCTTGTCGCGCAGCCGGCGCTTGAACAGGTCGGCGGCGCGCTTCATCGCCGGCGCGATACGCTCCGGCGACTGGTCCTGCAGCGTCACGGTCAGGCCGCGCATGGCGCACCACGCCGCGATGTCTCCGCCCATGACGCCCGCGCCGATCACGTGGACCCGCGCCGCCTTGAAGTCGCTGTCCTTCGCCAGCGATTTCAACCGTTCCTGGAGGAAGAAGATGCGGATGAGGTTGCGCGCAGTGTCGCCTTCGACCAGTCCGATGACCGACGCCGGATCCTCGGGCCGCGGCGCGAACGGATCGCCGTCGTATTTCTGCCAGAGATCGATGATTGCGTAAGGAGCGGGGTAGTGGTCGGGTGATGCCCGCGCGGCGACCTGCTTCCTCGCCATCGACGCGACCAGCGGCCGCATCAAGGCGGTGCTCATCAGCCGCTGCAACAGAGGCAGCGTCCGCGGGCGCGGCGCCTCGAGCACCATCATGCGCGCGCTGTTCTCCTGGATGCGCGGTGGCACGGCGGCGTCCACCAGGCCCATGCGCTTGGCGCGCCGCGCGTCCACCGCGCGGCCGGTGAGCAGCATGTCGAGCGCCGCGCTGGGACCGACGAGGCGCGGCAGCCGCATCACGCCGCCCCAGCCCGGCAGGATGCCGAGCATCACTTCGGGGAGCGCGAGGCGCGTCCCGGGCTGGTCGACCGCGATGCGGTAGCGGCAGGCGAGCGCGAGTTCGAGGCCCCCGCCCATGCAGAAGCCGTTCACCAGCGCGAGCGTCGGGAAGGGCAGGGCCGCGAGCTTGTTGTACAGGTCCCAGCCGCGCTTCACCAGGCGCATCGCGTCGTCGGCGTCCTTGATCCTGGTGAACTCCTCGACGTCGGCGCCGGCGATGAACCCCGATTCCTTCGCCGACCGGATGATGAGCCCCCGGGGTTTCTGCGCGGCGAACCCGTCGAGAATGCGGTCGAACTCCGCCATCACGTCGGCGGACAGGACGTTGGTCGAGGAGCTGGCCTTGTCGAGCGACAGCCAGACGAGATTGTCGCCGTCGGTCTCCAGCTTCCAGTGCCGATAGTCGCCCGCCATGACGTCTACAGCGCCTCGACGAGCATCGCGCCGCCCAGCCCGCCGCCGATGCAGATCGAGGCGATGCCGCGCCGCGGCCTCTGGCCGGCGTTGCCCGCTTTCGCGCGCCTCAGCGCGTGCAGCAGGTGCAGCACGATGCGCGCGCCCGAGGCGCCGACCGGGTGGCCGAGCGCGATCGCCCCGCCGTCCATGTTGAGTTTTTCCGGATCGAGCTCGCCCATCGCGCGATCGAGCCCCAGCTCCTCGCGGCAATACCGGTCTTCTTTCCACGCGGCGAGGCAGCCGAGGACCTGCGCCGCGAAGGCCTCGTTGATTTCCCAGGCGTCGAGGTCGTTGAGCTTCAGGCCGTGACGCTTGAGAATCGGCGTGGAGGCGTGCACCGGTCCGAGCCCCATCTGCGCCGGATCGAGTCCCGCCCACTGCGAATCGACGATGCGCCCGAGCGGCTCCAGGTCGTGGCGCTTCACCGCCTCGTCGGTGGCGAGCACCAGCCACGCCGCGCCGTCGGTGATCTGCGAGGAGTTCCCGGCAGTGACATTGCCGTACTTGCGGTCAAAAAAGGGTTTCAGCTTAGCGAGGTTCTCCACCGTGGAGTCCTTGCGCACGCCGTCGTCGTCCTTGAACAGGTCCCCCTTGTCGTCGTAGACCGGGGCGATTTCGGGGGCGAGGCCGTCATGCGCCTCGCTGAAGAAGCCGCCCTCCTGCGCGCGGACGACGCGCGCGTGGCTGCGGGCGGAGCATTCGTCCATCTGCAGGCGGGAGATTCCGAATCGATGGGCGAGATTCTCGGCGGTCTGGCCCATGAGCAGGCCCACGTAGGGATCGGTCAGCCCTTTCATGAGGCCGATGACGGGGGTGAGCAGCTGCGCCGGCTTCAGCTTCAGGAACATCCCGGCTTTCTGCAACGTGCTCTTCGCGGCCATGAAATTGGAGAACCACACGACCATCAGGTCCGAATAAAGCAACGGGACGCGCGACAGCGCGTCGACGCCGCCCGCGAGCACCAGGTTCGACCGGCCCGAGAGCATGTTGGCGATCGCCGAATCGAGCGCCTGCATGCCCGAGGCGCAGTTGCGCATCACCGTCCAGCCGGGGACTTTCTGCCCGCAGCCCATGCGTAGCGCCGCGACGCGTCCGATGTTGACTTCGTCCACCGAAGGCGCGGCGCAGCCGAGGATCACCTCGTCGAGCTCCTCGGGCGCGAACGCCTGCCGGATCAGCAGCGACTTGCCGGCCGCGGTCGCGAGATCGCTCGCCGAGAAAGGGCCGGGCCGGTTGCGCGATTTCAGGAACGGAGTGCGCGCCCCGTCGACGATGTAGATGGCTTTGGACACCAGCGTCTCCGATGGCAGGAAGGCCCTGCCGCGGAATTTTCCGGCTAGGCGGCGGCGCGTTGCGGCTGCGCCGGCCGCAGCGCTTCGGCCCGTCCGAGGTCCTGCGGGAAATGGTCGACGCGGATCACTTCGTCGCGCAGCTGGGCAGCGCGCTTGAGCAGCGACATGTCCTCGCCGCTGATGACCTTCGCGGCGAACGCCGCCTGCGCGAGCTCCTCGGCTCCGGTTCCGCGGATCGCGCCGGACTTCTGCGCGGCGCGGATCCTGGCCTCGACCGCCTCGGCCTTGATCGCCGCGTCCAGAGCGGCCTCCAGGCAACCCAGCGGATCGCTTTCGCTTTCGGGCAGATACATGCCGGCGCAAAGGCGGTCGCGGACGGCCGACGGCGCGATGAGCAGGCGCGCGACCTCGTGACCGAGCCTGTCTTCCGGCGGCGCGAAGTGCCTGCCGAGCGGGAAGATCGCCAGGCGCAGGAACGCTCCAATCCACCGGGACGGGTAGTTCGCGAGCACGCCGTGCAGGGCATCCGCTGCGCGGGCGAGCGTATCCTGAAGGGACCAGTGTACGAGCGGAAGATCGGCCTCCTGCCGGCCTTCGTCCTCGAAGCGCTTCAGCGTGGCCGAGGCGAGATAGAGCATCGAAAGAACGTCTCCCAGGCGCGCGGAGATCCTCTCCCGGCGCTTGAGTGACCCGCCGAGCGCGAGCATCGAGATGTCCGCCGCGTAGGCGAGAGCGGAGGACATGCGGGTCAGGTGCCGATAGTAACGGCGGACCTGCGGCGCCGCTCCTCGCGGGGCCGAAACGAAGCGCGATCCGGTGATCGCCATCACGAAAGCGCGCACCTCGTTCGCGATGACGTGCCACGCGTGACCGAAGAACGCGGCATCGAAAGCGGCGAGATCGCCGTCGCGCGCAGCGTGCATCTCCTTCAGCACGTAGGGATGGCAGCGGATCGCGCCCTGCCCGAAGACGATCAGGTTCCGCGTGAGGATATTGGCGCCCTCTACCGTGATCGCGATCGGCAGCTGCTGGTAGGAGCGTCCCATGAAGTTGTTCGGCCCGAGGCAGATGCCCTTGCCGCCGAGAATGTCCATCGCGTCGTTGATCACGGCGCGGCCGCGCTCGGTGAGGTGATACTTGACGATCGCCGAGATGACCGAGGGTTTTTCGCCGAGGTCGACGGCTCCGGCCGTCATCGCGCGCGCCGCGTCCATCATGTACAGGTTGGCGCCGATCCGGGCGAGTGGTTCCTCGATGCCCTCGAATTTA
This sequence comes from Gammaproteobacteria bacterium, assembly GCA_041499655.1. Taxonomy (GTDB): domain Bacteria; phylum Pseudomonadota; class Gammaproteobacteria; order Burkholderiales; family SG8-39; genus VBDM01. The sequence goes on from JBGQKQ010000166.1 coordinate 5,504, forward strand.
CCGATCGCCGTCTTGAACTGGCTGCGCACGCGCGCGTACGCGCCGGTCGCGCGCACCGCGAGCTTGGTGTAACCGGTGCTCGAGGAGGGCAGCGAGATCGAGCGGCCGGCGGCGAGGCACTCCATCAGCATGCGCCAGCCTTGGCCCGCCATCTTCGGCCCGCCGATGATCCAGTCCAGGGGCATGAACACGTCCTTGCCCCAGTTCGGGCCGTTCTGGAATACGGCGTTCAGGGGATTGTGGCGCCGCCCGATGTTGACGCCTGGCGTATGGGCCGGCACGAGCGCGCAGGTGATGCCGATGTCGTCCTTGTCGCCGAGCAGATGGTCCGGGTCGTGCAGGCGGATCGCGAGGCCGAGCAGGGTCGATATCGGCCCGAGCGTGATGTAGCGCTTCTCCCAGGTGACGCGCATGCCGAGGATTTCCTTGCCTTCCCAGGTGCCTTTGCAGACCACGCCGAAGTCGGGGATCGCCGCCGCGTCCGACCCGGCGTGAGGGTTGGTGAGCCCGAAACAGGGGATCTCGAGGCCTTTCGCGAGCCGCGGCAGGGTGTGGTTCTTCTGCTCCTCGGTGCCGTAGTGCAGCAGCAGCTCGGCAGGCCCCAGGGAGTTGGGCACCATCACCGAGACACACGCGGTGGGCGAGCGGCCGGCCAACTTCATCACGATCTGCGAATGCGCCAGCGCGGAGAAGCCCAGACCGCCGTACTGCTTGGGAATGATGATAC
>JBGQKQ010000167.1:0-6203 GCA_041499655.1 Gammaproteobacteria bacterium
CCGTTGACGGTGTTCTTTTCGCTGTCGCGATAGTAAACGGTGCTCGACCAGAGCAGATTGACGGTGAGCCAGCGGGTGGCGTTGAGAGTGAACAGCGTCATCTGGTTTTGGGTGTTGTCGGCGAGCGTGTAGACCTGCCTCGGGTCGTTTCCATACATGCTCTGCGGCAGCAGCCCGTTGCCGGTGAGATCGGAGTTGGCGTGGGTGATGCTGAAATCGATGTCGCTCTTTGAGTCCTGCCACCCGACCTTCGCAAACAACTGGCGGACGTCGGAAGGCGACTGCACGCGCCAGCCGTCCTCGCGAAGTCCGCTCGCGCTCACGAAATAGTCGTAGGCGCCGTCGACCCCCCCCTGCTGTACCTGCGCCGCGCGCCGGCCGAAGGATCCGCCGTAGAGTTGGGCTTCGGTCCCCGGATACTGCGCGCCGCTCTTGGTCCGGATCGACAGCGCGCCGCCGAGCGTATTCAGGCCGAACAGCGGGTTCGAGCCGGGAATGAGGTTGATCGTCGAGATCGCCGAAGTCGGGATCAAGTCCCAGTTCACCGTGTCGCCGAACGGTTCGTTGATGCGCACCCCGTCCTGGTACACCGAGAGTCCCTGCGGCGTGCCGAGCAGCGGCGAAGCGCTGAAGCCGCGATAGGTGATGTCGGGTTGAAAGGGGTTGCTCTGGTTTTCGTTGATGTTGACGCCGGAGAGGCGCTGGCTCATGAATTCGGGCAGATTGATCGAGTGCTGCCGCGAGATCTCTGCGCCGGTCACGGCCTGGACGTTGAACGGAATTTCCGCCGCGGGCACGCCGAATCCCGGCAGAGGCGTGACACCGATCACTTCGACCGACGGCGTTTCGAGCTGCTCGGCCGGGTTCTGGGCGAAGGCCGTCGCCGGCACGACGGTGAGGCCGGCCCAGAGAAGCAGCGGCGCGGATTCCCTAGTCCAGGCTCGCAATGTAGTGCGCCAAATCCTCGATGTCGCGCTCGTTGATGGTCTGGGCGACGCTGGTCATGCTGCCCGCGTCGTTGGTGCGCGTGCGCGCCTTGAAAGCCTTCAGCTGCTTGACGACGTACTCCGGGTGCTGGCCCGCAACGCGCGGGATCTCGTTCTGCCCCTTCATGCCTCCCAGGTGGCACATGGTGCACAGGACTTCGTCGGCTTTTTTCTTCCCGCGCGCGACGCGCGCGGCGTCAGGCCGGAACGCGAGCGGCTTCGCCTTCTGCGCCGCGAACCAGTCGGCGAGATCGAGCATGTCCTCGCGCGAGAGCTTCGCGACGAACGGCGCCATCGACGGCTCGCTGCGCCTGCCTTCCTTGAAGTCCTTCAGCTCGAGATAGAGATAGCGGGCGGTCTGGCCGGCGAGGACCGGAAACTGGCCGCTCGCCGAGTTGCCGTCGGCGCCGTGGCAGGTCGCGCAAGGCTTGGCCTTGCCCTTCCCCGCCGCAGGATCGGCGTGCGCGGCGTGGAAGACAGCGATGAGAAACAAAAAGGCCGCCCTGCGGGCGGCCTTTCGACCTTGCATGCGTCAGGGCAGCGCGAATACGACGACGCTGTTGCCGCGCTTGAAGTCGATCTGCGTATTTCCGCCGGCGGCAACGGCAACGTACTGTTTGCCCTTCACCGTGTAGGACACCGGAGGTGCATTGACGCCGGCTCCGGCCTGGTATTGCCAAAGCAGGCTTCCGGTGGTCGCGTCCAGCGCCTTGAAAAGGCCGTTGCCTTCGCCGAAGAACACCAGACCGCCGGCAGTGGCGAGCGCGCCGCCGATCAAGGGCTGCTCGGTGTCGTACTTCCACTTCACCTTGCCGGTGTCGACGTCGACCGCGGAGAGCCGTCCCCACTGCTTCTCGGCCGCGATGGTCTTGAACGCACCGCCGAGCCAGAGCTTGCTGCCGCCCGGATAGTTCGCGGCCTCGACGTGATAGGTCATCGGCTGGTGCAGGTTGAGCGCGTACGCAAGGCGCGTCTTCGGGTTGAAGGCCATCGGCGACCACTCGACCCCGCCGTTCGCGCCGGGGAGCATGCGCGCGCCCTGCGCGGTCGGCTGCACCCACATGTTTTCCTGGGGGATCATCGCTTCCGAGAAGCGGATCAGCTTGCCCGTGCCGCGGTCGTGCACGTAGATGTGCCCGGTTTTCCCGCCGTGGATCACGACGTCGACCATCTTGCCGTCCTTGTCCTTGGCCTGCGTCAGGATCGGCGGGCTGACCGCGTCGAGGTCCCACACGTCGTGGGCGATGTACTGGGAGTGCCACTTGTACTTACCGGTGTTCAGGTCGATTGCGACCATCGAGTCGGTGTACAGGTTGTCGCCGGGACGATCCGTGCCGTAGAGGTCGGGCGAGGGATTGCCGGCGACGAAGAACACGGTCTTGCTCTTGCGGTCGACCGCGGGCGTCATCCATACGCCGCCCCCGAGCGTCTGGTAGAAGGCGCCGCCTTTCCCCGCAAACTGCTTCTTCTCCGCGGCGATGTCCCGCTTCATGTTGCGGCCGGTGGCGTCGTTCTCGGCCCACACGCCCTCGTGCCCCTTGTCGGGGATCGTATAGAACGTCCACAGGAGCTTTCCGGTCTTGGCGTCGAACGCCTTGAGAAATCCCCGGATGCCGTACTCGCCGCCGTTCGTTCCGATGAGCACCTTGCCGTCGACGGCGGTCGGCGCCATGGTCTCCGAGTAGCCTTTCTCAGGATCGGCGATCTGGGTCTCCCACGCGACCGCACCGGTCTTCGCGTCCAGCGCCACGAGCTTGGCGTCGAGCGTGCCCATGTAGACCAGGCCCTCGTATGCGGCCACGCCGCGGTTGTTCGGGCCGCAGCAGAAGGTGGTGATCGGCCCCATCTTGTGCTTGTAATGCCAGAATTCGCGTCCAGTCACCGCGTCGATCGCGTACACGTGGTTGAACGAAGTGGTGAGGAACATCACGCCGTTCACCACCAGCGGCGAGGTTTCCATCGATTCGAGCACGGCGGTCTGGAACGTGAACACGGGCTTGAGTCTGTCCACGTTGCCCGTGCCGATCTGCGCGGCGGGGTAGTAACGCGTCTGCTCGTAATTGCTGTTCGGATGCAGATGATTCAGGCCGTCGCCCGCGGCCGCGTCGAGCATCTTCTGGGTCACCGGCACGAGCGACGGCGACATCGGCGCTCCGGAAGTGGTGGAGCCGCCCTTGACCTCCTGCGCCTGGGCAACGCCCAGGGCGAACCAGCAGAAGCCTGCTGCGACGAAGAAACGGAACTGGGTGCTGAGCGAAGTGCGCATGAGTTCCCCTTGCGAGTGGATGTCTTTTGACGTTCTTGGATTTCCGGGTGCGAGGCCGGGATGCCGGTGGCATGGACGCGGGTACGTGGTTACTATAGAAACAAAGGTGCAACTGAGCAAGAGGATTCAGAATGAAAGCGGCTAGCGGAATTGCATTGGCGCTCGGCCTGCTGACGAGCCTTTCGGCAGGGGCCCAGGAGCTTTCCCCGAACGCCCAGCTTCTTGCTGCGGCGCGGCAAGGCGATGCGGCCGCGATCGCACGCCTCCTGGACGCCGGCGCAGCGGTGAACTCGCGCAACCGCCTCGGCGACACGCCGCTGCTGATCGCACTGAAGAACGGCTACGAGAGCGTGGCGCGGCTCGCCCTACAGCGGGGAGCCGACGTGAATCTCGCGAACCTGTCGAAGGTGACTCCTCTGATGGCGGCGAGCTTCTCGGGCAATGCGGATCTGGTGAAGCTGCTGCTCGAGAAAGGCGCCGACCGCTCGCCCCAGGACCGCGTCGGGAAAACGGCCATGGTGTACGCGGCCGGCCTGGGCCACACCGAGGTCGTCGAATTGCTCCTCGCCCGCGGGGAGAGCCCGCGCGCGGCCTACCATAACGATCTCACCGCATTGATGTGGGCAGCGGCCTACGGCCACACCGGGACGGTGAGGCTCCTGCTTCAGCGCGGTGCCGACGTCGGTGCGCGCGACAACCGCGGCAAGACTGCGCTCGCGATGGCGCTCGAGAGCGGACACAAGGAAACCGAACAGTTGCTCCGCAAAGCCGGCGCCGCGGAATAGCTAGACCTGAAGCGTTCGTATCCAGCCGAGCAACGCGGCGACCACCGCCTGCGCCTGCTCGGGGACGAGCGCGTGGCCGGCATCGGGCACGACGGCGACGCTGACGCGCGCACCGAGCTCCTCGCGCAGATCGTTCGCCGTCTCGCGTGGCCGAAACGCGTCGTGCTCGGCCTGCAGGTCGAGCAGGGGCGCATCGCCCGCGCCCCACCACGCTTCCTGCGGGGTCGCGATCCCCGCAGCGCGCTGGCTCGCGTTCACCTCGGGATGGAAGCCTTCGAGCCACTCGCTCGCGTCGTGTCCCGGCGCGAAGAACGCGAACTGGAGGTGCTTCAGGCGCTCGGCGCGCGGAAGCGACACGTCGGCGCACTGAGACACCGCCTCGGCGAGCGCCGCGGGATACTGCTTCGCAGCCGCGGCGAGAATCGCCACGCCCCTGACGAGCTTCGGATAGTCGGCCGCGGCCATGCGCGCCACCCAGTTGCCGAAAGCGTGCCCGACCACCACCGCCGGCCCCGCCTTCTCATACGCGATCACCGCGGCAACGTCGTGCGCCAGGTCGTGCAGCGTCAGCCCCTTCATCGGCCCCGTGCTCTTGCCGATGCCGCGCGGCTGCGGGCGCAGCACCCGGTATCCGGCGCCCGCGATCCCCCGCGCGACCTCGTCGTAGTCCCCGGCGCCGCGCCCGCGCGAGGGCAGGATGACGACGAGCGGCCCCTTGCCTTCGGCGATCGTTTCGATATGCGCATCGCGCGTGGCGACGACGACGGTCATCGCCGCATGATAACGCGTGGGATTCGTCCCACGCACCCCGATGCTAGACTCGCCGTTCTTGTTCACCCGGAGAACTACGATGCGCGCTCTTCTTCCGATCCTGATTCTTGGCGCGACAGGCTGCGCGAGCGACGGCGCCATCGTGCTGCGCGACATGGGCTCGTTCCACGTCGGCGGCCGCGTCGCGGTTGTCTCCGGAAAACCGGTGACCGAGATCCGCCGCACGCCGACCGGCCCGCTCACCAAGCTCGACCCGAACGGCAGCTACCAGGTCGAGCAGGCCTACGTGCAGTACTTCCTGCCGGAGAAGCGCCGCGGCGCGCTGCCGCTCCTGCTTTGGCACGGCGGCGGGCTGACGGGCGCCTCCTTCGAGACGACGCCCGACGGACGCCCGGGCTGGGTCAATTATTTCGTGCGCCAGGGATGGGATACGTACAACGTCGACGCGGTCGAGCGCGGCCGCGCGGGTTTCGCCTCGCCCGAGGTCTTCGCCGGCCAGCCGATCTTCCTCACGCGCACCGATCCCTACGAGCGCTTCCGCATCGGCGGCGGCGCCGGCACTTACAACGACGATCCGGCCAAACGCAGTCGCCTTCCCGGCAATCTCTTCCCCGTCGAAGCCTACGACGAGTTCACGCGGCAATTGGTGCCGCGCTGGCTCTCGACCGACGACGCGGTCACCGCGGCCTATATCGCGCTCGTCGACCGCGTCTGCCCCTGCGTGCTCGTCGTGCACAGCCAGGCGGGCCTGTTCGCTTTCAAGGCGGCGCAGGCACGGCCGGGCAAGATCAAGGCGCTGGTGGCGGTCGAGCCCGCGGGCATCGGCGACGCCGACCAGGCTGCGGCGCTGAGGAACATCCCGGTGCTCGCCGTGTGGGGCGACTATTTCGACGTCGATGCGCGCTGGGCGACGATCAGAAAAACCGCGGAGACCTACTTCGACGCGATCCGCAAGGCGGGCGGCAGCGTGCGCGTGGTGGATCTGCCGAAAACGGGAATCCACGGCAACAGCCACATGCTGATCATGGACCGGAACAACCTGGAAGTCGCGGCGCTGATCCAGGGCTGGCTCGCCGAGCAGAAGCTGGTCCGATAAAAAAGGGGCGCCGGGGAGCCCCTTCCCGCTCGACCCGGCGCCGGCGCACCTGCGATAACTCGTCTCCTTACGCCAGCTTCGGCTCGCGGCTCGGGAATCCGATGCCCCCGGGCCGGAAGAGGCACTGCAGGGAGAGCATCCCGCCCCAGGCGAGGAATGCGACAACTGCTACATGGATAATCAAAGTCAAGGTAGTCATGATTTACGTCCCGGTAAGTTGAGCTCGTCCCGCTCAGTAGTACATGTCCGGCATCGGCTCGATTTCCCTGGCCTGGTTGGCGATCTGGGCCGGGAGATAG
>JBGQKQ010000168.1:0-6186 GCA_041499655.1 Gammaproteobacteria bacterium
ATCTTCGTCAACCGCATCCAGTTCGGGCCGAAGGAGGATTTCGAGCGCTACCCGCGCACCCTGCAGGCCGACGCGGACATGATGAAGGACGTCGGCGTCGACGTGGTGTTCGCGCCGACCGAGACCGAGATCTACCCGGAGCCGCAGACCTTCGTGGTCGAGCCTTCCGATCTCCAGCACATTCTCGAGGGCGCGTTCCGGCCGGGGCACTTCCGCGGCGTCGCCACCGTGGTGCTGAAGCTCTTCAACATGGTCTCTCCGCACACTGCGATCTTCGGCAAGAAGGACTACCAGCAGTACGTGGTGTTGCGCGACATGGTGAAGCAGCTCGCGCTGCCCGTGGAGATCATGCCCGCCGAAACGGTGCGCGCCGAGGACGGGCTCGCGCTCAGCTCGCGCAACGGCTACCTGTCGCCGGCCGAGCGGGCCGAGGCGCCGCGCCTGTATCAGTCGTTGCGAACCGCGAGGGACGAGGTGATCGCGGGCAAGCGCGACTTCAGGCGGATCGAGCTGCAGGCGATGGCGACGCTCGCCGCGAAGGGATGGCGCCCCGATTACATCTCGGTGCGCCGGCAAGCCGACCTTCAGCCGCCCGGAAACGACGATCGCCAGCTGGTGGTGCTCGCGGCGGCCTTCCTCGGCCGCACCCGGCTCATCGACAACGTCGAGGTCGCGCTCTAGGACCGCCCGGCCTTACTCGCTAGGAAGGATACGGCTCGACCATGAGTCTCTCGACCGGGCAGCCGAGCGCCTTGGCCATCTTTTCCATCGATTGCTCGTTCACGGAGACCGGCTGGAATTCGGCGGCGCCACCCTTGCTGTCGATGAACGCCTTGGCGGCGTTCTCCGAGGTCCAGACCACAACAGGATCGGGCGAGACGCCCGGCACCTGCACGCAGATCGGGACACCGTCCGACTTGTACACGATCGCAAACATGGCCAGCCTCCTCTTGCCGATTGCCGGCTCTGCACCCGTGCTACTTTAACCCATGTCCAGTGGGCCATCCAGTGGCGGAATGCACGGTCGAGCCCTCGCCGGGACGGTGTCGCCGCCCGGCGACCGCGGCGTCGCCGTCTGGCTTCTCGTCTGTTGCGCGCTGGTGTTCGCGATGGTGGTCGTCGGCGGCGTCACGCGCCTCACGCACTCGGGCCTGTCGATCGTCGAGTGGCAGCCGATCGTCGGCACGGTGCCTCCGCTCGACGATTCCGCGTGGCAGGACGCCTTCCGCAAGTATCGGCAGACTCCGGAGTTCCGCCAGGTCAACCCGGAGATGGATCTCGCCGGATTCAAGAGCATTTTCTGGTGGGAGTACGCGCACCGTCTTCTGGGCCGGGGCATCGGCGCGGCCTTCCTGCTGCCTCTGTTGTGGTTCGCGGCGCGCGGACGAGTCGGGCGGCCGCTGGCGTGGAAGCTCGCGGCGATCTTCGGGCTCGGCGGGCTGCAGGGCGCGATGGGCTGGTACATGGTGCAATCGGGTCTGGTCGACGATCCGCGCGTATCGCAGTATCGCCTCGCCGCGCACCTCGGCGTGGCGCTCCTCATCTACGCGGCGATGCTCTGGCTCGCGCTCGATCTTTTTTTCCCGCGGGCAAGTGGAACCGGAGCGACGCGGAGCGCGCTGCGGCGCCCCGCTCTCGCCCTCGCCGCGCTCGTCTTCGCAATGGCGATTTCCGGCAGCTTCGTCGCGGGAATCCACGCGGGGCTCGCCTACAATACGTTCCCGCTCATGAACGGCCACGTCGTCCCGCCGGGGATGTTCGTGATCGATCCCTGGTACCGCAACTTCTTCAGCAACATCGCGACGGTGCAGTTCGACCACCGGCTGATCGCCTGGTTGCTCGCCTTGCTCGTGCCCTGGTTCTGGCTGCGGGTGCGCCGCGCGGCGGCGTCGCGGCGCGCGAGGATTGCGGCCGGCCTGCTCCTGGCCGCGCTCGCGCTGCAGATCGCCCTGGGCATAGCGACACTGCTCGCCATGGTCCCGGTCCCGCTCGCCGCCGCGCATCAAGCCAGCGCCGTGCTGGTCTTCACCGCCGCACTGCTGGCCGCGCACGCGCTGCGCTGACTCAGGTCGCGGGAGGCGTGGGCACTCCGCAGTCGTGCAGCCAGAGCACGCGCTGCTCGACGCGCGGCGTCTGCCCTTCGGGCACGGACATCTCGAGCATGTAGATGATCTTGAACGTCTTCAGCCTCGGAGTCGCAGGGCCGGCCCCGTTCCAGCTGCGGCAGAGGAACCGTCCGTAGTAGAGACGGGCGGAGGCAAACTGAGCGCTCCAGATGCGCTCCAGGTACTTGTGCCAGCGCACGTCGGGCCACTCCTGCGCAACGCGGCGCGGCTTGTCGTAGCTCACCGTGCCGCGCCCGGGGTGCATCAGATCGACCTCGCTGCCGTCCGAGAGCTCGGCCGGGATCACGAACCAGCCGTCCTCCTTGAAAGGAAAAGGCGCGAACATGTCCCACAGCTGGTCGACGCGCAGCAGGCTGAACGAGGGAGTGAGCGCCGCGTGCAGGGGCGCGGGGAGAATGCGGATCGTGCACAGGTTCCAGGCGAGAAAGACCAGCACCAGAGACGCGGCGAAACCGTGCGCGATCGTGCGACGTGCCAGCCACGGCACCGCCGCCACAAAAGCCAGAACGACGAAGACAAGCACCCAGCCGGTGATGTTCGAACCTCGAAGCGTCGCTCCGCTCCAAAGGTTCGCGGCGGTCAGCGCGACGAAGAAAAAGCCGGTGCAGGCGGTGGCAGCCGGCCCGATCTCCAATGTGCGCTCGTGGAACGGGAGCAGCCGGGCGCTCGCCCGCCCCAGCGCACCGCGGCGGCGCCCGACGAAGCCGTACGCCGCGTTGCCGGGCCTCACCGCCCACTGGCCGGAAAGCAGCCAGCCCGCCCAGAAGAAAAGCGGCGAGCGGCGCAGCAGGACGACGAAGGCCGGCCACTTGAGCCAGGCATGATCCCCCTCGAGCACCACCCACGAGTTGTTCGCCTCCAGCAGCCCGCGCGCGCGCGGCGTGTCCTGCGCCGGCGCGATCTGCGCAGCGGGAAGAACAAGGAAGGTGCGCATCAGCAGCACGGTCTTGAGACAGAACGCGCAGTCGCGGTCGTAGTAGATCCGTAGCGCGCCCGACCGCGCTCCGCGCGCCCTCCGCGCGAGCCCGTCCCAGACCCAGCCGCCGGTCAGCACGGTCAACGAGGCGAGGCTGATGAACGGGAAGGACCCGATCGAGAGAAAAACGATGAAGCCGACGTGCATCAGCGCGAGCAGCGCCATCACCGCGAAGCGCGTTCCGTCGGCGAAGGTGTAGAGGCGCGAAGCCGCGCGCGCGACGAAGGCCGCGACCGCGGCAGCGAGCAGGTAGGGCGCGAGGACGAGCGGCGGCCCGAGCAGCTCGAGAAAATAGACGAAATGGGTGAGCGCGTGGGTAAGCGGCGAAAAATCCCTGAGCCACTCGCCGAGCGGGCTGACGTAGCCGTCGATCGACAGCGCGTACCAGACCGCAGTGCCCTCGGGCCACCATTCGCGCCCGGTTTTCAGCAGCGCGCTGAAGAAATACACCGAGAGCACCTGCAGCAGCAGCCCGCCGGAAGCCCATGAAAGATGTGTTTTCGCTTCCAGGGGCCTGCGGCCGAGAGCCGCGTCGACGCTCCAGCGCGTGCCGAGCGGCAGGAACATGCCCCAGAAGAGCAGGCACATGATCAGCGGGTCCCCGCCGAAGAGCACCAGAATATTGCGGTTGAGGAGCGAGCCGTGGAGGATGAAGGCGATGACGTTGGCGGCGCGCGTGCGCCAGCCGAGGAAGAAGGCCAGCGCGGCAAGCGCCTCGACCCCGAGCAGCAGCGCGGCGAACCACGGCTCGCCGTTGGCGGCGTGCAGGCTCAGGCGCCATAACCCGTTGATGTCCATCATCCAGCCGCGCGGCATCACGCCGAAATCGGTGTAGAACGCCCGCAGGTTCACCGAGCGCAGCACCAGGTCGGCGAGCAACACGGCGCCGAGCGCGGCGCGGAACAACGCGAGGGTGCGCAGGTCGATGCCGAAGGCGCGCTCGAGAAAGACGCGTCCGAGCTGATTCAGGCTCGCGGTCGGGTGCGGCATCGGTTTTCCCCGGGCCTACCGGTCAAGGTGCCTTGCCCGCTCGGCGATGAGCGCCCACACGGCGTCGATCAGCGGCGTGGCGATTGCGGCCTTGCGGGCGAGCTCGACCACCGCGCCGACGATCGCATCGGTCTCCAGGGGGCGGCGCCGCTCGACGTCCTGATGCATCGAGATCTTGGCGCCGGCGAGCTGCTTTGCGACGCCGATGCGTTCATCGACCGTCATCGGGATACGCACCCCGTAGGCTTCGGCAACGCGCATCGCCTCCTCCATCATCCTGCGGATCAGCCCGAGCAGGGCCTCGCTGCCGTGGATATCGTCCATGTGAGCGAGCGCGAGGGCCGCAACCGGATTGTACGAGACATTCCCGACCAGCTTGATCCAGATCTCGACCCGGATGTCCGCGGCGTGTTTCGCCTCGAAGCCCGCGGCATTCATCGCGGCCACCAGCCGCTCCGCCCGCTCCGACCGCGAGCGATCGGGCTCGCCGATCAGAAACACCCGTCCCGCCGTATGGCGCACCGTGCCCGGCGCGCAGACCTCCGCCGCGGCATGCACCACGCAACCCAGGATACGTCCGGGATCGAGCGCCTGAAAGAGCGTGCCCGCGGGATCGAGACAGGCGAGCCGCTGGCCGTCGTACTCGCCGCCTTCGCCGTAGAAGTACCACCACGGCAGGCCGTTGATCGCCGGGACGACCACGGTGTCGTGACCGAGGAGCGCCCTCGCGCGCGGCAGCATCGCGGCGATCGAATGCGTCTTGAGGCAGATGAAGACCGCGTCCTGCGCGCCGAGCGCGGAAGGATCGTCGGATGCGCGAAGCCGGAAGACTTCGCGCCTATCTCCGGACAGGAGCGTCAGTCCGTTCGCGCGCAGCGCCTCCAGGTGCGCGCCCCGCGCGACCAGGCACACTTCGTGTCCCGAGCGCGCGAACCCCGAGGCGAGCAGCCCGCCTATCGCGCCCGCGCCGACTATGCAGACCTTCACCGGCTCACCGTTTCCGGCTCTCCGCCGCGAGAATGAAATCCGCGACCGGCTCGATCTGGTCCGTGCTCATCAGCCAGGGCGCGTGTCCGATCCGGGGAAATTCCACGAGCTTCACCGCCGGACCGCCCTCCTGCATCCGCCTGACAGTGGACGCGAGCAGGAGATCGGATTCCGCCCCACGCAGCACCAGCGTCGGGCACTCGACCGTGTCCCAAGCCTGCCACACGTCGAGCCCGATGAGGAAGTCCCTGCCGAGCTCCATGCCCGAGCCCCCACCCGAGCGCAGCGTGCTGACGATCGCGGGGTCGCAGGCGAGCACGTACCGGCCGTCGGTTTCCCGCCGCGAGCCTTGCGCGGCGAGTCTTCGCCACTGCTCGTCCTTGAGGGGGCCGAAGGTCGCGCAGGACTCGCGCAGATGGCGCTCGACCTCGTCGAGGCTCGCGAAGCGCGTACCGACGCCCGTGGAGACAAGCTTGAGCCGCGCGAGCGCCGGCCAGGGGATCAGCGGCCCTATGTCGTTCAGCACCAGCCTGCGAATCGGAGAATCCGCCTTCGCCGCCAGCATCATCCCGATCAGGCCGCCCATCGACGTGCCGACCCAGTCGATCCGCTGTCCCTCGCTCGCCCCCTGCAGCCGGCGCAGCAGCGGGATCCTGTGGGGCGGCGCAGTGATCCTGGCGAGCAACGCGGCGGCGTCCGAAACATACTGCTCGAACCCGTAGTCTTCCTTGTGCTCGAGCCAATCGCTGTCGCCGCGGCCGACCACGTCCATGCACACCACCCGGCAGCCGCGGACGGCGAGATACTCCGCAAGCTCGTCGAAATCGCGGCTGTTGCGCGTGAGGCCGTGCACGCAGATCACCAGGTGCTGGCCGCCGGGGTCGCCCCACTCGATGTAGGCGACGCGGTGGAATCCGTGAGGACCCAGGCTGAGGAAATGATTGAGGCGCGGTTCTGGCATTTTGGTGCCGGGAGAGGGAATCGAACCCACATGGTGTTGCCACCGGCGGATTTTGAGTCCGCTGCGTCTACCAGTTCCGCCATCCCGGCTGGATGCTGCGCGATTGCGCGTGCATTATAGCGGCGCGCGCATGAATCTTTCCATCG
>JBGQKQ010000169.1:0-5947 GCA_041499655.1 Gammaproteobacteria bacterium
CATCCGGAGGAGAGGCTGATGTAAATGACGCTGCACCCTCTTTCGAGGGCCTAGCCCATCAGCCAGCTAGTGCAGCGTCTCGCCGGTATTCGGCGGCTAGAGCAAAACGCTCGGCGTTGGCGTTTGTAGTGTTTCCAGACTGGATTTACGAGGTGATCTGGTCCTCGGCATGCCCTGTGCTGCGTCGATGCCCACGTCGAAACCAGGTCGCCCCCGATTTCTTACGATGCAATTATCGCACAGATGGGGCCGCAGTCCCCTGGTTCAACCGGGGGCCGCACCCGGCAAACAGGCTATTTTGTACAAAATAGCTAATATAGGTATAATGGGCGGAAAGCAGCGGAGACCTGTCCATGAGCACGCTCACTTTCCGTAACCGCCTCGGCGAGCTGGTCGATGTCCCCAGCGTCGCCGCGACCCGCCTCAAGAACGAGTTCGGTGCCGTCCTCGAGCAGGCGGTCCGCGGCGCCGTCGCGATCACGCGCCACGACGCGCCCAAGGCCGTGCTGGTGTCCTACGAGGAATTCCAGGCGCTGGTGAACGCCCGGGGACAGAGCCTCTCCGAGCTCGACGCGGAGTTCGACGCGCTCCTTGGGCGCATGCAGACGCCGAAGGCGAAGAAGGGCGTCGAAGCTGCGTTCAAGGCCTCGCCGGCCGAGCTCGGGCGCGCAGCTGCGGCTAGGTCCGCTGCCCGTTCCGGGCGCAAGCGGCGTAGATAATCGTTCCGTCCCGTATCCACGTCCTCGCCGGCGTCAACGGTGCGGGCAAGAGCAGCATCGGCGGCGCGGCGATCCGTCAGTTCGGCAGCGAGTACTACAACCCCGACGAGGCCGCGCGCGCACTGCTCGCCGCGCACGCGCGAATGAACCAGACAGAGGCCAACGCCGTCGCCTGGCACCAGGGCCGGAGGCTCCTTGAGCGCGCCATCGCCGAGCGCCTCGATTTCGCTTTCGAGACGACGCTGGGCGGGAGCACGCTTCCCCGGCTGCTCGCGCAAGCCGCGGAGAAGGGCGCGGAAGTCCACGTCCTCTACATCGGGCTCGCCAGCCCCGAGCTGCACCTTTCACGCGTGCGTTCGCGGGCGCGTGCCGGCGGCCACGACATCCCGGAGGAGCACATCCGCCGGCGTTACGAGCACAGCCGGCTGAACCTGATCCATCTCCTGCCGAAGCTCGCCAGCCTGCGCGTCTACGACAACAGCGTCGAGGCTGATCCGGCCAAGGGCAGGGTGCCCGAGCCCAGGCTCGTGCTGCACCTGGAAAAGGGAAAGATCAGGAATCCCGGCGACTTGGCGCGCTCCCCGGATTGGGCGAAGCCGATCGTCGCCGCGGCGCTAAAGAGTCTCAGGTAGCCTGCGCCGGCTGGCCTTCGCCCGCTTCGACCATCACCAGCTCGTTCTCGCCGGCCTGGTTGCGGCGGCGCAACGCCGCGGCCTCCTGGTATTCCTTCGAGTTGAAGCAGGCGACGCCCTGCTCGAAGCTCGGAAACTCGATCACGATGAAGCGGTTGAATTTCTCCGGGCCTTCGAGCGTCTGGTGGCGCCCTCCGCGCGTCAGCACCTTCGCACCGTACTTGGCGAGGATCGCGGGCACGCGGTCGGTGTACTTCTTGTACTCGACCGGATCGTTGACTCTCGCTCGGGCCAGCCAGTAAGCGGGCATGCCTTTCTCCTCAGATGAGCAGGTTCGGTATTTCGCCGGGGCTGGACAGCACGGCGTCGGCCCCCCAGGTCTGCGGATCCTGCCCGTCGCCGAGGTAGCCCCAGCCGGCGGCGACGAAGCGCATGCCGGCGGCGCGCGCGGCCTGGATGTCCCTGAGGTCGTCGCCGACGTAGAGGCAGGCCGCGGGCTGGAGCGAAAGCAGCTCGGCCGCGCGCAGCAATGAGGCCGGGTGCGGCTTCACGTGCGGCGTCGAGTCCCCGCTCACGATGCACGCCGCGCCCCGGTCGACGCCGAGCCGGCGAAGGAGCGGGTCGGTGTAGCGCTCCGCCTTGTTGGTGACGATGCCCCAGCGCAGCCCTCGCGCCTCGATCCCCTCGAGGAGCTCGAGAATGCCCTCGAACACCCGGGTGTCGACGCACAGGTTTTCCTCGTAGAGATCGAGAAAGCGCAGGCGCAGGGTCTCGTAGCCTTCGTTCCCGGGTGCGAGGCCGAAGCCCGCCTTGATCAGTCCGCGGGCGCCGCTCGAGGCGTGCGCGCGCAAGGTTTCGATGGAGAGAGGCGCGAGGCTCTGCTCCAAGCGCATCCGGTTGAGCGCCCGCCCGAGGTCGGGCGCGGTGTCGGCGAAAGTGCCGTCCAGGTCGAACAGGACCGCGCGCACGCCTGCGAGCTTCACCGGCGCACGCAGTGGACGAGGTAGTTGACGCCGGCATCGCTGCCGAGCGAGTAGACCTTCGTGAAGGGGTTGTAAGTCATACCGATGATCTCGCGCACCTCGAGCCCGGACTCGCGGCAGTGGCGCGCGAGCTCCGAGGGCTTGATGAACTTCATGTAGTCGTGGGTGCCCTTGGGAAGGAGCTTCAGCACGTATTCCGCGCCGATCACCGCGAGCACGTAGGACTTGAGATTGCGGTTGAGGGTCGAGAAGAAGACCTGGCCGCCTTCGCGGGCCAGGGCGGCGCAGGCGCGCACCGTGCTCGCGGGATCCGGCACGTGCTCGAGCAGCTCCATGCAGGTGACGACGTCGAAGGAAGCCGGCGAGCGCGCCGCGAGATCTTCGGCCGAGACCGTCTCGTACTCGACCGCGAGACGGCTCTCGTGCAGGTGCAGCTGGGCGACCTTCAGCGCCTTCTCCGAGAGGTCGATGCCCTTCACCCTGGCGCCGCGCCGCGCCATCGCCTCGGTGAGGATGCCGCCGCCGCAGCCGATGTCAAGCGCCGTCTTACCGGCGAGGGCGGCGATGCGGTCGATCCAGTCCAGGCGCAGCGGGTTGATCTGGTGCAGCGGCTTGAACTCGCTCTCCGGATCCCACCAGCGGTGCGCGAGCGCGCTGAACTTCTCCAGTTCCTGCGGATCGGCGTTCATGGCTTCACTCTAGACGCGTGCGCGGAAATAAAAAAGCCCTGCCGTAGCAGGGCTTTTTCGAAAGACTTCTGCGCTATTTCGTAACCGAGCCTACCGCCTCGAGCTCGACGCGGCGATTGGGCTCCAGGCAGGCGATCAGTTCCTTGGTCTTCTTGTCGCCCTTGCACTCTTTCACCGGCTGGCGCTCACCCTTGCCTTCGGTGTAGACGCGGCTCGCGGCGATGCCCTTGCTCACCAGATAGGCCTTGGTCGAGTCGGCGCGGCGCACCGAGAGTTTCATGTTGTACGCGTCGCCGCCGAGCCGGTCGGCGTGCCCGACCGCGATCACGACTTCCAGGGTGACGTTGCGCAGCTTGCCGACCAGGTCGTCGAGCTTGGTGCGCGCATCGGGCCGGATGACGTACCGGTCGAAATCGAAGTTCACGGTAGAAGCGCTGGTGACCTTTTCCGGTTTCGGAGCGGCGGGCTTGGAAGCCGTCGGCGGCGGCGCGACCGGCAGCGCTTGCGGCGCGGGCGCCGGAGCGGGAGCGGGTGCAGGTGCCGCGGGTTCCGGGGTGCTGGCGCAGCCTGCGAACGCGAGCAGTACGATCGCCGATAGCGTGATGCTCAGTTTGTTGTTCATGCTTTCCTCTCGTAGGTTTAGGCCCGAGCCGCGGCTCGAGCAAGCTGCGCCTTGCTGGAACCTTCGAAACTTCCTAAAGGCTCCCTCTTAAGGTTTGATTCTAAGCTTTTGTTTCTGCGGCTAACTTATTCTGCCACAGAAGAATGCGATTGTTCAAGCTGCGATTGTCGAATCCGGCGAGTTTCCCTCCCTCGAGGCGGATTTCTCCGGCGACCCAGACGTGCGAGACCTGGGCCCGCCCCGCCGCGTAGACGAGGTGGGAGGCCGGGTCGTAGCAGGGGGACAGCCCGGGATCCTCGAAGGAGACCGCGCACAGGTCGGCGGACTTGCCCGGCAGGAGCGAGCCGATGGCGGCCTCCAGGCCCAGGGCGCGCGCGCCGTGCAGGGTGGCGGCGGCGATGGCCTGGTGCGCGGGCATCGCCTGCGCGTCGTTCGCCACCGCCTTGGCGAGCAGCGCCGCCAGGCGCATCTCCTCGAGCAGGTCCAGCCGGTTGTTGCTGGCCGCGCCGTCGGTCCCTATCCCCACGTTCACGCCGCGCGCGATCATCGCCGCCACGGGGGCGAACCCGCTCGCGAGCTTGAGGTTCGAGGAAGGGCAGTGCGCGACCGAGGCGCCGTGCCGCGCCAGCGCATCGATCTCCTCGCCGGTCACGTGCACGGCGTGCGCCGCGATCAGCCGCGGGCCGAGCACGCCCAGGGCGCCGAGGCGCTCGAGCGGCCGCACCTTGTGCTGGGCGAGGCTCTCCTCGATCTCGTGCAGGGTCTCGTGCAGGTGGGTGTGGATCGGCAGGTCCAGCTCCTCGGCGATGGTGACGATCTTGGTGAAGGTCTTGTCGCTGACGGTATAGGGCGCGTGCGGCGCCATGCAGAAGGACAGCAGCGGCTCCTCCCTGAACTCATCCCGCGCTGCGAGCCCCTTGGCGATGTAGTCGTTCGCGTCGGAGGCGTAGGCGGTGGGAAACTCGAAGGCGATGATGCCCAGGGCCGCGCGCATGCCGGCGTCGAGCGCCGCGCGCGCCGCCGCCTCGGGGAAGAAGTACATCTCGCCGAAGCAGGTCACCCCGCCGCGCAGCATCTCGGCGCAGGCGAGCAGGGTGCCGTCGTAGACGAACTCGGCCGAGACGTGCCGGGTTTCGGCGGGCCAGACGTGGTCCTTGAGCCAGCTCATCAGCGGAAGGTCGTCGGCGAGGCCGCGCAGCAGCGTCATCGCCGCGTGGGTGTGCAGGTTGACGAGGCCCGGAATCAGCACGTGCTGGTCGAGGCTCACCCGCGTGCTCGCGCGATAGCGCTCCGCCGCCTCGTCCGTGGGCAGCACCGCGACGATCTTTCCGCCGGCGACCGCGACGCTGTGATCGGCGAGCACCGTCGCGGCCGGCTCGACCGGGATGACCCAGCGCGCGCTGATAAGGAGGTCGACGGATTGCATGCTAGCGGTGAGTTGTCATTCTGAGGGCGCAGCCCGAAGAATCTGAGTTCCCTCGCTCGCGCTCGGGATGACAGCTCAGGATGACAGGCGGCTAGCTTTGAAACCGGCTTGCTATCTTGCAGCGCCCTTGATCGAGATCGCGGCGCGCCGGCTGGGAGCGAGGCAGGCGATCAGCGCCTTGCGGTCCTTGCTGTCGGGGCAGAACGCCGCCGGGACGGTCTTGCCCATGCCGATGGTCTCGATCTTGTTGCGGTCCGTGCCCTTCGCGACCAGGTAGGCCCTGACGCTGTCGGCGCGGCGCTCGGAGAGCTTCTGGTTGTACTGCTGGCTGCCGAGCCGGTCGGCGTGTCCCTCGATCACCACCGCCTCGATGCTCGCGCAGGTCGCGAGCTTGCCGACCACGTCGGCATCCAGGCGCGTCTTCGCCGCGGGGGTGAGCGCGTAGCGATCGAAGGCGAAGGTCTCGTCTTTCTGGAAGGTCACCGCGGCGTCGCAGCGCTTCGGCGGCGCGGGAGCGGCCGCGGCGGGCTTGGGAGCGGGCGGCGGCGTGACCGGCAGCGCTTGCGGCGCGGGTGCCGGAGCGGGAGCAGGTGCGGGTTCGGGCGAAGACGCGCAGGCCGCGAGCAAGACGACGACGGCTCCAAGTGCAACGGAAAGAGAGTGCTTCATCGCCGGCGTCCTCCACCCAATTTTCTCGCGGAAATCATACACCAAAGCTGATAAAATTTGATCCTTTTCCCGGCTGTTCCGCGGCCGGAATCCGAAAGCCCCAATGGATCAGTTCGCCAAGGAAACCCTTCCCGTAAGCCTGGAAGAGGAGATGCGCAGGTCGTACCTCGATTACGCCATGAGCGTGATCGTCGGCCGCGCGCTCCC
>JBGQKQ010000170.1:0-5930 GCA_041499655.1 Gammaproteobacteria bacterium
CCTTGGGAAACTGGAAGCGGCTGTCGATGTTCATCGCCACCACCGCCTCGAAGCTCTCGTTGTCGAAACGAATCTCGCCGACCCGGCCCACCACCACGCCGGCGCTCTTTACCGGCGCACGGACCTTGAGCCCGCCGATATTCTCGAACTTGGCGTTCACCTGATATGTGTCGGCGGCGGAAAACGAAGCGAGGTTCGCTACCTTGAGCGACAGGAACAGCATCGCGCCGATGCCCACCACTGCGAAGATTCCCACCCACAAGTCCAGCTCTTTGCGCGTCATCATGACTTTACAGTCCTCTGAACATCAATGCCGTCAGTACGAAATCGAGCGCGAGAATCGCAAGCGATGAGGTCACCACCGTGCGCGTGGTCGCGCCCGACACGCCCTCTGCGGTCGGCGGGGCGTCGTATCCCTCGAATACCGCGATCCAGCTTACCGCCACGCCGAACACAAAACTCTTGATGAATCCGTTCAGGACGTCCTGGCGGAAATCCACGGCCGCCTGCATTTGCGACCAGAACGAACCTTCGTCCACGCCGATGAGGCGCACGCCCACGAGGTAGCCGCCGAATACCCCCATCGCCGAAAACAAGGCCGCAAGCAGGGGCATGGAGATCACCCCGCCCCAGAAACGCGGAGCAACCACCCGGGCGATCGGGTCCACGGCCATCATCTCCATCGCGGAGAGCTGCTCGGTCGCCTTCATCAAGCCGATCTCTGCGGTAATTGCGCTCCCGGCGCGACTGGCGAACAGCAATCCCGCGACCACCGGCCCGAGCTCGCGCACCAGGGACAGACTCACGAGCACGCCCAGCGCCTCGGACGAGCCGTACCGCACCAGCGTGTCGTAACCCTGCAGGCCAAGAACCATGCCTACGAACAGGCCCGAGACGAGAATGATGACGAGCGACATTACTCCGGAGAAATAGATCTCGCGGATGGTGAGGTGAAACCGCCTGAAGCTCGGCCCTGATTCCTTCAAGATGAGCCACAGAAAGCGGCAAGCGAAGCCGAGGCGCCAGATCCAGGTGTTGACGATGCGCGCGCCCAGCGCGCGCATCAGCTCCAGGACGCGCTGTGTCATTGCGCCAGCAGGTCGCGCCGGTAGTCGGGCGCAGGATAGTGAAAGGGCACGGGCCCGTCGGGTTCACCGTAGACGAACTGACGCAGCGAGGAAAGCGTTGCGGCTCGCACCTCCTCCGGCGTGCCCTCGAATTCGACTTTCCCGGCCGACATGTAATAGACATAGTCGACCAGCTCGAGCGCCTCTGCGACATCGTGAGTCACGACGATAGAGGTCGCGCCCAGCGAATCGTTGAGCCGGCGGATCAGCTGCGCGATCACGCCGAGCGAGATCGGGTCGAGCCCGGTGAAGGGCTCGTCGTACAGCATCAGCATCGGGTCGAGGGCGATGGATCGCGCCAGCGCCACGCGCCGCGCCATGCCGCCGGAGAGCTCCGAGGGCATGAGATCTGCCGCGCCGCGCAAACCCACCGCCTGGAGCTTCATCAGCGTGAGATCCCGGATCAGGGCCTCCGGCAGCTGCGTGTGCTCGCGCATCTGAAATGCAACGTTGTCGAACGAGGACATGTCGGTAAACAGCGCGCCGAACTGGAACAGCATTCCGATCTTGCGACGGAGCGCGAAAAGACCTTCGTCGTCGAGTTTGTTGATCACCTCGCCGGCGACGCGGATTTCGCCCCGGTCCGGGAGCAGCGCTCCGCCAATGAGACGAAGCAGCGTCGTCTTCCCGCAGCCGGACAGGCCCATGATGGCGACCACTTTGCCCTTGGGAACAACCAGGTTGATGTCTTTCAGAACCTGGCGCTGATCATAGCTGAACGTGACGTTCTGGACTTCGACCAGATTGCTTGTCGCCACGGCATCCTGCTCGGAGTAGCGAAGAATGAATTCTAGCCCAGAAAGGCGCGGCTCAACAGCGTTGCCGCGCGATCCGGAGCGCGCAACAAGGTGAAAGGGCGCGTTCTTTGCGCTATCATCGGCGCATCCGACAAAGGGCCGTCCGATGCCCGAGCCGTTGGTTCGATTCCATGGAGTGAACAAGACCTTCGGGCGCGCCGAAGTGTTGCGCGGCATCGACCTCGATCTGCCTCCCGGCAGCTGCCTGGGGCTGACCGGTGTCAACGGGGCTGGGAAAACGACGCTCATCAAGTGCCTGCTGGATTTTTGCGAGATCGACTCGGGGGCGATCGAGGTCCGCGGCGTCGAGCACCGCCGCCCGCAGGCACGCAGGCATCTCGCGTTTCTCCCGGAGCGCTTCACCGCCCCGTACTTCCTGACCGGCCGTGAATTCATAACAATGATGCTCGAGCTGCTCGGCGGCCGCTACGAGGAAGAATCGGTGCGCGAGATGTTCGCCTCACTCGACTTGGACTGCGCGGCGCTGGACAAGCCGGTCCGGGACTATTCCAAGGGGATGACGCAGAAGCTGGGGCTTGCAGCCTGTTTTCTGTCGCGGCGCGACCTGTACGTTCTCGACGAGCCGATGAGCGGGCTCGACCCCGCTGCGCGCGCCCGCGCCAAGGCGTTGCTGCTCAAGCTCAAGGCCGAGGGACGAACCGTGCTGCTTACGTCGCATTCGCTCGCCGACGTCGAGGAGGTGTGCGACCAAATCGGCGTCCTGCACAACGGGACGCTCGCCTACGCCGGGATACCCGACGGATTGTGCGAGCTGTACGGGGAATCATCTCTGGAACGCGCTTTCTTGAAATGCATCGAGGCCCATGCCCGATAACGCCAAACCGAGCCTGCTCATCGTCGACGACGACCCGCTGATCACCGAGACCTTGTCCTACGCTCTCGGAAAGGATTTCGAGGTCATGGTGAGCGAATCGCGCCAGCATGCCGTGAGCCTGCTGAGACAGCTGGACGAGGCGCCGCAACTGGCGCTGGTCGACCTGGGCCTGCCTCCTGCCCCGCACCGGCCGGACGAAGGATTCCAGCTGATCAGCGATCTGCTGGCGCACTCGCCTTCGATGAAGATCCTGGTGCTGTCGGGGCAAAACGACGCAGCCAACGCGAGGCACGCGCGCACGCTGGGCGCGGCAGAGTTCGTAGCCAAGCCGTGCGATCCGGAGAACCTGAAGAAGATCCTGCTGCACGCGCTCCAGTTCCGCGCCGCGGAAATCTCCGGAGAGGGAATCGCCGAAACCGACCCTCTGGTAGGCAAGAGCCCGGCGCTGCAAAAGCTGAAAAGCCAGATCAGCCAATACGCCGATTCGCCGTTTCCCGCCCTTATCGAGGGCGAATCCGGTACCGGAAAGGAGCTGGTCGCGAATCTGCTCCACCGGCTTTCCTGGAGGCGCGTGAAGCCCTGGTTCGCGCTGAATTGCGCGGCGATCGCGCCGACACTGGTCGAGCCCACGCTGTTTGGCTACGCCAAAGGCGCGTTTACCGGGGCGACCCAGAACAAGTCGGGTTATTTCGAGGACGCGAGCGACGGCACGCTGTTTCTCGACGAGATCGGCGAGTTGCCGCTCGAGCTTCAGGCCAAGCTCCTGCGCGTGCTCGAGAACGGCGAGTTCCAGCGCGTCGGCGAGACGCAGCAGCGGTTCTCCCGCGCACGTGTGATCGCAGCCACCAATCGCGATCTGCGGCAGGAGGTCCGGAAAGGAAATTTCCGCGCCGACCTGTACCACCGGCTCTCCGTTTTTACGATCGAGGTTCCGTCGCTGCGCGAAATGGACGAGGATCGCGTGCTGCTGCTCGATCACTACCGCAAGTTCTACGGCGAGCAGGCCAAGCTTCCGCCCTTTGCCCTGGATGAGGCGTCGCAAAAGGCCTGGCGCGCGTATCACTTCCCGGGGAACGTGCGCGAGTTGCGCAACGTGGTCATCCGGCTGACCACCAAGTACGCGGGTCAAAAGCTCTCACTCGCGGAACTCGAGCCCGAGTTCGATCTGGAGGCGCAAACCGAGGGAGGGCCCGGATTGCCATCCGAAGCAGGAACCCTGATCGATCAGGCGCAGCGCCATTTGCAGCGCGAGCGTAGCTTCAATCTGGATCAGATGCTCAAGGCCTGGGAGCAGGGCTATATCGAGGCGGCGATGAAGCTCACGCGAGGCAACGTCAGCCAGGCAGCCAAGATGCTCGGCATCAACCGCACGACGCTGTACTCCCGCATGGAATCGGCGCAAAAGCAAGAATAGGCCTCGGCCGCCCGCGGGACAGTGAGACTCGATGTATCTCGAACATTTCGGGCTGAAAGAGGCGCCTTTTCGAATTACCCCGCACACCGATTTTTTCTTCCAAGGCGCCAATCGCGGGGCTACGCTCGAAGCGCTGCTGTACGCCATCACGCACGACGAAGGGATCGTCAAGGTTTCCGGGGAAGTGGGCAGCGGGAAGACGATGCTGTGCCGGGTGTTGATGGAAAGATTGCCCGCGACGGTCGAAACCATCTATCTCGCCAACCCTTCGCTATCTCGAGAGGAAATACTGTTCGCGATCGGGGACGAGCTCAAGCTTCAACTGGAGAACGACCGTCCCACGCGCGTCCTGCGGTCGCTGCAGGAGCACCTTCTGCACCTGTTCGGCCAGGGCCGGCGCGTGGTCGTGCTGATCGACGAGGCGCACGCGATGCCCGACGACACGCTCGAGGAGATCCGGCTGCTGTCGAATCTGGAGTCGAACCGCCACAAGCTGCTGCAGATCGTCCTTTTCGGCCAGCCGGAGCTGGACGAGCACCTCGACACCGCCGGAATGCGCCAGCTCAAGGAGCGCGTCACGCACAGCTTTCGCCTGGAGCCCCTGGTGCGCGGCGACATCGAGAATTACATCGACTTCCGCATGCGCGCAGCGGGTTACCGCGGGCCCAAGGTTTTCACCCGGGAGGGGATCAGGCTCATCGCCCGCACCTCCCAGGGTCTGACCCGCCGGATCAACATCCTCGCCGACAAAGCCCTGCTCGCGGCTTTTGCGCGCGGCACCCACGCCGTCACCGCGGCGGAAGTCAAGAGGGCGGTTCGCGACTCGGAGTTCTATCGCGCAAAAAGTGGAGCGCAGAAGATCCGCATAGGAGCGGCGGCCCTGGCAGCCGGGCTCGTCCTCGGCTGGGCGACTCACGTGCTGCTGTCGAATGACGCCGCGTCACCGCGATCCCGGGCTTCTGTCGGCGCTGCGCCTTCGACGGACGTCCGCCCGGATTCGAAGATCGTGGCGGCAGCACCTCCCACCGCAGCGACTCCTGCCCCTGCTCATGCGGCCGGGCCTTCTTCCACTTCTTCGATGGCCGGCAGACCGGAACTGGCGCGGCTTGCGAGCCGCGCTCCCGCTTTCCCGGAATCGGCTGCCGGCGGCGCCACGGTAACGATGCTTGCGGCTCCCGCGCCGTCCGCCGCGATACCGGTCCCGGCCGCAACAGCCGATGCGCCCGAGAGAAAGCCCGTCGCCCCGGCGCAAGGTGAGCTTGCCCGGGACCGTTTCGAGGCGACCCAGGCGTGGCTGCGCAGCGCTCCCGGTGACTGGTACGCCATCCAACTCGCCACGGTCAACGCGCGAGAGCTGCCACAACTCGAGGATTTTCTGAAAAAAACCTCCACGATGCTGCCCATAGGGGAGCTACTCGTCTACAGCGTCAAAATAGATGGGCAGCAGCACTATCGCGTCGCTTTCGGATCCTATCCGAGTGCGGCCAAGGCGCTCGATGCGATGAAGGGGTTACCCCAAACCCTCGCCGCGTACCAGCCATACGCCCGCAGCGCGGAGCGCATGCGGAGCCAGAATCGCCAGTAAGCATCACCTCCGCGGCCGGCCGGCCCGGCTGCACGAAAACGAATTCGTGAAATAAGCGGCAGGCTCGGTCGTTTGGTTTGTTAAATCAGCTTGTTACGTGGTACTGTTATACTGAGGTAGGAAAATTGCGCCTGGTCAGGTCAAACAAGGAATCGGAGGCCACCTTGCGACG
>JBGQKQ010000171.1:0-5927 GCA_041499655.1 Gammaproteobacteria bacterium
CAGGTGCTCGGCTCGGGCAGCGACTCGCGCAAGTACTGGGCGGAGCTGCGCGCCGGCACGATCACCGAAAACGACTGGCAGGAGATCGAGGAAGGCATCGCGCGCTCCTTCGGTCACTGCATGACCATGGGAACCGCCTCCACCATGACCTCGGCCGTGGAAGCGCTGGGCCTTACGCTACCCGGCGCCGCCTCGATCCCCGCTGCGGATTCCAACCACGCGAAGATGGCGACCGCCACCGGCAAGCGCATCGTCGAGATGGTGTGGGAGGACGCGACCCCGAAGAGCCTGCTGAATGCTTCGTCCTTCGACAACGCCGTCACCTGCGTGGTCGCCTGCGGCGGCTCGACCAACTCGGTGATCCACCTCATCGCCATGGCGCGGCGCGCCGGCGTGCCGCTCGACCTCGATCGCTTCGAGGCGATTTCGAAGAAGACGCCGGTCATCGCGAACCTGCGGCCCTCAGGCAAGTTTTTGATGGAAGATTTCTACTATGCCGGTGGACTGAGAGCACTACTTGCCTCGATCCCGGATCTGCTCGATCTCAAAGCCAAGACTGTCAGCGGCAAGACGCTCGGCGAGAACCTCGAGGGTGCGAAGATCTACAACCCCGAGGTGATCCTGCCGCGCGCGAAACCGCTGCTGCCTTCGGGCGGGCTCGCGATCCTGCGCGGCAACCTCGCGCCCGACGGCGCGGTGGTCAAGCCGGCAGCGACCGAGAAGCGGCTGTGGAAGCATAAGGGCCGCGCCGTCGTGTTCGAGGACTACAACGACCTGCAGGCGCGGATCGACGACCCGGCGCTCGACGTCGACGCCGACTGCGTGATCGTGCTGAAGAACGCAGGACCCGTCGGGGCGCCCGGCATGCCCGAGTGGGAAGTGCCGATCCCGAAGAAGCTGCTGCAGCAAGGCGTGCGCGACATGGTGCGGATTTCGGATGCACGCATGAGCGGAACTGCATTTGGCTGCTGCGTGCTCCACGTCGCACCCGAATCCTTCATCGGCGGGCCGCTCGCGCTGGTGAAAGACGGCGACCTGATCGAACTCGACATCGAGCGCCGCCGCCTGCAGCTGCTCATCGACGACGCCGAGATGATGAAGCGCAAGCGCGGCTGGAAGGCGCCCGCGCGCCGCTTCGAGCGCGGCTACGGCGCGCTCTTCTCGCAGCACATCAAGCAGGCCAACGAAGGCTGCGACTTCGATTTCCTCGAGGGCGTCGCGCCCACTCCCGATCCGGAGATCCACTGATGGGCACTCTGACCCGACGCAGACTTCTCGTCGCCGCGGCCGCGCTTCCCGTGCTCCCGGCCTTCGCGCAATCGCGCTCCCTCACCTGCGGAGAGCTGACCGAAGCGCAGACCGAAGGTCCTTTCTTCAAGACCAAGACGCCCCTCCGCGTTTCGCTGGTCGAGCCGGGCTCGAAGGCGCCCAGGCTCATCGTCGCCGGACAGGTCCTGTCCGCGAGCTGCAAGCCCGTCGCGAACGCACTTCTCGATTTCTGGCACGCGGACGAAGACGGCGAGTACGACAACCGCGGCTTTCGCTATCGCGGCCATCAGTTCACCGATGCCGAGGGGCGCTATCGCCTCGTCACCAACGTCCCGGCCGAATATCCGGGCCGGGCGCGCCACATCCACGTGAAGGTCCAGGCCCCGGGAAGACGCGTCCTGACCACGCAGCTCTACTTCCCGGGCGAGGATGGCAACCGCCGCGACGGGCTCTACCGGCGGGATCTGGAGATGTGCATCGGCGCTGGCGCCGAAGGCGCGTTCGACTTCGTCGTCGAGGCCTGACCGCCTAGGCGGGCACGGGCTGCGGCGGCTTCTCCCGGCTCGCGGCGAGCGATTCCCGGGCCAGCACCTCGAAGCGCCGCGTCGCCACGATGCGGCGCTCGCGCGCGTAGGCCTCGTGGTTGCGCTCGACATCGTCCAGGCGGTACACGTAGTTCACCATCAGGCCCACCGAGCGGCGCATGCCCATCTCGGAGATGTCGCCCAGCCAATTCAGCCGCTCCATTCGCGCGCCGTTGCCGAGGTGGAAGCGCGACACCGGGTCGAGTGGATCCCGGCCCTGCTTCGCATGCAGCAGGTAATACGCGCACAGGCGCACCAGTTCCCGCCGCATGCCCGCCGCGGCCGCGTGGTCGTCGAACCAGCGCCCCGTATCGAGCCGCGCGAGGAGCGCGCTGACTTCAGGCTGGTCCTTTGCGATACCGGCTAGCCACCTGCGGAATCCCGGAATCGGCGAGAGCGTGGCGAAAGTCTTCACCCTCGGGAACTCGCGGCCGAGGTCCTCGGCCACCTGCTTGATGAGGAGGTTGCCGAACGACACGCCGCGCAGGCCCTCCTGGCAGTTGGTGATCGAATAAAAGACCGCGCAGTTCGCGGACGTCGGGTCCGCCACCGGCGATTCCAGATCGAGCAGGGGCTGCACCCGCGAGCTGATCCCGCGCGTCAGCGCCACCTCGATGAAAATCAGCGGCTCGTCGGGGAGGGACGGATGGAAGAACGCATAGCAGCGCCGGTCGCCCTCGAGCCGGCGATGCAGATCGGGCCAGCCCTGGATCTCGTGCACGGCCTCGTACCGGATCAGCTTCTCCAGCACCAGCGCCGGAGTGCGCCAGTCGATGCGCTGCAGGACCAGGAAGCCGCGGTTGAACCAGGAATTCAGCAAATGCGCCAGATCGGCGTCGATGCCGGCGTAGTACGGCCGTTCGGCGAGCAGCTTGAGAAGCCGGCGCCGCATCTCGACCAGCACGGCCGTGCCGCCGGCCGCGATGTTGAGGCGCCGGAAAAGCTCCTGCCGCGGCGGCTCGACCACGCGCTGCAGATGGATCAGGTTGGCCTGCGACGGGTCCTGGCGGTAGGCGTCGGCGGCGCGCCCGACCTCGTCGGGATCGGGCGAGAATTCCTTCACCAGCAAGTCGAAGTAGATGCCGAGCGAGGCGTCGTCGAGCTCCTGGTAGGCCGCCAGCGCATCGCGCGCGATGCGGGCACCCGATACCTCTCCCCGCTCGGACATCAGGGCGTGGCAAAGCGAAACGGCGTTGCGCGCGCGGCGCACGGCGGCGCGGGGCACGGTCCCGGGACGGCGCCCGATCGATCCGAACAGGCGGCGGAAGAAGGACTTCTTGGCGGGGACGTTCATCAGAGTGAGACAGGTTGCCGAGGTCGCACGTTCAATGCATCGGCCATTCTAGCGTGATCGCCCGGCAGTGTAGAATCCGCTCTCCCGAATACGAGAAAGAATCCCGTTCCAATGGCCCTTTCCGAAGCCGAACGCAAAAGAGCGGCCGAGATCCTGCTGGACGCCGAGAAGGAGAAAAAGCAGGCAGTCCAGCTCTCCGTCACCTTCCCGAACATCACCATCGAGGACGCCTACGCGATCTCTACGGCGGTGGCCCAGCACAAGATCAAGGCGGGCGCGAAGCTGATCGGCCACAAGGTCGGGCTGACGTCGAAGGCGATGCAGGCCTCCTCGCAGATCAACGAACCCGACTACGGGCATCTGCTGGATTACATGATGGTCGCCGACGGCGCCAAGGTGCCGCACGCGAATTACTGCCTGCCGCGCGTCGAGATCGAGCTCGCGTTCGTCCTCGGCAAGCCGCTGAAGGGACCGGGCGTGGGATTGCTCGATGTGCTGCGCGCGACCGAATACGTGGTGCCGGCGATCGAGATCGTCGACGCGCGCCTGCAGAACCCGCGCAAGATCTTCGACACCGTGGCCGACAACGGCGCTGCCGCCGGCATCGTCGTCGGCGGCCGCCCGATCAGGCCCATGGACGTCGACCTGCGCTGGGTCGGCGGCATCCTATACCGCAATTCCGAGATCGAGGAGACCGGGCTCGCCGCGGGCGTCCTCGGCCACCCCGCGCTCGGCGTCGCCTGGCTCGCGAACCGGCTCGGCAGGAACGGCGTCACGCTCGAAGCCGGGCACCTCGTCCTTGCCGGCTCCTTCACGCGCGTGGTGTTCGCCCAGAAGGGCGACACCCTGCACGGCGACTTCGGTCCGCTGGGCGGCGTCGCCGTACAATTCGTCTAGCCCGTCATCCCGAGCGAAGCGAGGGATCTCTGCCAGCACGCTGTGCCAATCGAGATTCCTCGGGCTCTGCCCTCGGAATGACACTCGCCTTTTAACCGTTATGGATTTCGTCATGACTGCCATCGGCTTTCGCATCCTCCCGATCCCCAAGCGCCCCGACAAGAAGCTCGTCGCCGAGCTGGCCAAGATGGTCACGCCGCATCTCTCCGACAGCATGGAGCGCCTCTACGCGGGCGGGCCGCAGCTGCGGCCGATGCACAACGGCGCGAAGCTCTGCGGCCCTGCGTTCACGGTGCGCACGGCGCCGGGCGACAACCTGCTCGTGCACAAGGCGATCGACACCGCGGAGCCCGGCGACGTCATCGTCGTGGACTGCGGCGGCTTCAACGATCACGCGATCATCGGCGAGCTGATGTCGGCGCGCGCCGAGCAGCGCGGCGTCGGCGGCATGGTGATCTGGGGCGCGATCCGCGACTCGGCGGAGCTGCGCCAGGGAAGCTTTCCCGTCTACGCGAGCGGCGTGACCCACCGCGGGCCGTACAAGAACGGGCCGGGCGAGATCAACGTGCCTGTCGTCATCGGCGGTATTCCGGTAAATCCCGGTGACATCATCGTCGGCGACGCCGACGGCCTGGTCGCTGTTCCCCAGGAACATGCCGAAGCCATCCTCGCCTCGGCCAAGGCGATCCTGGCGAAGGAAGAGAACTCGATGAAGCAGATCCGCGCCGGAACCGTCGACCGCAGCTGGGTCGACAAGGCGCTCAAGGAGAAAGGCTACAAGGTCTAGGTGTCATCCTGAGCGCAGCGAAGGATCTCCTCTGGCTTGGTGCGCGCCGTAAGAGATTCCTCGCTTCGCTCGGAATGACACCCGCTTTTCTAGGAGACATCTTTGGAACTTCCCGTTAATTCCTTCAAGCGCGCACTCAAGGCAAATAAAGTCCAGATCGGGCTGTGGTGCAGCCTGTCTCATCACTACGCGACTGAGCTGGTCGCCGGCTCCGGTTTCGACTGGATCCTGCTCGACACCGAGCACTCGCCGAACGACCTCGAGTCGGTGCTGCAGCAGCTCCAGGCCGCGGCGCCCTACCCCACGCATCCGGTGGTGCGCGTGCCCTGGAACGACATGGTGACGATCAAGCGCTACCTGGACATCGGCGCGCAGTCGCTCCTCATCCCCTACGTGCAGAACGCGGAGGAAGCGAAGAACGCGGTCGCCTACACGCGCTATCCGCCCGCCGGCGTGCGCGGGGTCGCCGGCGCGACGCGCGCCACGCGCTTCGGCCGCGCGAAGGACTACGCCAAGCGCGCTCACGAGGAGATCTGCGTGCTGGTGCAGGTCGAGACGCAGACGGCGCTCGACAACCTGGAGAAAATCGCGGCGGTCGAGGGCGTGGACGGCGTCTTCATCGGGCCGGCCGACCTGCACGCTTCGCTGGGTTATTCGGGCGAGACCAACAACCCGAAAGTGATGCCGATCATCGACGACGCGATCCGGCGCATCCGCAAGGCAGGCAAGGCGCCCGGCATCCTCACAGGTGTGGAAGCCGACGCCCGGCGCTGGCTCGAATGCGGCGGGCTGTTCGTCGCGGTCGGCGCGGACACGGGCGTGCTCGCGCGCGGAACCGAGGCGCTCGCCGCGAAATTCAAGTAGGCGGCATGGCTGTCATCGAACTGGCGCCAGGACAGAAACTGTTCCGCGAAGGCGCGACCAGCCGGCACATCTACCGGGTCATCTCGGGAGAGGTCGAGGTCAGCCGTCAGGCGGGGGACCGCGTCGCCGTGCTCGGGCGCGTGGGGCCCGGCAGCTTCGTCGGCGAAATGGGCGCCCTGGTCTCGGCGCCGCGCACCGGCACGGCGCGCGCCGTCTCGAGCACGGCCCTGAG
>JBGQKQ010000172.1:0-5885 GCA_041499655.1 Gammaproteobacteria bacterium
ACGGGTCGATCGCGCGCCTGGCCGAGCGCAGCGGGCTCGAGCGCACCCATCTGTACCGGAAGCTGAAGGCGCTCGGTATTCTCGCCAGACGAAAGGAAGAGTGACGCCGATTTGGGTTGGCCTGGGATTCGGCATAAAATGCGTGCTTTTTCGCCCGGACGGCCGACTTGAAAATCGTGATCCTCGGTGCAGGCCAGGTTGGCTCGTCGGTCGCAGAAAGCCTGGCGTCCGAGGCGAACGACATCACGGTCGTGGACGTCGACGGCGCGAGGCTGCGCAATATCCAGGACCACCTGGATATTCGCACCGTCCTGGGGAGCGCCGCGCATCCCTCGGTGCTCGTCGACGCGGGCATCGAGGACTGCGACCTGATGATCGCGGTGACCCAGAGCGACGAGACCAACCTCGTCGCGTGCAAGCTGGCGCAGCAGCTGTTCAACGTTCCGACGCGCATCGTCCGGCTGCGCGCGACCGACTACCTGTCGAACGAAAAGGTACTGGGGCCCGACTGCTTCGACGTGGACCTGGCGATCTGCCCGGAGCAGGTTCTGACGGACTACATCGTCAAGCTGATCGAGTTTCCCGAGGCGCTCCAGGTGCTCGAATTCGCGCACGGCAAGGTGAGTCTCGTGGCGGTGCGTGCGTTCCAGGGCGGTCCCCTGGTCGGTCACCCCCTGAAGGATCTGAAGAAGGACATTCCCAACGTGGATGCGCGCATCGCCGCCATTTTTCGCGGCGACACGTCGGTTCTGCCCGACGGCAATACCGTGGTGCAGGCCGGCGACGAGGTCTTTTGCCTCGCCGCGACGAAAGACATCCGGCAGGTCATGCACGAGCTGCGGCGCATGGACAAGCCCGTAAGGCGCGTGATGATCGCGGGCGGCGGCAATATCGGGTTGAGGCTCGGCCGGGCTCTCGAGCGGGATTACTCGGTGAAGGTCATAGAGTACGACAAGCGGCGCTGCGAGATCCTGTCCACGCGTCTCGATCGCGCGCTCGTGCTCCAGGGGGACGTCACCGACGAGGCGCTGCTCGAAGCGGAAAACGTCTCCGACATGGACCTGTTCGTCGCCGTGACCAACGACGACGAGAACAACATCATGTCCTGTCTGCTCGCGAAGCGCATGGGGGCGCGGCGCGTGGTGTCGCTCATCAACCGGCGCTCGTACGTCGATCTGCTGCACGCCGGAGAAATCGACATCGCAATCTCCCCGGCGCAGACGACCATCGGCACCCTGCTCGCCCACGTGCGGCGCGGCCACGTCGCCCAGGTGCACAGCCTGCGGCGCGGCGTGGCCGAGGCCCTCGAAGCCGTCGTGCACGGTGACCGCGAGTCCTCGCGCTGCGTCGGCCGGCGGATCGAGGAGATCGATCTGCCCAACGGCGCCGCGATCGCCGCCATCGTGCGCGGGGACGAGGTGGTCATGGCGCATCACGATACGGTAGTGCAGGCGGAGGATCACGTGATCGTCTTCGTTACCGACAAGAAACAGCTGCCGAAGGTGGAGAAGCTGTTCGAGGTCAGCGTCGGCTTCGTCTGACGCGGGTATCGCGCATGGTCAGACCGGTCTCCGTTCTCCAGGTGTTGAGCGTGCTGATCGTGCTATTGGCGCTGTCGATGCTCCTGCCCTTCTGCGTTTCCGTTCTCTACGGCGACGCGGCGCACTCCGCCCATACCCAGTCGGTGCTGATCACCCTGGCGAGCGGCGCCGGCTTGTGGGGCCTCACGCGCTTCGGCCGCGGCGAGCTGCAGCCCCGCGACGCGCTGCTGCTCGTCGCCCTGGTGTGGACCGTGCTGCCCGCCTTCGCGACCCTGCCCCTGCTCCTCTACCTTCCTGCGCTCAGCTTCACGGATGCCTACTTCGAGACGGTGGCGGCGCTGACCACGACCGGCGCGACCGCCCTGCCGGGGCTGGACCGGCTGCCGGCGTCGATCAATTTCTGGCGCTGCGAGCTGCAATGGCTGGGGGGAATGGGGATCATCGTCCTCGCCGTGGCGATCCTGCCGCTGCTCGGCATCGGCGGCAGCCAGATCATGAGAGCCGAGACTCCCGGCCCGATGAGGGACACCCGGCTCACTCCGCGCATCACCGAAGCCGCCAAGGGCCTGTGGCTGGTCTACGCCGGCATGACGCTCGCCTGCATGCTGGCGTTCAAGGCGGTGGGCATGAGCTGGTTCGACGCGGTGGTGCATGCGTTCACGACGCTCAGCCTCGGAGGGTTTTCGTCCCACGATGCGAGCTTCGCCTATTTCAACTCCCCGGCGATCGAGGGAACGGCGACCTTGTTCATGATCATCGCGGGCATCAACTTCGGCACGCACTTCCTCGCGTTCCGCAGGCTGAGCTTCGCGCCCTACCGGAGCGACCCCGAAACGGGCGCCTACCTGGCGCTGCTCGCGGTATCGGTTTTCGGGATCGCCTATTTCCTGCTGGCGAACCACGTCTATCCGTCGTTCTGGACGGCGCTGCGGCACAGCGCGTTCAACGTCATCTCGATGGCGACGACGGCCGGTTTCGTGAGCGCGGATTTCAACCAGTGGCCGATTTTCGCGCCGGTGTGGATGCTGTTCCTGTGCTGCTTCGCGACCTGCTCGGGCTCCACCGGCGGCGGCATCAAGATGATCCGCGCGGAGCTGATGGTCCGCCAGGCGCTCAGGGAGATCATGTCGATCATTCACCCGCGGGCGTATCTTCCCCTGAAGCTCGCGGGCCAGCGCGTCGAGAACCACATCATCTTCGCGGTGCTGGCGTTCATGCTGATCTGGGGAGGATCGGTGATCGCCATGACGATGCTTCTGACCGCATCGGGCCTGGACGTCATCTCGGCGTTCTCGGCGGTGATCGCTTGCCTGTGCAATACCGGGCCCGGGCTGAACCAGGTCGGTCCCGGAACGACCTACGCGTCGCTCAACGATTTCCAGACCTGGATTTGCACGATCGCGATGCTCGTCGGGCGCCTGGAGCTGCTGACCCTGTTCATCGTCATCACGCCGGCGTTCTGGCGGAAATAGCCGCGCCGGGCGCGCCGCCGCTTACTTGGCGCAGGTCACCATGATTTCGACCAGCATGCGCGCGTCGGCGAGCTTGGCCTCGACGGTGGCGCGCGCCGGAAGGTTGGCGGGATCCGCCCAGGCGCTCCAGGCGGCATTCATCTCGTCGCGGTTGCGGATATCGGTCACCCACACGTTGGCCGACAGGATCTTCGACTTGCCGGTGCCGGCGGCGGCGAGGATGGCGTCGATCTTCTTCAGCACCTGCTCGGTCTGGCCCCTGGCCCCCTGGCTGAGATCGTCGGCGACCTGGCCCGCGACGTAGACCACGCCGCCGTGCTCCACGGCGGCGCTGAAGAGCTTGCCCGGCTGATGGCGCTTGATGCTCACCGGGCCTCCTGGCGCGGGGCGAGGATTTTCACCTGCAGCTCGCCCAGGCCCTCGATTCCGGCGAGAAGCTCGTCCCCGGCTTTGGCCGCGCCGACTCCGGCCGGCGTGCCGGTCATGATGAGATCACCCGCTTCCAGGGTGTAGTACTGCGAAAGGAACGCGATCTGCTCGGGCACGCTCCAGATCATCTGGTCGATATCCGAGTTCTGGCGGAGCGCGCCGTTGACCTTGAGCCAGAGTTTGCCCCTGGCAGGGTGGCCAACCTTGGAGGCGGGGGTGATCGCGCCCACCGGAGCCGCCTGATCGAAGTCCTTGCCGAAGGTCCAGGGCCGGCCCTTGTCCTTGCCCACCTGCTGCAGGTCGCGGCGCGTCATGTCGAGGCCGATGGCATAGCCCCAGACGTGCCCGTTGGCCTTGTCCGCGGGAATCCTGGTGCCCCCCGTGCCGATCACGGCGACCATTTCGGTTTCCCAGTGGTAGTTGCCGGTCATCGGCGGATAGTGCACCGCGCCGCTCTGGCCGGCGTTCAGGGCCACGAGATCGTGCGCCGATTTGGTGAAGAAGAACGGCTGCTCCCGGCCGTCGCCCCCCATTTCCTTCTGGTGCTCGACGTAGTTGCGCCCGACGCAGAAGATGCGGCGCACGGGAAAGCGCGCGTTCGACCCGACGATGGGAAGCGAGGGGATATCCCAGCTGCTGATGACATACTCCATTTTCATGGCGAATTCCCCGCGAAAAAGGCGCGTATTTTCTCATAAACCGCGCGCCGCGGAGGGACCTGCAAAAAAAAGCGGGCACCCGAAGGTGCCCGCTCGAAGGAGCCTCGCAGGGCTCGCTCTACATATGGTACGCGGTCTCGCCGTGCGAGTTGATGTCCAGACCCTCGCGCTCTTCTTCCTCGGTTACGCGCAGGCCCACGAGAAGATCCGTGATCTTGTAGGAGATGAAGGCCATGACGGCGGTCCAGACGAATACCAGTCCAACCGCTTTTGCCTGGATCCACAGCTGCGCCATGATCCCCGGATAGCCGGTCTTCATGGTGACCCAGTCCTGAACGGAGCCGGGTCCGCCGAGGTCCGGCGAGTTGAACACGCCGGTCATCAACGCGCCGAAGATCCCGCCGATGGCATGCACGCCGAAGACATCCAGCGCGTCGTCCGCGCCGAGCATCTTCTTCAGGCCGTTCACGCCCCAGAGGCAGAGCAGGCCGACGCCGGTGCCGATCACAAACGCGCCCGGGATGCCGACGTTGCCGGCAGCCGGTGTGATTGCAACCAGGCCGGCTACCGCACCGGAAGCCGCACCCACCATGCTGGGCTTGCCCTTGAACAGCCACTCCCCGAACATCCAGGAAAGCACTGCGCAGGCCGTGGCGAGGTAGGTGTTGATGAACGCCAGCGCGGCAGAGCCGTTCGCTTCCAGCGCGGATCCCGCGTTGAATCCGAACCAGCCCACCCACAGCAACGCAGCACCGATCATGACCATCGGCACGTTGTGCGGCGGCATCGCTTCCTTGCCGAAGCCAACACGCTTGCCGAGCAGGATTGCGCCCACGAGGCCGGCGACGCCCGAGTTGATGTGCACGACCGTGCCCCCGGCGAAGTCCAGCGCGCCCCACTGCCAGATCAAGCCGGCTGTCGCGGTCACCGCGTCAGCTGTCTTGGGGTCGCTGTAAGCATCCGGTCCCTGGAAGAACCAGACCATGTGCGCGACGGGACAGTAGCTCAAGGTGAACCAGAGCGTCAGGAAGATCAGCATCGCCGAGAACTTCATGCGCTCGGCCAGCGATCCCAGGATCAGGCAACAGGTGATGGCGGCGAAGGTTGCCTGAAAGGCGACGAACACCAGTTCCGGAAGGGGGGTGGCTTTGCTGAACGTCGCCCCCATCGAGAAATTGCCCGTAGCCGGATCGAACGTGCCTTTCAAGAACAATCGACTCAAGTAACCGAAGTAGGGGTTACCTTCGGTGAACGCCAGGCTGTAGCCGTAGATGCACCACAGCACCGTGATCAGCGCGAACCCGCAGAACACCTGCATGCATACCGACAGCATGTTCTTCGAGCGCACGAGGCCCCCGTAGAACAGCGCCAGCGCGGGGACGGTCATCATCAGCACCAGGGCCGTCGAGGTCAGCATCCAGGCCACGTCCCCTTTGTTGGGTTGTGGCGCCGGAGTCGGCGTCGCGGACGGTGCTGCCGGAGCAGCAGCAGCCGGCGCCGCTGCAGCTGGCGCCGCCCCCGGAGCAGCCGGCTTGTCCTGTGCCATGGTCGGCGCGCACCAGCCCACGGCGCCGAGCAAGGCGAGCATTGCAAATAGCTTCTTCATGGTGTTACCTCCCTAGAGCGCTTCCGCGCCGGTCTCGCCGGTGCGGATGCGGATGACTTGCTTCAGATCGAAGACGAAGATCTTTCCATCGCCTATCTTTCCGGTGTTGGCCGACTTCTCGATGGCCTCGATCGCCTGATCGAGCATCTCGTCCTTGATGGCGGCCTCGACCTTCACT
>JBGQKQ010000173.1:0-5842 GCA_041499655.1 Gammaproteobacteria bacterium
CTTTCCGGCGGCGGAAGCCTATCGCATCGGTTTCGTGCAGGAGCTGGCGCAGCCCGCGGAGCTGGACGCAACGGTGAACGCGATTCTGGGCGAGCTCGTTCAGGGCGCGCCCGCAGCGCACGCGGTGACCAAGGACCTGATCCATACGGTCGCGAGGCGGCGGATCGACTCCGAATTGATGGACGACATGGCCATCCGCATCGCCACCGCCCGGGCATCCGCAGAAGGCAAGGAGGGCGTGCGCTCCTTCCTGGAAAAGCGCCAGCCGACCTGGCTCAAGGCGGCCAAGCGAGCTGCGCGGCCGAAGAGGAAAAAATAGGGCGCGTCCTTGTTCGACAAGATCCTCATCGCTAACCGCGGCGAGATCGCCTGCCGCGTGGTGCGGACCGCGAGGCGCATGGGGATAGCGACGGTCGCCGTGTACTCGGACGCCGACGCGCATTCGCTTCACGTCGCACTCGCGGACGAGGCGTTCCGCGTCGGCCCTGCTTCCGCGGCGGACAGTTACCTCCGCGCCGACCGGATCATCGATGCAGCCAAGCGTTCGGGAGCCAAGGCGATTCACCCCGGCTACGGGTTCCTCTCCGAGAACGCCGAATTCGCCGAACGCTGTGCGTATTCGGGCGTGACCTTCATCGGACCTCCCCCGCCGGCGATCCGCGCCATGGGCGACAAGTCCGCAGCGAAGAGCCTCATGGAGAAGGCCGGCGTCACCACCGTGCCCGGCTATCACGGCGACGATCAGGCGGACGATTTCCTGCGCTCGCAAGCGTCGCGCATCGGCTATCCGGTGCTGATCAAGGCTTCGAGCGGCGGCGGCGGCAAGGGCATGCGCGCGGTCGCGGCGCCCGCGGATTTCGGCGCCGCGCTCGCCGCCTGCCGGCGCGAGGCGACATCGGCCTTCGGAGATGACCGCGTGCTCGTCGAGAAATTGCTCGAGCGGCCGCGCCACATCGAGATCCAGGTCTTTGCCGACCGGCACGGCGATTGCATTCATCTCTTCGAGCGCGATTGCTCGGTGCAGCGCCGCCATCAGAAGGTGATCGAGGAAGCTCCCGCGCCCGGCATGAGCGACGAGCGCCGCCGCGAGATGGGCAAGGCGGCGGTGACGGCGGCCCGGGCCGTCGGCTATGTCGGCGCCGGAACCGTCGAGTTCATCGTCGACCGCGACGGCAAGTTCTATTTCATGGAGATGAACACGCGGCTTCAGGTCGAGCACCCCGTGACGGAGATGATCACCGGGATCGATCTCGTCGAATGGCAGCTGCGTGTCGCCGCCGGCGAGCGCCTGCCGAAGAAGCAGGACGACCTGCGCATCGACGGCCACGCGCTCGAGGCCCGCATCTACGCCGAGGACCCGTCCCGGGATTTTCTTCCCGGCACGGGAAAGATCCTCCACCTCGGCACGCCGGCGCCCTCGAAGCACGTGCGCGTGGACACGGGCGTGCGAGTGAGCGACACAGTCACGCCCCACTACGACTCGATGATCGCGAAGCTCATCGTGCACGACCGCGACCGGGAGCGGGCGCTCGTGCGCCTCGCCGCGGCGCTCGGCGAGTTCGAGGTGGCGGGGCCGGTCACCAACGTCGATTTCCTGAGACGGCTCGCGTGCTGCCGCGC
This sequence comes from Gammaproteobacteria bacterium, assembly GCA_041499655.1. GTDB lineage: Bacteria > Pseudomonadota > Gammaproteobacteria > Burkholderiales > SG8-39 > VBDM01. The sequence goes on from JBGQKQ010000173.1 coordinate 1,621, forward strand.
GTTTGCCGCAGGCCAGCTCGACACCGGGCTGATCGAGCGCCATGGAAACGAGTTGCTCGCGCATCCCGGGCCGCCGAGCGAGGCGATGCTCGCCCTCGCTGCGCTGTCGGTACAGCTGGCGCGCGCCGGCAGCCGGCCTTCGCCGTGGAGTCTCGCCGATGGCTGGCGCCTGAACCGGCGCGAGTCGGGCGTGTTTATTTTCGAGGACTCCGGCGGCAGCTACGTGGTGACCCTCCATTGCGTCGGCATGGCGTACGAAATGGAGATCGACGGCAAGCGCCGCCCGCTCGAGGGAAAAGACGAGGACAACGGCAAGGTAAGCGCGAAGCTCGACGGAGCGCGCCTCGAGGGGCGTGTCATCCGCTCGGGCAGCCGAATCGAAGCGTTTCTCCCCGGCGAGCACCGCAGCTTCGAGCTGCACGACCCGCTCGAGCAGGATTTCGAGGCCGGATTGCACGGCGGGAGCCTGGCCGCGCCGCTCCCGGGCAAGATCGCCGCGGTGCTGGTCGAACCGGGAGCCAAGGTCGAAAAAGGCGCGCCGCTGCTCATCCTCGAGGCCATGAAAATGGAGCACACCATCGCGGCGCCTGCCCGGGGAACCGTGGCGGCGATCCGCTGCAAGGCCGGCGACCAGGTGGTCGAAGGCGCAGAGTTGATCGAGATCGAAGTGGAGGCCCCATGAGCTTGCCGCGCAAAGTCCGCATCGTCGACGTGGCGCCACGCGACGGCCTGCAGAACGAACCCAGGACCGTTCCCGCGTCGGTGAAGATCGAGCTGATTGAAAGGCTCCAGGACGCGGGCCTTCCGGCGGTCGAAGCGACGGCCTTCGTGTCGCCCAAGTGGGTGCCGCAGATGGCCGACCACGCCGAGGTGATGGCCGGCATCCGCAAGCGGCCCGGCGTCGCCTATCCGGTGCTGGTTCCCAACATGAAGGGCTTCGAGGCCGCGCGCGCCGCAGGCGCCGAGGAGATCGCGGTCTTCGGCGCGGCGTCCGAGACATTCAGCAAGAAGAACATCAACTGCAGCATCGCCGAGAGCCTGGAGCGTTTCGCCCCCGTCGTCGCGGCGGCGAAGGCTCAGGGCATGCGGGTTCGCGGCTACATCTCCTGCGCGGCGGGCTGCCCCTACGAGGGCGAAGTAGCCCCTCGCGCGGTCGCCGACCTGGCGGGCAAGCTCTACCGCATGGGCTGCTACGAAGTGTCGCTCGGCGACACCATCGGCGTCGGCACGCCGAAGAAGATCCGCGCGGTAATCGAGGCGGCCGGGAAGAGAGTGCCGATCGGCAAGCTCGCCGGTCACTACCACGACACCTACGGCCAGGCGCTCGCGAACATCTACGCCTCGCTCGAAGTGGGCGTGAAGACCTTCGACAGCTCGGTGGCGGGACTGGGCGGCTGCCCCTACGCCAAGGGAGCGACCGGCAACGTCGCCACCGAGGACGTGATCTACATGCTGGACGGCCTAGGCATCGACACCGGCGTCGACCTGGAGAAGCTCTTTCGCGCCGGCGAATTCATCTGCCGGGCGCTCGGGCGCGAGCCGGCCTCGCGCGTCGCGCGGGCGCTCGCCGCCAAGCTCAACTCGTGACCGCCGACGAAGTCGCCTCGCCCTGCATCAACGTGTGCCGGATGAATCCCGACACCGCGCTGTGCGAGGGCTGCCTTCGGACGCTCGATGAAATCGCCGCATGGTCATCCATGAGCGCGAAAGAAAAGCGCGCGGTGCTGGCGCAGCTTCCGGGAAGACGCACGCCGCAATGATTCTGCCCGATGGCATCCAGGTCCTCGAGCGCGGCTGGCTTTCCTCCAACAACATCGTGCTGCATGCGAAGGAAACGACCGTGGTCGATTCCGGCTACGGCGCGCACGCGGCGCAGACCGTGGCCCTGATCGAGCACGCGCTCACAGGAAAAGCCCTCGCGCGGCTCGTCAACACCCACTGCCACTCCGACCACATGGGCGGCAACGCCGCCATCCAGCGCCAGTTCCGCTGCAGGACGAGCATCCCGGAAGGCGAAGCGCCGCTCATCGATCGCTGGGACGAGCGCGAGCTGATCCTGTCGGCCGCCGACCAGCGCGCCGAGCGCTTCGCCTACGACGACACTTTCGGCGGTGGCGACACCCTCGAAATGGGCGAATACGAATGGCAGGTGCTCGCCGCGCCGGGCCACGATACCCACGCGGTGATGTTCCATTCGCCGGAGACGCGCGTCCTCATCTCGGGCGACGCGCTGTGGGAGAACGGCTTCGGCGCCGTGTTCGGGCAGCTCTTCGGTCGCGACACCGCGCTCGCCGAGACACGCGCGACGCTGGAGCGTATAGCCGGGCTCGACTGCGAAATCGTGATCCCCGGCCACGGGCGGCCGTTCGGCGAGGTCGGCGCGGCGCTCGAGCGCGCCTTCTCCCGCCTGAAAGGATACGAAGAAGACGTCACGCGCCTCGCCCGGCACGTCGTCAAAGTGCTGTTCACCTTCGCGCTGCTCGAGAAGCGCTCGATGCCGCTAGCCGAAGTGCCCGCCTACGTCTCTGGCGTGCCCATCCTCGCCGAACTCAACTCGCGCTACCTGCGGATGACGCCATCGGCGATGGCAGAGTGGCTCGTCAACGACCTTGGGCGCGCAGGGGCGGTGTATCGTCAGGATGGATCGCTACTCGCAAAAGGGCGGTAGCTCCAGCGGAATTCACGCCCATGTGATGACAAGATACACCGCCAAGAGAAGCCCGATCGCTGCAACCGAGCCGGCGAGAAGCGGCGTGAGCCAGGGCATGGAGAGCTTGGGGATGTCCTCCGTTGGCAGCGAGCGGACATATAACCGGTGATTCTGCAATGCACCCAGTATTGTCCCGGCGCCGAGGACTACCAGAGCGATCCCCAGTGCGCTCGATAGCCAATGGCTCTGATGCCCCCCGGCCGGAGAGACGCTCGACGCGGAAACGAGTGTCAGAAACAAACCGAACCTCGCAACCACGAAACCCAAGGCCATCACCGTGAGTCCAGATCGGACCCAGGCGAGAAGCGTACGCTCTGCGGCAAAATAGACGCGCGGGTCTGCCATCGCTATCTCACCTGAAGCCGATCCGCAGCTACCCGACGTTCCGCTTGTCGTCGTTCGTCCAGAAGCGCTCCATCGCGATATAGGTGTATGAGGCCGACCATCCGATCAATAACAGGCCATTGAGTGCTTCCGCGCCGGCAAGCAATCGCAATCCTCCCCCGGGAACCACGTCCCCGTAGCCGAGCGATGTATACGTTTCCGCAGAAAAGTAAAGGGAAACACTCAAGGAGAAACGCGTGGAGTCGTCCAATGCGCCCAAACCTGCGTAACGGGCGAGCAGATAGATCGCAAGAGCGTACAGCATGATCTCGACGGTGTGTGCGAAGAACGCCCCGACGATGACAACGATAAGCTTGGCCCGTGCCGGAACACTGATCGTCGGAAGACCTACGGTCATCGCGCGCAGCACTTCGTAGTGAATGACCGTGGTGAGAACGAGCAGCACGATGCAGCAGGCAGCAACTATTGCCATTGTTCATCTCCAATTGCGTCACGCCCTGTGTCCGCGAGTTCGATACCGGTCCCAGCTCACGACCGCCGCCGGGCGCTCCAGGTCGCCAGCGCGCGTCCGGCTTTGCGAAGGGTGCCGGCGATCGTGTCGCCGGTGACGCGCCCGACCATCTCGACCGGACCGTGGTCGACGGCGCCGGCCGGCAGCGTCAGGCGCAGCTCGTCGCCGTTCAGCCTGCCTCCCGATAAGGGCACGTCGCCCTGCCCGGTCAGCTCGACCGAGCCCGACACGAGCTGGAATTTCTGCTTGAGCACCAGCCGGGTGCGCCGCGATTTCACGCCCGAGGAGAGCTCGAAGATCCATTCTCCCTCGACCTTCGCCGGCACGGTCCACAGATACACCTGGCTTTCTTTGCGCGCGCCGACTTTCTTGTCCGGCGCCGCGATCGTCTCCTCGGCGTCCGGGCGCCAGTCGCCCATGGCGTAATCGTGTGAGACGACGCGCGCTCCAGGTTTGAGCTCCGCGAGGATCTTGGGGCGCAGAGCGAGGTTCACGTCGGGCAGCAGATAGAGCGTCAGGACATTCGCCTCGTGGAAATCCGTCTTGAACAGATCCTGCTGCAGGAATTTCACCCGCTCGGCGACACCGGCCTTGGCGGCCCTTTCATTCGAGAGCTTCACCAGCCGCGGGTCGATCTCGACGCCGAAGCCGCGTGC
>JBGQKQ010000174.1:0-5835 GCA_041499655.1 Gammaproteobacteria bacterium
GCGGATGTCGCGGCCGGCGCGGCGCGAGATCTCCTCGCGGTTGCGCGCGAGCACGGCCCAGGTGCCGCCTCCCACCGTGCCGATGCCCAGCAGCCCCACGTTGATCGGCTTCATTTGAGCCTTTTTCCGAAATGGAACGAGGTCACGACCATGCCTTCGCGAAAGTAGAACTTGTGGGCCTGCTGACGCTGCGTGCCCGAGTCGAGCGCCAGATTCTCGAGCCCCGCCGCGCGCGCCTTCTGCTCGAGGTACGCAAGGAGCGCGCGGCCGACGCCGGTGGAACGCCGCCTCTCGTCGCTCACCAGGTCGTCGACGTAGAGCTGCCTCCCCTGGAAGGTGTTTTCGTACACGCGGTATACCGCGACTCCGGCAACCTCAGCCCCCTCGACGGCCAGGCACATGCGCGCGCCGCCGGCGAACACGCGCCTCATCTTCCCGGCGTAGTCGGCAGGAAGGGTCGTGCGCAGCTGGCGATGCACCGGCTCCGCTTTGGCGAACCAGTCGGGCGCGACCACCGCCCCCGAGTCATCGGTGACCTCGACGACCCGGATCACAGCAAGCCGTCCTTGCGGAACATCTCCTTGATGCCGCGTACCGCCTGCCGCGTGCGCGCCTCGTTCTCGATCAGCGCGATGCGCACGTGATCGTCACCGTAGTCGCCGAATCCGATTCCCGGGGACACCGCCACCTTCGCGTCCTTGATCACCTTTTTCGCGAATTCGATCGAGCCGAGCTTGGCGTAGGCCTCGGGAATTTTCGCCCAGATGTACATGGAAGCCTTCGGGTTCTCGACCATCCAGCCGATCTCGTGCAGCCCCTTCACCATCACGTCGCGGCGCCGCTGGTATTTCATGCGGTGCTCCTCGACGCAGTCCTGCGGGCCCTCGAGCGCGACGATGGAAGCAACCTGGATCGGCGTGAAGGTGCCGTAGTCGTGGTAGCTCTTGATGCGCGCGAGCGCGTTGACGAGGTCCTTGTTGCCGACCATGAAGCCGATGCGCCAGCCCGCCATGTTGTAGCTCTTCGACATGGTGAAGAACTCGACGGCGACCTCGCGCGCGCCCGGGACCTGCATGATCGAAGGCGCTTTCCAACCGTCGAAAGTGATGTCGGCGTAGGCGAGGTCGTGCACCACGAAAATATTGTGCGTCTTGGCGAGCGCGATCACGCGCTCGAAGAACTCCAGCTCGACGCACATCGCCGTCGGATTCGAAGGGAAACCGACGATGAGCATTTTCGGCTTGGGAATGAGTTCGCGGATCGCCCGGTCGAACTCCTCGAAGAAATCCACGCCCGCGGTCATGCGCACCGAGCGGATATCGGCTCCGGCGATGATCGCGCCGTAGATGTGGATCGGATACGAGGGATTGGGCACGAGCACGGTATCGCCGCGATCCAGGCACGCGAGCATCAGGTGGGCGAGCCCCTCCTTCGAGCCTATGGTGACGATCGCTTCGGAATCCGGGTCGAACTCGACCCCGTAGCGCCGCTGGTACCAGGTGCAGATCGCGCGGCGCAAGCGCGGGATGCCCTTCGACACCGAGTAACCGTGGGTGTCGTTGCGCTGCGCCGCCTCGACCAGCTTCGCGACGATGTGCTTGGGCGTGGGCCCGTCCGGGTTGCCCATGCTCATGTCGATGATGTCGTCACCGGCGCGCCGCGCCGCCATCTTCAACTCGTTGGTGATGTTGAAGACGTAGGGCGGAAGACGCTGGATGCGGGCGAACTCTCTCATGGCGCAGTGCAAAAAGTTATAATGTTACCGGACACTTACAGCACGAGCAAACCTTTGAAGCTCCATCTCGAATCCGCGGGAGCGCTGAACACCTTCACCGGCTACGGCAAAGGCTTCGTGATGGTCAACGGCGAGCGCATCGAGCGCAGCGTGGTGGTGCTCCCCGACCGCCTTATCCAGGACTGGCCCGCCGAGGCCTTCGACGAGCTCGCGCCCGAGCACTTCGCGGCGCTCGCCGGTCTCGGCCGGGAGATCGTCCTGCTCGGCACCGGGACGCGGCAGCGCTTTCCGCGCCCCGAGATCCTCCTTCCCCTGATCCGCGCCGGGATCGGCGTCGAAGTGATGGATCTGCAGGCCGCCTGCCGCACTTACAACATTCTCATGGCCGAAGAGCGCAAAGTGGCGGCGGCGCTCCTGTTCGCATGACCCCCGTCCCGCGCCGCGCCCTGTTCGCGCTGCTCGCCGTGTTTGCTCTCCTGTGGTTCTGCAATCTCGGATACCGGCACCTGGTGAAGCCCGATGAAGGGCGCTACGCGGAGATCCCCCGCGAGATGGTCGCGAGCGGCGACTGGCTGACGCCGCGCCTCAACGGCTACAAGTATTTCGAGAAACCCCCGCTTCAGTACTGGGCGACGGCGGTTTCGCTGAGCGCCCTCGGCCTGAACGAATGGGCCGCCCGTCTCTGGCCCGGGCTGACCGGATTCCTCGGCGTGCTGCTGGTGTTCTGGGCGGGTAACCGCCTGTTCGCGCCACCGGCGGGCCTGCTGGGCGCCGCGGTCACGGCAAGCTCCGCCCTCTACGCCATCGTCGGCCACCTGCTGACCCTGGACATGGCGCTCAGCTTCTTCATGTCCGCCGCGGTGTTCGCTTTCGCCGTCGCACAGCAGGACCCGGAGAAGACCCGGCGAAGGCGATGGATGCTCCTCGCCTGGGCTGCCGCGGCGCTCGCCGTCCTCACCAAGGGGCTGGTCGGCGTCGTGCTGCCGATCGGGGCGGTAGGTGCCTACGTCCTCTTGCAGCGCGACTGGAAGCTGCTATCGAGGCTCGAACTCGTGCGCGGCGGCCTGCTGTTTCTGGCGATCGCCGCGCCCTGGTTCGTCATGGTGTCGCTCGCAAACCCGGAGTTTCCGCGGTTTTTCTTCATCCACGAGCACTTCGAGCGCTTTCTCACCAAGGAGCACGACCGCTACCAGCCCGCGTGGTATTTCCTGCCGGTGCTGCTCCTCGGAATCCTGCCGTGGATCGTGAGCCTCTTTCCCGCGCTGCGGAGCGCCTGGACCCGGACCGCGGGCGCGGGCTTCCATACGCAGCGGTTTCTGCTCCTCTGGTGCTCCGTGGTGTTCGTCTTCTTCTCCGCCTCGGACTCGAAGCTAGTCGCCTATATCCTGCCGCTCTTCCCCGCGCTGTCGCTTCTCATCGGCGCGCACCTTCGCACGGCGGGCCGCAGCGCCCTGCTGGCACAGGCTGTCGTCGCCGCCCTGCTGGGGATCGCGCTCGCCGCCGCCGCGCCGCAGGCACCGGACTACGCTTCGGATGCGGTGCCGCCGTCGCTACTCGAGGGCTACGTGCCCTGGATCATCGCCGCGGGACTCGCCCTCGCCGCCGGCGGTATTCTTGCGGCGGCCCTCCTCGCGCGCGACCGGCGCGTTCCGGCCGTGCTTTGCCTCGCTTGCGGAGGTCTGGTCCTCGCCCAGACCGCGCTCTCGGGGCATGAAAGCTTGGCGCCTTCTCTTTCCGCGTATCATATCGTCCACAAGATCCGGGACCAGGTGAAACCGGATACTCCCTTCTATGTCGTGGAAACCTTCGATCACACGCTGCTCTTCTATCTGGGGAGAAAAGTCACCATGGTGTCGGTGACGGACGAGCTCGCCGACCCGATCGGGCGGGCGCCCGGGGATTTTCTTCCGGACGCCGCGGCCTTCGCGCGCGCCTGGGAGGCGGACGGAGACGCCTTTGCCCTGTTCAACATCAACGATCTTCCCGCCTTTCTCGAGGCGCATCCCGTGCCGATGCGGGTCGTTGCCGTCGACCCGCGCCGCGTGATCGTGAGAAAACCGTGACCCCGGTGACCTTCGTCCTGCTCATGACCGGCGTCCTGCTGAACGCCGCGGCGCAGCTTCTCCTCAAGGCCGGCACCAACGTGGTCGGCCAGTTCGAGTTCAGCGCGCAGAACATCCTGCCGGTGGGAATGAAGCTCGCCCTGGAGCCGCATATCGCGGGCGGGCTCGCCTGCTACGTGGTCAGCGTCGCCGTCTGGATCGTGGGGCTGTCGCGGGTCGAGGTGTCGATCGCCTACCCCATGCTCTCGGTGGGCTACGTCGTGAACGCGGTCGCCGCCTGGTACCTGTTCGGGGAATCGTTCACCGCGCAGAAGCTCATCGGCATCGCCTTCATTATCTGCGGCGTGTTTCTGGTCGCGCGCAGCTGAGAGTCCGTGGCCGGCGATTCTTTCCTGCCTTTCACCCGCCCCTCGATAGACGAGGACACCATCGCCGGAGTCGCCGAGGTGCTGCGCTCGGGCTGGATCACCTCGGGCCCGAAGGTGAAGGAATTCGAGGCCGAGCTGTCGAACTTCTGCGGCGGACGGCCGGTGCGTGCGCTCAACTCCGGCACCGCCGCGCTGGAGATCGGCCTGCGGATCGCGGGCATCGGCCCCGGTGACGAGGTCGTCACGGCGCCGCTCTCCTGGGTCGCGACCAGCAATGTCGTTCTGCAGCTGGGCGCGCGGCCCGTGTTCGTCGACGTCGATTCCGCCACCCGCAACATCGATCTCTCCCTTGTCGAGGCCGCGATCACGCCCAAGACCCGCGCGATCCTGCCCGTCTATCTCGCCGGCCTTCCCGTGGACCTCGACCGGCTGTACGCCATCGCGGCCCGGCACAAGCTGCGCGTGGTCGAGGACGCCTGCCAGGCCTTCGGCTCGAGCTGGAAGGGAACCCGCGTCGGCGCGCGCGGCGACCTCGTCGCCTTCAGCTTTCACGCCAACAAGAATCTCACGACCGCCGAGGGCGGCGCGATCGTGTTGCCCTCCGAAAGCGACGTTCCCGCGACGGAGAAGCTGCGGCTTCAGGGCGTGACGCGCTTCGGCGAGGACGGCATGGACGTCGACCTCGTCGGCGGAAAATTCAACCTCACGGACGTCGCGGCGCGCATCGGCCTGGGCCAGATGCGGCGCCTTCCGGAATTCACCGAGAAGCGTCGGGCGCTCGCGCGCCACTACTTCGCCTGTTTCGACCGGGGTCTAGGCTGCGAGCTGCCTCCGGCCGACTTCGAGAACTCCAACTGGCACATGTTCCAGGTCATCCTCCCCGCGCGGAAGAAGCGCGCCGATTTCATCGCGAGGATGCGCGAGCGGGGCATCGGAATCGGCGTCCACTATCCCGCGATTCATCTGTTTTCGCTGTACCGCTCGCTCGGCTGGCGCGAAGGCCAGTATCCCAACGCCGAGCGCATCGGCGCCGGCATCGCGACCCTTCCGCTCTTCCCGGCGATGACCAACGCCGATGTCGAGCGCGTGTGCGAGGCGGCGAAGCGCGTGCTATCGGAGGAAATGCGATGAAACCGCGCGTTTCCGTGATCATCCCTGTCTACAACGAGGAGGCCGTTCTGCCCGCCCTGTTCGCGCGCCTGTACCCCGCGCTCGACGCGCTCGGGCAGACCTACGAGGTGATCTTCATCAACGACGGCAGCCGCGACCGCTCGGCGGCGCTGCTGCGCGAGCAGTTCGAGAAGCGCCCGGACGCGACGCGGGTCGTGCTGTTCAACGGCAATTTCGGCCAGCACCTCGCCATCATGGCGGGCTTCGAGGCGAGCCGCGGCGAGCGCGTGGTGACGCTCGACGCCGACCTGCAGAACCCTCCCGAGGAGATCGGCAAGCTGCTCGCGAAGATGGACGAGGGTTACGACTACGTCGGCGCCGTCCGCGCCGAGCGTCACGACACGGCGTTCCGCCGGCACGCCTCGCGGCTGATGAATGCACTGCGCGAGCGCACCACGCGCATAAAAATGACCGATCAGGGATGCATGCTGCGCGCCTACAGCCGCGCCATCGTCGACACCGTCAACACCTGCCGCGAGATCAACACCTTCATTCCCGC
>JBGQKQ010000175.1:0-5829 GCA_041499655.1 Gammaproteobacteria bacterium
CGAGATCCTCAAGAACCGGATCGCCGAAGCGGTGTTCGAGCGGACGTTCTCGCAGCGAGCCGGAACAGCTTGATCGCCGCTCCGGGTCTCTGGGCTTGACGCAGAATGTGGCAGGATATCGGGCGTCCGCTAATCGGTGCGTTGGGCGCCGTAACGTGCTTCGGTCTTCTCTCGTAACTCCTGTATCGCTTCATGCGACGAAAGGGGAACAGCAAGTGATCAGACTCCTCATAAGCAACGTTGCTCTCGCATTAGTGCTCACCCTCGCGGGTAATGCTCTGGCGGCCGATACCTCACCACAAAAGCGCAGGGTGGTTCTGCAGGTCAGCGACGATAACAAAGAGACCTGGGAGCAGGCCCTGAAGCTCGCCGAGAATATGCTGGAGAACGCCGGAGGCAAGGACAAAATCGATATTCAAATCGTTGCCATGAGTCCTGGTATCGGAATGGTACTCAATGACAGTTCTGTCGCCGGCCGAGTGAGCAGGGCCGCCAAGAATGGCATCCAGATGCGCGCTTGCGCCTATACCCTGAGTGTTCGTCGCTTGAATCCGGACAAATTGGCCCCCGGCGTAAAGACTGTTCCATTTGGCGCGCTGGAAATCGTCGACAAACAGAACGAGGGCTGGGCCTATATCAAGCCATGAATCATCAGGTCGGGAATTGGGCTCATTCGCGCACAGGGTCGGCCGGCAGTCCGACCGCGTAGCGCCTACTCCGCGCGCGCTCCGGAGACTTTGACGACCTCGGCCCAGCGCGTCACTTCCTCTTTCAGCCTCGCCTGAAACTCCTCGGGCGTGTTGCCGACCGGCTCGGCGCCCTGCTCGAGCAGGCGCTTCTGCATGTCGGGCGAGTGCGCGCCCTTCGCCACCGCCGCGGCGAGAATGTGGACGATGTCCTGGGGTGTCGCAGCGGGAGCGAGCAGGCCGAACCACAGCGGCACCTCGACACCTTCGACACCCGCCTCCTTCATCGTCGGCACGTCGGGAAGGAGCGCGGTCCGCTTCGCACCTGCGACGCCGAGCGCGCGCAGGCGCCCGGACTTCACGTGCTGACCTATGGCGATGGGGTTCACGAAAGAGAGCTGGACGTCTCCGGCGATGAGCGCGGCGATCGAGGGCGCGCTGCCCTTGTAGGGGACGTGGACGATATTCGTCCCGGTGCGCAGCTTGAACAGCTCGCCGGCGAGGTGCTGGGTCGAGCCCGACCCCGCAGAGGAATAGTTGAGCGCTCCCGGCTTTTCGCGCGCGAGCGCGACCAGCTCCTGCACCGATTTCACCGGCAGCGAAGCCGGCACGACGAGGATGTTGGTGCTCTCGGAAAATATCGACACGCCGGCGAGATCGCGCAGCGCGTCGTAGGGCGGGTTGCGGTACAGCGACATGTTGATCGCCACGGCGGGGCTGTTGAAGAGCAGCGTGTAGCCGTCGGGCGCCGCCTTGGAGACGAACTCGTTGGCGATATTGGTGCCGGCACCCGGGCGGTTCTCGACGACGAACTGCTGGCCCAGGTATTCCGTGAGCTTGGAGGCGGCCAGGCGCGCGTTGATGTCGACTCCGCCTCCGGGAGTGAATCCGACCAGCATGCGCGCCGGCCGGTTCGGGTAGCCCGCGGCGGATTGGGCGAGCGCGTACGCGCAATGCATCGAGCAGGTGAGTGCGAGCAGGCATGCGATTTTTCGATTCATGGCGGGTCTCTCAGGCGCCCAGGCGGGCTCGTCCGATCTCGAAGGCGGCATGGATGAAAGCAAGAAGCCCGCGCCCGCGATCCTTCATCGCGAGGATATCGTCTCCGGTCGCCACCGCCCCGAAAAATCCTTCGGTGTGCCAGTGCCCGGGGGGCGGCGCATCGGGCAGCTTGTTGCCGTCGAAGCGCGGCCAGGGGCTGACGTAGACGTAGGGCTGGGCGTAGTACTCGTCGCCGGGGGAGACGCCGACGCCGATCGACCGGGCGTTCGCCGGGTGGCCCTCCTCGAGGCTGACCAGCGTGGCGATATCGAAATGGTGCGGCCAGCAGGTCACGGCACTTGCGCGCGGGCCGGCGAGTTTGCCGATGAATTCTTCCAGCACGTCGGCCCCGCCGCCGAACCAGCGTGCGAGCTCCCCCAGCTCGCGGCCGAGCATGCCGAGCTCGTGGGGCCGGCCGCCCGTCGGATGATCGGGAAGATCGTAAGGGAGTATCACATCCCCGGCGCCCTTGAGGCCGAGAGCGCGAAGTTTCAAGTCGATCCAGGTGCCCGCCTGCGCGTCGGTCTTGCCGTCGAACTGGAACGCGTCGAGCACGTTGTCGCCGCGCGTGATGATCATCTCCAGGCGCGGAATGCGGACGCCGACGCGAACCTCGCCGCCCTTGGCCGGCAGCCCCCGCGTCACCAGCGCCGCGTGCGACGCCTCCCAGGCATAGGCCGAGTGGCTGTCGTCCGCCGCCGCCTTCAGGTTGGCGCGGGCGGCCCGGGTCGGCCATTGCGCCGCGTGATGCGCGAGCTTGCGGGCACCGGCGAGCGCCGAGGGCGGGGTTCGTCCCAGCTTCGACCAGTCGAATCGCATCGCGTCTCCTCGCACCCCCGAGCGAGCCAACCTTACCAGATTGCGCGCCTGGCATGGCACAGTGTGCGGGAGTATTATCGTCTCGGGGGAAAGCTGCACGAGGGGGAGCCATGCAGGTAAGCGAAATCCTCAAGGTGAAAGGCAATGCCCTCTTCACGATCGCGCCCGATGGCAAGCTGAGCGAGGCCGTGTCGGTGATGGCGGAGAACAACATGGGCTCCCTGGTGGTGATGGACAAGGGGCGCATGGTCGGGATACTCACGTTCAGGGAGCTCCTCATGGCCCTCGACAAGGGCCGGGGCGCGCTCGGCGAGGCCAGCGTCGGCGAAATCATGGAGCACGATCCCGTCATCGCCAGCCCCGGGATGGACGTGAACGACCTGCGGCGCACCATGATCGAATCGGGCGCGCGCTATCTCCCGGTGATGGAGCGGGACCGGCTGATCGGCGTGGTGTCCTTCCGCGATGTCGCCAAGGCGGTGCTCGAGGAGCAGGACTTCGAGAACCGCATGCTGAAGGGCTACATCAAGAACTGGCCCGAGTAGGCCGAGGTTCAATGAAGCGTTTGCGCGGCGTCGGCCGCATCGTGCTCGTTTTTACCGCAGTCCTGGTTGTTCTCCTCGCGCTCGCGGTCTGGTTCGTGACCGCCACCCCCGGCGCGAGCCACCGTGGTCCGCTGCCGCCCCTCGACGCGGAAGGCCGCAGGCTCGCCGGCGTGCTGAAGACTCACGTGACGGCCGTCGCTAGCGAAGAACACAACGTCGTCCATCCCGAAGCGCTCGAGCGCAGCGCGCGCTACATCGAGGCGGCGCTGGCGAAGCTCGGCTACACGGTGTCCCGCCAGGAGTTCGAGACCGAGGGCGTGAAGGTGCGCAATCTCGAGGTGAGCCGGGGTTCGGGCACGCGGCTGGTCGTGATCGGGGCCCACTACGACTCGGCGCAGGACGCGGTCGGCGCCAACGACAACGGCTCCGGCGTGGCGGCGCTGATCGAGCTCGCGCGGTTTCTGAAGACCGTCCAGCCGGCGCAGGGGCTGGAAGTGCGCCTGGTGTTCTACGTCAACGAGGAGCTGCCCTGGTTCGGCACCGACAAGATGGGGAGCTACGTGCACTCCAAAGGCCTGGCGAGCGAGGGCAAGGAAGTCGTGGCGATGCTTTCGCTCGAGACCATAGGTTGGTACAGCGAGAATTTCGACAGCCAGCGCTATCCGTTTCCCTTCAGCCTTTTCTACCCGTCTAAGGGCAACTTCATCGGCTTCGTGGCGAACCTGCGCTCGCGCAGCCTCATGCACCGCGTCGTCGGCTCGTTCCGGCATTCCGTGGCGTTCCCCTCGGAAGGCGTCGCGGCGCCGGAGTCGATCCCGGGAATCGGCTGGTCCGACCAGTGGGCGTACTGGAAATTCGGCTGGCCCGCGCTGATGGTGACCGACACCGCGCCCTTCCGCTACCCGCACTATCACACGCTGCGCGACACGCCGGACAAACTCGGCTACGAGCGGCTCGCGCGGGTGGTGAAAGGGCTGGAAGGCGTGCTGCGCGACTTGGCCTCGCCCCGCGATTAAATTAACCGGCTCGCCAACGAGCGAGCGAAGCGCCGCTGTTGGCGAGTCTGCGTTGAATGCCGGGTTGGGCGGTGCTTTGCCGGCTGCGCCGGGTCTTCAATGTGCGTCGTGCGCCAGCAGGCTGTATTCGTGGTCGTCACTATTCGCCAAGAGCGTGCGGTAGCTCTTGAGATCGTCCTCGTCCATGGCGGCGAGCGCGTCCTGACCGGCTCCGGCAATGGCGCGCGGCGTGGCGCCGAGCGCGAAGCTCGTACCCAGCCCGGCGTAGAGGTAATGATCGCCGAATGACTTCTTGAGCGCAGTAAACGTGGGCTCACCGGTGCAGTGGCCAGGGGCGACGTACGCCACTTTGAAGGTGTCGCGCAGCGTGGTAACGATCTTCTCGATCTCTTCGTCCTTGGACACCACGAGGTGGAACCCGCCGGCGACAAAGTGGATGCGCGGATTGATCTTCGCCGCGGCTTCCACGATCTTGTCGATGCCCGGATGCGAGCATCCCACCACGATCACCATGCCCTCGGGCGTGTTGATGGCAAGCGACAGCTCACGCAATTCCAGCGTTCCTGGTTTGTCGGAGACTAATGCGATCAGATGGATGCCAGGCGCGATCTCGGTGTTCTTGTCGATCAACTGGAAGTTGGCGCCGGGCCAGGCGGCACCGAAGCGCATCACTTCCGGCGGTGCGCCGTCATAGTATCGCTGCTCTGGCGGGAGCGACGCGTCCTTACGATAGAAGGTGCTGGGCAGATCAGCGCCATAGACGCCGAAGCCCTCCTTGGGCGCGTAGATTTTCACCTTGGGATTCACGCTCAGGAGATAGGCCATGCCACCCATGTGATCGCCGTGGCGGTGCGACATGACCACGAAGTCGACCTTGGACAGGTCGATGCCCTTGGCTTTCGCGTTCTGCTCCAGCAGATCGGAGTTGTTGCCGGTGTCGAACAGGATGCGCTTGCCGCCGTACTCGATGAGCGCGGCATAGCCCCAGTCCTTCTGCATCGCCGAAGGCTTGCCGAAGGCGTCGTAGAGCACGGTGATCTGCGCCTTGCCCAACTCCGCTGAAGGCGGCGGCGTCGCGGCGCATCCCCCGAGAAGCACGGCCAGTCCTGCGACAAAATGGGTTACCCGGGAATTGATTTTCATCGCCCTCTCCTTTCTTGTCGCCGCGGCCGCCGCGAAGTGGACGGCCGACCGCGGCTTGCGCTCAGTTACTTTTCGTAGACAACGGCATTGTTGGTCTTGATGCCCTGAGCGTTCGTTCCCTGACCGGTTTGCGTTCTCGTCTTCCCGTCGCGGGAGAAAACGGCTCGAATCGTACCCACGACCTTGCCGCCCTTCTTGTTGGTGATCTCAAACGTGCGGTCATCGATCTTTTTCAGCGCGGCGGTATCCCGGGCCGGATCGCCTTTGACCGGATTGTCCTTTCCGTCGAACTTTCCGTTCCACTCGCTGTGCGTGGGCTTGCCTTCCGCGTTGACTCCATCGTTCGTGAATTTCAATCCGCCATCTGTCGCGTCGATCTTGCTGAAGTTGGGTCCCTTCGGCGCCGGGCCCGGAGCGTACTTCGACTTGGCCAGGTTTACTTTCCAGTTTCCGCTGAACACGTCTGCTGCAAACGCCCCGCCCGCGGAGAAGCAGAAAACAACAACTCCCAAGACAAACATTCTTCGCTTCATGGTGTTCTCCCTTTGAGTGCTGCAATTTCTTCTGGCAGAGTGGTAC
>JBGQKQ010000176.1:0-5798 GCA_041499655.1 Gammaproteobacteria bacterium
CAACACGGCTCCGGGAGCCATGATGCCCCAGTAGAGCTTGCGCTCCATGATCTTGAAGCGTTCGCGGCCCGCCGCGTCCTCGGTCATCGCGTGATAGACGAACAGGCGCGGCAGGTAGAACAGGCCTGCAAACCAAGTGACTACGAAGACGATATGCAGCGCCTTGATCCAGAGCATCGTTATTTCAGCAGGCGCCGGCGGAAAAGCACGCTCGCAGCATAAAACCCCGCGGCGGCATAGGCAAGCAGGACGAGGACATGCAGGGCGGCGTGGCCCGGCGTCTCGCCCAGCAGCAGCGGCCGTGCTATCGCCACGGCGTGGGTGAGCGGAAGAAAAGCGGCCACTACCTGAAACGCGGGAGGCAGCTGATCGATGGGGAAAAACACCCCGCACAGCAGGCTCATCGGCGTGATGACGAGCGTGAAGTAGTACATGAAGAAATCGTAGCTGCGCGCCATCGCCGTCACCACCAGCGCCAGCGCGCCGAACGCAAGACCCACCAGGGGCACGAGCGCCAGCACCCACAGGGAAAGAAGCGAGTGGGTCAGGCCGAGGAGCCACACTACCGCGAGGATCGCGGCGCCGGAGAGCACGCTCTTGCTCGCGGCCCAGACGAGCTCGGCGAGCACTACGTCGTCCAGGTCGAGCGGCGCGTTCATGATCGCGTCCCAGGTGCGCTGCACATGCATGCGCGAGAACGCGGAATACATCGCTTCGAAGGTGGCGCTGTTCATGGTGCTCGAGCACACCATTCCCGCGGCGAGGAACGCGATGTAGGGGACCCCGCCGACCTGCGGCAGCATCGAGCCCAGGCCGTAGCCGAGGCCAAGCACGTAGATCAGCGGATCGGCCAGGTTGCCGAGGAGCGAGGGAACGGCGAGCTTGCGCCATACGAGCAAGTTCCGGCGCCACACCGGCACGAAGCGCAGGCTCATCGACGGGAGCGCAAAAGCCCTCACTAGTCGCGCAGTTCTCTGCCCGTGAGCTTCAGGAAAACGTCTTCGAGGTCCGCGGGCCGATGCAGGTAGCGCAGCTCGGGCCGGAGTGCGAGGCTCGCGAGCAGCGGTGCGGGATCGGTCGCGTAGCAGAACACGGTGTCGCCGCTTTTCTCCACGCGGGTCGCGAGCGTTCCCGCTTCGCTTTCGGCCCAGCCCGCGACGCCGTCCCCGTGGACTTCGACCACGTGCGGCTCGATGTGCCGCGCGATGAGCTCGCGCGGGCTGCCCTCGGTGATGAAGCGCCCGCGGTCCATGATCGCGACCCGCGCGCACAGCCGCTCGGCTTCCTCCATGAAATGCGTGGTGAGGACGATGGTCTTGCCCTGGGCGAGGAGCTGCTTCAGCCGCTCCCAGATGAGGTGCCGGGCCTGCGGGTCGAGCCCCGTGGTGGGCTCGTCCATGAAAATCAGGTCGGGATCGTTGATGAGTGCGCGAGCGAGCGTAAGGCGCCGCTTCATGCCGCCCGAGAGCGTTTGGATGCGCGATGCCGCCCGCGCGGCGAGTCCGGCGAAATCGAGCAGGAGCGGAATGCGCTCGCGGATCGTGCGCTCCGGCAGGCTGAAGTAGCGCCCGTACACGAGCAGGTTTTCCTCGACCGTGAAATCCGGGTCGAGGTTGTCCATCTGCGGAACGACGCCCACGCGCACCCGTGCCGGCCGCGCCTCGCCGGGCACCGGCCGCTGCATGAGCTCGATCGAGCCGCCGTCGGGATCGACCAGGCCGAGGCACAGCCTCAGGGTGGTGGTCTTGCCCGCGCCGTTGGGGCCGAGCAGGCCGAAGCACTCGCCGGGGGCGATGTCGAAGCTCACGCCGGCAACCACCTCCTCGCCGCCGTAGGATTTCCGCAGGGCGCTGGCCGCTAGTACCGCCACGAGTTCTTGACGACGTTTTTGATGACGTTGAGCCGCAAATGGAAGAAATGGTCCGCACCGGGGATCACCACGACCGGCAATTCCTGCGGCCGCGCCCAATCGAGCACCCTGGCGAGCGGCACGGTGTCGTCGAGCTCGCCGTGGATCACGATCGAATCGGACGGAACGGTCTCGGAAGGAAAGCGGCCCACCGCCACCCCGACGAGCACGACCCGGGCCGGGTGAGTGCGCTGCGCCACCTGCGTCTGCACTGCCGCCCCGAAGGAGAAGCCCGCGAGCACCAGGGGAAGATCGCCGAAATCCTTCCCGGCGCGAGCGACAACGCTCAGCAGGTCTTCGGTCTCGCCCCGGCCTTCGTCGTGCGCGCCCTCCGAGGCGCCGACGCCGCGGAAATTGGGGCGCAGCGAAGCGTAGCCCAGCTCGACGAAAATCCGGGCGAGCGTTTGTACGACCTTGTTGTCGAGCGTGCCGCCGTAGAGGGGATGCGGATGGGCAACGAGCGCCACACCTTGCGGCGCGCCCTCCGGCCGGTCGAGAACCGTCTCGATCCTGCCTGCGCCGCCCGCGATGAAGATGCGCTCGCCGGCGCGGCTCATATGCGCAGGCGCTCGACCACCCGGCCGGCCTTGAGGTGCTCCTCGATGATCTCGTCGATATCGGCGCGATCGACGTAGGCGTACCAGACCGCCTCCGGATAGACGACGATGCACGGTCCTTCCTCGCAGCGGTCCAGGCATCCCGCCTGGTTGACTCGCACCTTGCCCGGGCCGGCGAGGCCCAGTTCCTTCACGCGCTTCTTCGCGTAGTCGCGCATGCCGCTCGCGCCCTTGTCGTTGCAGCAGGCGTCGCCGTTCTGGCGCTGGTTGCAGCAAAAGAAAACGTGTCGCTCGTAGTAGCTCATGCCTGTTCGCTGGGTTGCCGGTCCGCCGGCGCGCGATCCGAACGGATGTCGATTATAACAAGCGGCTCGCTAGGGCTTCGCCTCACCGCGGTCGGCTGCGAGCAGCACCAGGTAGAACATCGCGACGAACGGCCAGACGATGGCGACCAGCCGCGTCAGGCCGTTGAAATTGAGGTACTGCCCCTGCTGCCACAGCGAGAACGCCGCGGTGTTGTAGGGATTGGGCGGTGCGAGATTCACGATGGCGGTCGCAGCGAGCAGGGCGAGACCGATGAGCGGCAGCTGCGTCGCTCGCGGCAGGGCCACGGCGACCATGAGGAACGCAATCGCTGCGGCGACGCCGTAAAGCGCGCCGCGCGTGACCCAGGAGAGGATGTCCTGCGGATTGACGAGCAATCCGAAAGCGAAGCTGTGCACGGCGAGCGCCGCCGCGATCAGGAGGAGGACCACGCCCCGTTTTGGCTGGTTGCGCTCGACGAGGCAGGCGGCAAGCAGCCCCGCGGCGACGCCGTTGGCGCAGGCGACCCCGGCTTCCACGCGCAGGAACACCTCGGCCGGATAGAGTTTGCCGGAAGGCGACTTGAACAGGTCGCGCAGGTCCCCGGTGCCGAAGAGCAGGGTCTCGGGGCTGAGCTGCGCGAAAAGCCACAAGCCGAGCAGTACCAGGCCGAGATCGATCCGGCCTCCCGGAAGGAACAGCTGGTTGCGCAGGCGTTGCAATTCGCCCGCGTCCATGAGGGGCCGCGTGGCCGCAAGGGCCGCGAGCGCGCCAATCGCGCCTCCCGCGGTATTGGCGATCAAGTCGAGGTTGGAGGACGTGCGCGTCGGCAGATAGAGCTGCAGCGACTCAAGGGTGAAGCTCAGCAGGATCGAGCAGGCAATGCCGAGGGCCAGGCCGGCACCGCCGCGCAGCCGCGGATAGCTTGCGAGCACCGCTAGGAAACCGAGCGGCATGTAGCCGAGGACGTTCACGACGACGTCGAACGTCGGCACGGGCCGGTTGAAGGAAGCCGTGAGAAAGGCAAACGCCGGCAGGCCGCGATCGCGCCATCCGGAAAAAGGATGAAGGCTCGCGAAAATGATCAGCAGCAGATACGCTGCGAACAGATAGCGCGCGAGTGTGGAAGGCTGCTCACGGGCCATGGCGGCGGTATTCTCTCACGCCCGACTCACATGGACTGAGCGAGCTCGGATTCGTATACGGCGAGCGCGCCGGCGGCCGGACCTCTAGAAATATGCCGTCCCCAGGAACCAGGCGATGCCGGCGATGAATGCCGAGCCCGGAATGGTGAACAGCCACGCCCAGACGATGTTGCCGGCCACGCCCCAGCGCACCGCCGAGAGCTTCTGTGCCGAGCCCACCCCGATGATCGACCCGGTGATGGTGTGAGTGGTGGACACGGGAATGCCGAGCCCGGTTGCAAGGAACAGCGTCATCGCGCCGCTCGCCGAGGCGCAGAAGCCGCCGACCGGTTTCAGCTTGGTGATTCTCATGCCCATGGTCTTGACGATGCGCCAGCCGCCGAAGAGCGTCCCCAGACCCATCGCGGCCTGGCAGGCGAGCACCACCCAGAACGGAAGGGGCTCTTGCGCACCGGTGAGGCCGGAGGCGATCAGAAGCATCCAGATGATGCCCATGGTCTTCTGCGCGTCATTGCCGCCGTGGCCGAGGCTGTAGAGCGCCGCCGAAACGAACTGCAAGCGCTGGAACCATCGGTCCACGCGCTTGGGCGTCGAGCGAACGAAAATCCAGGACACCGCGATCATCAGCACGATCGCCAGAGCAAAACCGAAGAGCGGCGACAGCACGATCGCGGCCGCGGTCTTCAGGATGCCGCTCGCCACCAGCGTGGCGCTTCCGCCTTTGGCGATGCCGGCTCCGACGAGCCCGCCGACCAGCGCATGCGAGGATGAAGAAGGAATCCCGTAGTACCAGGTGATCAGGTTCCAGGCGATGGCGCCGGCCAGCGCGCCGAACACCACGTAATGATCGATGATGGCCGGGTGGACAATGCCTTTGCCTATGGTCGACGCGACCGCGACGCCGAAAACGAGGAAGGCGACGAAGTTGAAGAACGCCGCCCACATCACCGCCCAGCGAGGACTCATGGCGCCGGTCGAAACGATGGTGGCGATCGAGTTGGCGGCGTCGTGAAAACCGTTCAGGAAGTCGAACGCGAGCGCGACCGCGATGAGAAACAGCACGACGTGGAAGTTGATGGTCATGCCCGCATGCGGCCGGTCAGGCGTTCTCCAGGACGATGCCTTCGATGATGTTGGCGACGTCCTCGCAGCGATCGGTGACCGTCTCCAGCAGCTCGTAGATCTCCTTCATCTTGATCAGTTCCCGCGTGTCCGGTTCGTGGCGAAACAACTTTGCCAGGCCCGAACGCAGCACCTGGTCGGCGTCGGTCTCGAGCCGGTCGATTTCGCCGCAGACCTTCGTTATTGCCTCGGAGTTCGCCATATTGTCGAGCATCTTCACCGCGGCCTCGACCTTCTCGGCGCAGGCGACGCAGATGTCCGCGAGGCGCTTCGCCTCGTCGGTGACCGTGCGGAGATCGTAGAGAAACACGCAGTGCGAGACGTCCTCCATCAAGTCGAGGATGTCGTCCATTCGGGTGATGAGCTGGTGAATGTCCTCCCGGTCCAGCGGCGTTATGAAGGTCTGATGCAGAAGCTGGATCGTGTGGTGTGTGACGATGTCGGCCTTGGTCTCGATAGTCTTGATGTTGTGGGCACGGACCTCGAGCTCGCCGACGTTGTCCAGCATCGCCCGCAGCTCGACCGCGCCCTGCAGGATGAGCGCGGCGTGTTCGGAGAAGTAGGTGAAAAACCGGCCTTCGTGCGGCATCAGGCGAGCGAACATGGAGCCCCCTTGGAATGGGCCGCGAAGCGGCCGCGCGCATTGTAGCCGAGTCCGGAAAGGCGCGAACGGGGCGTTAGCGGGGCGCGCCGTGGTGATGCGCCTGCGGTACGGGACGGGGCAGGATCGAGCCGATCAGCATGCCTGCGACGGAGAACCCG
>JBGQKQ010000177.1:0-5786 GCA_041499655.1 Gammaproteobacteria bacterium
CCTTCCCTGGTAGTCGGAGAGGAACGATTCCGAGCGCGAGGCGGTGAACTTCACCGGGCGGCCCAGCTTGCGCGAAGCCCACAGCGCCAGGCCGTACTCGACGTAGACGCGGTTCTTCGAGCCGAAGTTGCCGCCGACGTCACAGGTGATCACGCGCAGCCTGCCGGGGTCGATCCCGAGCAGTGACGCGAGGTCGCTCTTGAAGCGCACCGCGCCGCCGCCTCCGGCGTAGAGCGTGTAGCGGCCGGGGCCCGCGTCGTAGGTCCCGAGCGCGGCGCGCGGCTCGATCGCGACCGCGGTGCAGCGCCCGACATCGAATTTCATCCCGATGATGCGGTCGGCGCTGGCGAACGCGCGCTCGGTTGCGCCGCGGTCCCCGAAGAGCGTGTCGACGAGAATATTGCCGGGCACTTCGTCCCATACCGCGGGCGCTCCGGAGCCGACTGCGTCCTCGGAGTGCGTCACCCAGGGCAGCTCCTGGTACTCGACTAGGACCGCTTCGGCCGCGTCGGCGGCGCGCTCCCGCGATTCCGCGACCACCATCGCGACCGCCTCGCCGACGTGCCGCGCCTTGTCGGCGGGCAGCAGCCAGTGCGGTCCTTCGAAGATCGCGCTGCCTCCCGGGCCGGTGAGCTTCATGTCTTCGCGAGTCGAGGGAAGAGGATGGTGAGGTATCGGGCCGAGGCGGTCCGCGGCGCAGTCGGCGCCGCTGTAGACGCCGAGCACGCCGGGCATTGTCAGCGCTCGTGCCTTGTCCACGCGGAGGATGCGCGCATGCGGGTGCGGCGAGCGCACCATCGCGGCGTGCGCCTGCCCGGGCAGGCTGAAGTCGTCGGTGAAGCGTCCGGACCCGGTGAGGAGCCGCGGGTCTTCCTTGCGCAGGACCGGTCTGCCTACGGCGCTCACCGCTCGAGATGCGTCCGGAAAAAATCGATCGACAGCGCGAGAGCGCGGTCTGCCTCGGGCTTGCTCCAGGTCTTACCGCCGTGGCGCGCGAACGCGTGGTCCGCGCCCGGATACTTGTGGATCGTCACCAGGGGATTGGGCGAAAACCGGCGCTCGAGCAAGTCGTTCACCTCGGCCTGCACCCAGCGGTCCTTCATCGCCATGTGCAGCATGAAGGGCCGGTGCAGGTTCTTCGCTTCGCGGATGCGGTGCTCGATGTAGGTGCCGTAGTAGGCGACGGCGCAGTCGATGTCGGTGCGGCAGCACATGAGATAACACAGCTTGCCGCCCAGACAATATCCGACCGCACCCACTTTGCCGCTGCATTCCGGCAGCCTCTTCAGATGCGCCTCGATGTCCTGCATGTCGCGTACGCCGAGGTCGTAGTCGAAGTCGTAATAGAGATCGAAGGCTTTCTTCGCGTCCTCGGGGTTGCTGTCGTAGAGCTCGACGCCGGGCTCCTGGCGCCAGAAGAGATCGGGCACCAGGCAGACGAAGCCCGCCTCGGCGAACTCCTGCGCGTGCCGCCGCATGGTGTCGTTGACCCCCCAGATCTCCATGATGGCGATGATCGCGGGAGCGGGCGTGCGCGCCGGGAAGACGACGTGCGCGCCCATCTCGCCGTCGCGCAGGCGGACGCGGATATCCTGCGTGCGTATCAATTGAGTCTGCTCAGTTCAGTTTAAGCAGCGAGCGGGCGTTGCCCGAGAAGATCTTCTCTTTGTCCGCCTTCGGAATCTCCAGCGCGTCGACCGCGCGGATGGTCTCGCGGATGAGCATGCGGCCGTGCTCCGCGTCGAAGGGTGCGTCTGTGGCGAAGACGCAGTGGCCGGTGCCGAAGAACGCGTGCCCGCAGCGCGTCGCCGCGACCGAGCCGTTCAGCGACGTGTCGGCGTAGAGCATCTTGTAGTACTCCGCGGGGCGCTTCTTCAATCCCGCCTTGCGCGCCACGGGGTTTTCGTCGGTCCTGCCGTGGAAGATCTGATCGAAGCCGAGATCGATCTTGCCCGCGTAGAAGGGCACCATCCCGCCCATGTGGTGCGTGATGATCTTCAAGCCCGGGAGCTCGTCGTAGATCCCGGAGAAGATGAGCCGCGTCACGCACGCGGTGGTCTCGTACGGCCAGCCGAAGGTGAACCAGATCTCGTTCTCGGAGGATTTCTCGGTCGCGTAGTCGGCGAACTGCGGCCCGCGGATCGGATGGATCCATACCGGCAGGTCGTGTCTTGCCATGTTCTGGAAGATCGGGCGGAACTCGGGGGCGCTCAAGGGTTTGCCGAGCACGTTGGTGAACACCTGGATGCCTTTCGCGCCGAGTTCCTTGATCGCGCGGTCGGCCTCGCGCACGCAGGCCTCGACGTTGTTCATCGGCATCGAGGCGATAAAAGCGGGAAACCGGTCGGGATGCTTGCGGCAGAGCTCTGCCAGTCCGTCATTTGCGATGCGCGCGAGTTCGGGCGTCTTGTCCGGAGGGCCGAGCAGTTCGATCGGCGGATTGGCGAGCGAAAGCACGTGCTGCAGGTCGCCGAACTCGTCCATCATCTTCAGGCGCGCGTCCACGTCCCACAGCGTCGGCAATTCCGGGAAGGCGCTGAGAGCCACGTGACCGGGCACCAGGTTCGCGAGGCGGTCGAAGATCGCCTTGGGCATGAAATGATTGAAGACGTCGATGATCATGTTGATTCCTATGACGATGTTTGTCATCCCGAGCGTAGCGAGGGATCTCCGTGGGCACGGCGTTTCGGCAGAGATCCTTCGCTTCGCTCAGGATGACATGGCGCTTCTAGTCGATGCTGATGTTCATCTCGCGGATCGCCTTGGTCCACTTCGCGATGTCCGCTTTCAGGAACGCGCCGAATTCCTCGGGCGTACTGCCGCCGAGCTCGATGCCCTGGGTCCGGACTTTCTCCCTGAGGTCGGGCAGGCTGAGGATGCGCACCGTTTCGGCGTTCAGCTTCGCGATGATCTCCCTGGGCGTGCCCGCCGGGGCGACCAGGCCGTACCAGGTATCGATGTCGATCGGGTAACCGAGCTCCGCCATCGTCGGGATGCCCGGCGCAAGCGGAGAGCGCTTCGAGCTCGCCACCGCCAGGCCGGTGAGCTTGCCCGACTGCACGTGGGGCAGCGGCAGCAGGATGATGTTGAAAGCGACCGACACTTCACCGGCGAGAAGCGCCGCCGCAGTCGGCGCCGCCCCCTTGTACGGCACGTGCACCATGTCGATTCCGGCCATGCGCTTCAGCTGTTCCGCGGCGAGGTGCTGCGGGCTGCCGTTGCCGTTCGAGGCGTAGGTGAGCTTGCCGGGATTCACCTTGGCGTATTGCACCAGCTCGGCGACCGATTTCACCGGCACTTTCGGGTTGGCCGCGAACAGGTTGGGCTGAGTGGCGACGCGCGCGATCGGCTCGAAATCGCGCACCGGGTCGTAGGGGAGCTTCGGATAAAGTCCGACGTTCAGCGAGAGCGGGCTGTTGCCCCCCATGAGCAGCGTGTAGCCGTCGGGCGCGCTCTTCGCGGCAGCATCGGTGCCGATGTTGCCGTTCGCGCCCGCCTTGTTCTCGACGATCACCGGCTGGCCGAATGTTTTCGTCATCTCCGACCCGACCAGGCGCGCGAGAAAGTCGTAACCGCCGCCCGCGGGGAAGGGCGCAATGATATGGATGGGGCGATTGGGGTAGGCTTGCGCCAAGGCGCCGGAGCCCGCGCCCGTGAAGAGCGCAGCGAGAATCAACGCGGGAACGGCGACACGCATTTCGCTTGTAGGCACAGGACCTTCCTCCCATCCGGACTATGACAAAATTTCGCGTGTCTGTCAGCGCCGGCCTGGCCGCGGCCCTGCTTGCCTGCGCCGCTCACGCGCAGGACGCTTCGACAGGCTCGGGGCAGGTTTATCCTTCCCGGCCGGTACGCGTCGTCGTGCCGTTCGCCCCGGGCGGGCCCAACGACATCATCGTCCGTCTCGTGGCTCAGAAGCTCGCCGATTCCTGGGGGCAGCCCTTCCTGGTCGAGAATCGCGCCGGCGCCGGAGGCAATATCGGCACCGACCATGTCGCGAAGAGCGTGCCCGACGGCTACACCCTGCTCTCGGCCGGTCCGGGCAGCCTGATCATCAATCCGCTGATCGGCAAGGTCCCCTACGACACCGAACGGGATTTCGCGCCCGTCACGCTGATGGCAAGGGCTCCGAACGCGCTCGTCGCGCATCCGTCCCTTCCCGCACGCTCGGTGAAGGAATTGATCGCGCTCGCCCGCGCCCATCCGGGCGCAATCAACTACGGCTCCGGCGGCAGCGGGAGCACGCCGCATCTGTCGGCGGCCTTGTTCGCGGCCATGGCGGGCGTCGAGCTCACGCACGTTCCCTATAAGGGAACGGCGCCGGCGACGGCCGACCTGATCGGCGGACAGGTGCAGATCGCTTTTCTCGGCATTCCGGCGGTGCTGCCGCACCTCAAATCGGGCAGGCTGAAGGTCCTCGCGGTAACCGGGCTGCACCGCTCCCCCGAGCTGCCCGACGTGCCAACGGTCGACGAGTCCGGTGTTCCCGGATATGAAGTGAGTCCCTGGTACGGCCTGCTCGCTCCCGCGGGCACGCCGCGAGCGATCGTCGGGCGCCTCGGCGCCGAGGCGACGAAGATCGTGCGCAACGCGGAGATGAGAGAGAAGCTCGCCGCGCAGGGTGCCGAGGCAGCCGGGAGCACGCCCGAGGAGTACGCGGCCGTGATCCGCGCGGACACGGCGACCTGGGCGAGGGTGATCGAGCACGCAGGACTGGGCGCGGCAGGGGCACGATGACTGCATCATGCCCGAAGGACGCGCCGCGTCAGTTTCTGACGAAATCCGGTCAGTGTGGCCATGGCGACTTGCGGGGCCGATCGACCTGTTTGATAATGCATATCAGAGGCTTATCTGGCGGCAGGCAGCTTGGCACGGGGCTTGCAGCCAGGGGGGGATAATGCGCACGTATCGCCAAACCGGTTTCACCATCGTCGAGATCATGATCGTCGTCATGATCATCGGCGTGCTGGCTGCGATCATCTTGCCGGGCATGAGGTCCAGTGCGATCCGCGCGAAGGTGTCGGAGGCGATCCTCGCGTTGAGCACTTGCAAGAATCAGGTTTCCGAACTGTATCAATCCGGGGGCGATCCGCCCGGCGCCGGGAACTGGGGCTGCGAGGTGAGCAACGCATCCCGATACGTGGATACGATCACCACCGACGACGTCGGAGTGATCACGGCATCGGTACGGGGGGTCGGCGACCTCAGGGTCGACTTCCACGACATCACGCTCGCTCCGCTCGACAACACGGGGAGCTTGCCCACCGGAGGCGGGGCCTCCATCAGGCAGTGGCGCTGCGGCAGGGCGGGCGACGGCACGAGCGTTCCAGTTCAATACCTCCCGAACAGCTGCAGAGGTTGACGGCAGCAGGCACGCAGGGCGATCATCTGCCCTGCGTCAATTCAGGCAAGTCGCTTTTTCCCCAATACCGGAGAGAGAAAAAATGTCCGTATCGCGTCCCGCGAGGCTGTGGTTGTCAACGTTGGTTCTATCCGCGATCGCGGCGTGCGCCTTCGCGCAGTCGCCCAAGGCGGAATTCGAGCCCGAGGTCGGACAATCGGGCAAGGATGTAGTATGGGTGCCCTCGCCGCAGGAGCTGGTCGACAAGATGCTCGACATGGCGAAGGTGACGCCCAAGGATTTCGTGATGGACCTTGGCTCGGGCGACGGCCGCACGGTGATCACTGCGGCAAAGCGCGGCGCGCGGACGCTCGGCGTCGAGTACAACCCCGACATGGTCGCGCTCTCCAGGCGCAACGCCGAGAAGGCCGGCGTGGGCGGAAAG
>JBGQKQ010000178.1:0-5743 GCA_041499655.1 Gammaproteobacteria bacterium
ATCTTGAGCGCAACATGCAGCTCTTCGCCGAAATGCAGAAGAGCCTGCGCGAGCAATCGCAAAAGCTCTACGGCGATCCCACCAAGTTGAACGAGGACATGTGGAAGCAGTTCATGAGCTTCCAGGGTCCGGCGATGCAGAACCTGGTCTCGGCGTACCTCGACCAGAGCCGGAACGTGTTCCTGCAGATGCAGGAGCAGCTGCAAAACCAGACCCGTACGATGTTCTCGGGCTTCCCCTTCCCGGGGTTCCCCGGGGCGCCGGGATTCGGTGCCCAGCCGGGCGGCACGCAGCCCGCCGGCGACAAGAATCCATCGGGCGAGGAAAACAAGACCTGATCTTGCGCAGGCGCACCGCAGCGGCACCGAAGGTCGGGTTCGTATCCCTGGGTTGCCCCAAGGCGCTGGTCGACTCCGAGGGCATCCTTACCCGGCTGCGCGCCGAGTGCTACGCGATTTCCCCCTCGTACGACGGCGCCGATCTGGTCGTCGTGAACACCTGCGGCTTCATCGAATCGGCGGTGCAGGAGTCGCTCGACGCCATCGGCGAGGCGCTCGCCGAGAACGGCCGGGTGATCGTCACCGGGTGTCTGGGCGCCAAAGGCAACGTGGTGCGCGAAGCGCATCCGAAGGTCCTTGCCGTGACCGGCCCGCACGCGCTGGCGGAGGTCATGGCGGCGGTTCACGAGCATTTGCCCAAACCTCCCGAGCCCTTCGTCGACCTGGTGCCGCCCTCATTTTCGTCCATTGGAATCAAGCTTACCCCGAAGCATTACGCCTACCTCAAGATATCCGAGGGCTGCAATCATCGCTGCTCGTTCTGCATCATCCCGTCGCTGCGCGGCGATCTGGTGAGCCGGCCCATCGGCGAGGTGATGCGGGAAGCGGAGAACCTCGTCAAGGCGGGCGTGAAGGAGCTGCTCGTCATCTCGCAGGACACGAGCGCCTACGGCGTGGACCTCAAGTACCGCACCGGCTTCTGGGGAGGCCGGCCGCTCAAGACCCGCATGGGCGATCTCGCCGCCGCACTGGGAGAGCTGGGCGCGTGGGTGCGCCTGCACTACGTCTACCCGTATCCCCACGTGGACGGCGTGATCCCGCTCATGGCCGAAGGCAAGATCCTCCCCTACATCGATGTGCCCTTTCAGCACGCCAGCCGGCGGATACTGAAACTCATGAAGCGCCCGGCGAGCGGCGAGGATAACCTGGAGCGCATCCGGGCCTGGCGAAGGATCTGTCCGGACATCACCATCCGCAGCACTTTCATCGCGGGCTTTCCGGGGGAGAGCGAGAGCGAATTCCGGGAACTTCTCGATTTTCTCGACGAGGCCGAGCTCGACCGCGTGGGCTGCTTCGCCTATTCGCCGGTCGAGGGCGCCAAAGCGAACGAGCTTTCCGGCGCGCTGCCCGGCGAAGTTCGCGAAGAGCGGCGTGCCCGCCTCATGGGGCTGCAGGAAAAAATCAGCGCGCGCAGACTCAAGCGCAAGGTCGGCAAGGTTGTGGAGGTGCTCGTCGACGGACTTGCGCCGGGTGGCGCGGTGGCGCGCTCCGCCGCTGACGCGCCCGAGATAGACGGCGTGGTGCATGTCGAAGGCGGGGGCAAGTTCGCTCCCGGCGACCGGATGCGGGTGAAAGTGACCGGGTCGGACGCCCACGACTTGTGGGCCCGCGTGCAATAGTGGCGCGCCGGCCCAAGATCGGGTTCGCGCTCGGAGCGGGCTCCGCGCGCGGCTGGGCGCACATCGGCGTCCTGCGGGCGCTCACCGAAGCGGGCATCAAGCCCGATTTCATCGCCGGATGCTCGGTCGGCGCGTTCGTCGGAGCCGCATTTGCGGCGGACCGGCTCGATCAGCTGGAGGCCTGGGCGCGCGCGCTCGACTGGAAGGGCATGCTCAGGCTCATGGACTTCGGCCTGCGCGGCGGCCTCATCAAGGGCGGGCGCGTGAACGATGTTTTTCGCGAGCAGTTCGTCGAGTGCGAATTCTCCGAGCTGCCGATCCAGTTCGCCGCGGTTGCGACCGACCTGCATTCCGGACAGGAGATCTGGCTGCGCGAAGGGAAGGTGTCGGCCGCGATCGCCGCTTCGATCGCCGTGCCCGGCCTGTTCCGACCGATACTGCACGAGGATCGCTATCTGGTCGACGGCAGCGTGGTCAATCCGATCCCGGTGTCGTTGTGCCGCGCGATGGGAGCGGACATCGTGCTCGCGGTCGATCTCGGGTCCGATCTGGTCGGGCGCTTCGAGCGCGACGAGGATCGGGCACCGACGCCGACAGGACGCCGCAGCTTCCTGAGCAGGGTTCTCCCCCGGTACAACCCCACCCACGATCGGCAGCCGGAGCCGGAGGTCGCGTCTCCTTCAATGCTGGAAACCATGATGGGCTCGATCAACATCATGCAGTTGCGGATCGCGCGAAGCCGGCTGGCGGGCGAGCCGCCCGACGTTCTGCTCATGCCGCGGCTGGGCCACCTGGGGCTGCTCGACTATCACCGCGCGGGGATTGCGATCGCGGAAGGTCGCGACGAAGTCACGCGCATGCTGCCCGCGATCCGTAACGCCATTCCGGAGTAGCCCTCGGGAGTCAGCTTCCCTGCAGGTGGCGGACGAAACCCTCGATCCCGCGCAGCAGCATTTCAACCGCGATCGCCGTCAGCAGCAATCCCATCAGGCGCTCGAACGCCGCGAGCACCCGCTCGCCGACCCATCCGCTGATCCGCTCGGCGAGAAGGAGGGTCGCGAGCGTGACCGCCATCGCCACGGCGACCGCCGCAAGCCATTCGGGCATCCGCTGCGGTGCCCGCGATACGAGCAGGATGACCGTTGCGATCGCCGCGGGACCGGCGATCGAGGGAATGGCGAGCGGCACGACGAGCGGCTCGCCCGATGGCGAGTCGCCGAAGATGCCCTCGGGACCGCGGAAGATCATCCGCAGCGCAATCAGGAACAGGATCACGCCGCCCGCGAGATTGAGCGAGCGGTCCGACAGGCCGAACAGCTGCAGAAGCCAGCTGCCGAAGAGCACGAAGACCACCAGCACCGCGAACGCGATCGCGCATTCGCGCACGATCACGAGGATGCGGCGCTCGGGAGCGACCGGCCTCAGCAGCGCGACGAACATCGGGATGTTGCCGATCGGATCGGTGACGAGCAGCAGGATGACGACCGCGGAGGCGAACGAGGTTTCCATCAACGGCTCAACCGAGCGCGAGGGCGACGACTCCGAGTGCCATCGCCGCAGCCGCCGCGATGCGGCGCGGCACGTCGCCCTCCTGCAGCCAGTGCGCGCCCATCAACGCGGCGAAGAGAATGCTGATCTCGCGCGCCGGGGCGACGTAGCTGACGGGAGTGAACACCATGGCGGTGAGCACCAGGATATAGGAAAGGGGGCAGAGCAGGGCGACCAGGATCACGGCCTTCCTCTTGTCCCGCCACGCCGCCCTGACCTCTCCGCGCCGCCTCACGGCGAGCGGGGCCATCACGATCACCCGGCCGAGATTGGCGCCCCAGTCCTGCAGGATCGGTGGGATGAGCACGGCGCTCACGGCCTGCTTGTCCACGACTGTATACGAGGCGATCATGCAGCCTGTGAGCAGCGCGAAGGCGATTCCGCGCGCGGCCCCCGCTTCGCGGAGCTTGGCGGGGCTCGCGGCGAGAAAGAAGGCGCCCCCGACGACGAGAGCCGCTCCGAACAGGGCGATGGTGCCCGGCCGCTCGCCCAGGACGGCGAGCGCGAACAGGACGGTGAGGAAGGGGCCGGTGGCGCGGGCGAGCGGATAGACCACCGACAAGTCGCCGTAGCGGTAGCCGCGGTCGAGCAGCAGATAGTAGGCCGTGTGAAGAACGGCGCTCGCGAACAGGTACGCCAGCGCCTCGGCGCTGAACTGGAAATGCTGGATGACGACGACGCCTATGGCAATGGGCGCGTAGAGGAGCGAAGACAGGGCGGCGAAGGCCCAGACGAAACCGATTCCCCCGCCGCTTTTCTTGAGCAGGTAGTTCCAGCTCGCGTGGATCAAAGCGGCGGCGAGCACCAGGGTGATTGCAAGACCGGTCATGACGCGCCGGTGTTTCCGGCGGAACCCTGGCTACCCGTCGGTTGAGTGATGCAACTCTATGACGGAGTATCGCGCAGCGTCAACTGCGCAGGGAGGATGGGCGAAAAAAACGGGCCGGAGCCCGCTTCCCATCCCGGAGCGGACTTCAGCCGCTCGACTGGATCGCTCCGTTGATGACCTTCACCTTGTCGCCCTTGTGCCAGCCGGGGAGCGTGGCCTGCGTGAACAGGCCCTTGCTGCCGTCATCGTAACGCACGACGATCTGGTATTGCTTTTCCGTCTTGACGGTTTTCTCGATCTGGTTTCCGCCGAAGCCGCCGCCCAGCGCGCCGAGGACGGTGGCCAGATCCTTGCCGCGTCCGGCTCCGACCTGGTGCCCGAGAATGCCGCCGACTACCGCGCCGCCGACCGCTCCGACCCCGGACGCCTGTCCGGCTTTCTCGACCGTGCGGACTTCCTCGATCACCGCGCACTCGTGGCAAAGGGCGGCCACGACGACCGGCGCCGGCGGTGGAGGAGGCGGTGCCACGGCTTCCTGCACCACGCGATGCGGCGTCTGGGATCTCGCAACGGGCTTCGGCTGCGCTTTGTGCTCGACCGGCTTCTCCCGCTCGGTCTGCGTGGCGGGCTGTTCGGGCGCCTGTGCCACAACGGCGCTCGTGCTGTTCTGATTTCCGACCGAGGTCGGTATCCAGCCCATGACGGCTCCGACTCCGACCAGGCTGAACAGGCTGACGGTACCGGCGGCGATGATGATCAACGGGTGAGTTCGGCGCAGTGCATCCATAGGGACCTCCTTGTATCAGGTGTCGAGCTTACCGATACAGACGCGCGCCGCGCCAGCAAGTTCGTGTAACAGTGTGTTAAGCGCGATCGAGCGCTTAACATCTTGATGCATTGTCGCGAACTGTCACCGTTCGGCGACAGTTGCAGACTCTCCGGCTTCAGCCTTCTCGCCGCAAGTGGGGGAACAGCAGAACGTCGCGGATGCTGGGGCTGTTCGTGAACAGCATCACCAAGCGGTCTATGCCGATCCCTTCGCCCGCGGCGGGCGGCATGCCGTACTCGAGCGCGCGGATGTAGTCGGCGTCGAAGTACATCGATTCTTCGTCGCCCGCGGCCTTGGCCTTCGCCTGCTCCTCGAAGCGCGACGCCTGGTCCTCGGGATCGTTCAGCTCGGAGAACCCGTTGGCGATTTCGCGCCCGGCGATGTAGAGCTCGAAGCGGTCTGTCACTTCGGGATGCGCGTCGTTGCGCCGCGCGAGGGGCGACACCTCCGCGGGATAGTCGACGATGAAAGTCGGCTGGACGAGCTTGTCCTCGATGGTTTCGAACGCCTGGAGCTTGAGCACGCCGAGGCTCGATTTGGGATCTGCCTTGAAGCCAAAAAGAACGAGCGAGGCAGCGAGAATCTTGGGGTCGGTCGCTCCCGCATACTCTGGTGCGTGGTTTCGAAGAGCCTGCTCTATCGTCAGGCGCTTGAAAGGTTTGGCGAGATCGATCGAATGCTCGCCGTAGCGCAGCGTCGTCGTCCCGAGCACCGTGACTGCCAGCGAGCGCAGCATTTCCTCGGTGAAGTCCATGAGGTAGCGGTAGTCGCGGTAGGCCTCGTAGAACTCGAGCATGGTGAACTCGGGGTTGTGCCGGGTCGAGATGCCCTCGTTCCTGAAGTTGCGGTTGATCTCGAA
>JBGQKQ010000179.1:0-5632 GCA_041499655.1 Gammaproteobacteria bacterium
GGCGGCCACACGGCGCCGGCGAGATAGTTGCCGCTCATCACGATCGCGACCGCGATCCCGCGCCGGCGCGTGAACCACAGCGAAATGTCGGCGACCAGCGGCACGAACGTCGCCGAGGTGCCGAGCAGCCCGATCAGCAGCCCTTGAGCCGCGGAGAATTGCACGAGGTTCTGCGAGGTCCCCGCGGCGATGAAGCCGAGGGCGAGACAGATCGAGCCGATGAGCACCGGTACCCGCACGCCGAACCGGTCGGCGAGCTTTCCCATGAGGATGCCGCCGACGCCGAAGCCGATCATGGTCAGCGTATACGGAAGCGACGCGTAAGCTCGCGCGATCCCGAATTCCGCCTGCAAAGGCGCCAGCGCGACCGACATCGAGTACATGCCCGAGCCGCCGATCGTCATCAGGGCGAGCGCGACCGCGAGACGGATCCAGGCGTAGGAGGATTCGGCTTGGGTTTCGGAGCTCGTCACGATCGATGGGCAGGCGCGGGGGGGGTCGCGAGGGCGAGCAAGGTGGCGATGATCGCGAGCAGGGCGAGCGCCGACAGGGCGAGCGACCAGTGTATCCCGATGAGGCCGCCGATGATTCCGATGGTCACGCCGGAGAAGGCGCGCATGCCCAGCCCGGACAGGATGTAGAGCCCGATCACACGGCCGCGATCGGATTCCGGCGCGCGCAGCTGGACCAGGGTCTGGGCCATCGCGTTGAAGGACAGCTCGAGGAAGCCCACGGCGAAAAGCAGGACGAGCGCGAGCGCATAGTTCGTGCACGCCGCGAAGCCGGCGATCGCAATGCACCACAGCATGGCGAGCACGAAGGCCGTGCGCGGCCGGGGCT
Source organism: Gammaproteobacteria bacterium (assembly GCA_041499655.1). GTDB lineage: Bacteria > Pseudomonadota > Gammaproteobacteria > Burkholderiales > SG8-39 > VBDM01. Next base: position 841 of record JBGQKQ010000179.1, read on the forward strand.
GCAGCAGCCCCCGGCTCTCGAGAATCAGTCCGGCGGACAGGGCGCCGGCCGCGTCCGCGGCGAGCAGCATGCTGTAGGACAAGTCGGGATCGCCGTGGCCCAGGTCGTTCGCGAATTCCGGCATCTGCGGCTGGTATCCGTTGCCGACGAGGAGCGAGGTAAGGCCGGCGAGAAGGATCATCGAGGCGAGACCGCGGTTGTGCGCGACGATGCGAATGGTCGCGACGATGTCGCTCAAACCCTTCACCGCGCGAACCGGCGCGGGCGCGCCCTTCCGGAAGCGCGGGCCGTAAGGCGCGCGCCACAGCCACAGGGTGAGAGGCAGGTAGATCAGGACGTTCGCGAGCAGGCCGTACGCGGGTCCGAGGGCGATCAGCAGGGCCCCGCCCACCGCGGGACCGAACAGCAGGCCGAGGTAGCGCGCCGTAGCGGAAAGGCGCACCGCGCTTTGCAGGTTCGTGGTCCCGACGATGTCGTGGATCAGCAGCTGCCCGGAGGGATGCCAGAACACACCGGCAAATCCGTGGATGACGAGCAGGACCACCGCGTGCCACATCTCCAGCGAGTCGGTCAGGAACAGCAGCCCCCAGCCGAGCGATGCCGACATGAACAGCACCATGCCGATCTGGATCATGCGCCGCGGGTCGAAGCGGTCGGCAAGCGCACCCGACAGGACCGAGAAGAAAAGAAACGGCAGCCAGTGCGACAGCATCGCGAATCCGCCGAGCGCCGGCGAGTGAAATTTCTGGTAAATGATCCAGTAGCTGATGACGTGCTCGACCGAGTCGGCCATCATCGCCAGCGCCGAGCCGACGAAGTAGGCGCGGTACCCGGGATGCCGGAGCGCGGCGAAGGATTGCGGCGGGGCAGCGGGCGCCGGGCCGTGTGATGCGGTCAACTCGGGCTTTCAGCGGATTCCAAGGCGAGACCGTATTTTACCCGCGCCCACCCCGCGGCGAGCGACGCTGCCGCGACGCCCGCAACCTCTCGCTTCAGTCGGGCTGCGCTTCCCGGATGATGTGGCGGCGAAGCTCGCGGTATCCGGCGTCGCCTTTCTCGCCGAAAAGGGGGTCGCGCCCGGCGGGCATGGCGCCAGCGATCGCCTCCCAGTCCTTCGCGGTAAGGAGCTTCCTCGCCCGCGGGAGCACTTCACTTTCCTCGTTGCGGATGTGGTGGCGGTAGTAGACGAGGTACATCGCCGCGACGGCCTCGACGGCCGCGCGCGCGACCACCGTACCCGAGGTCACCTCGCTCAGGGTCCTCAGAAGGTCCTCACCGGCCGCGGCGATCACCCGGTGCTCCTGCCGGATCCGCTCCAGCGGGATTTTCATCGCCGGATCGCGCTTTGCGAGCAGCGCGAATGCCGCGTCTTCGCGCGGATGGTGGTGCAGATCCGGGAAGTGACGCAGGTAGCTGACGATGTCCACCATCAGCTCGTAATTCGGCGTCCCGCCCGCGTGGAATTCGTCGAGCTGCTTCTCGAGGATGTCGAGCAGCCGCGAGAAGTTGGCGTGCTCGGCGTGCCAGTGCGAAACGGGGTTTGTCATGGAGATCTGCTGCTCCGCTGCCGAAAGAATCGCTCCGGCGCGGGCCCCGGGGATTGATCCAGATCAAACGGAAGGTACTTCATTACAGCTCCAAGCCGATCCGGCGGTCGAGGGAGCAAGATCCGCCTCCCCGCATCCAGATCGCGAGCGCGACCAGGCCCCACAGCAGGGTGAACTCGTAGCCGCGGTTGAGCCAGGAGAAGCCGTTGGGCAGATAGTGGACGAAGGTGATGACCGCCATCTCGATCGTCACCGCGGCGGCGAAGAAGCGCGTGAACAATCCGGCGGCGATGGCGATTCCCCCGAAGAACTCCACGAAGATGAGCAGGTAGATGAGCGCGATCGGGTGCTCGTACCCCATCTTCGCGAACGCGGGCGCCATCGCCTCCGCGCCGCGGGAGATCTTGCCCCAGCCGTGGACGGCGAGGATCAGGCCCGTGGCGCAGCGGATCAGTGGCCAGGAGAACGGCTCGAGCAGGACATACAGGGGTCGCAGGGCGGGAAACAGCAGGCGGGGCGGGGTTTCGTTCATGTTCTCTCCTCCTTGAAATCAGGGTAGCCGACCCAGACGGAGGCGGCAAGGCGAGGCAGAATAGGGGCATGTCCGGCGCGATCGCGATTCCCGAAAGCGAAATCGAAATCACCGCGGTCCGCGCCCAAGGCGCCGGCGGCCAGAACGTCAACAAGGTTTCCAACGCCGTCCACCTGCGCTTCGACATCCGCGCGTCCTCGCTGCCTGCGCACCTCAAGTCGCGGCTTCTGGCCTCGCGCGATCAGCGCATCACGCGCGAGGGCGTCCTGGTGATCAAGGCGCAGCAGCACCGCAGCCTCGAGCGCAACCGGGACGAGGCGATCGCGCGGCTGCACGAGCTGGTGGCGCGCGCGGCGCACGTGCCGAAGGCGCGCCGGCCGACCCGTCCTACCCGCGGCTCGAAGGCCAGGCGCCTTGAAGGAAAGATGCAGCGCGGGGAAGTGAAAAGGCTGCGTGGAAGAGTCCGCTCGGAGGACTGAAACTCAGGCCGTCAAGTTCTCCACCTGCCGTTGCAGTTCCAGCCACTCCGCTTCGGCCTGCTCGAGCTCGCGCGCGACGTAGGCCTGGTCGAGGATCAAGGCCTTCAATGCGTCTTTCCTGTCTTCGCCGTAGATTGCGGGGTCGGCGAGCTGGGCGTCGACCGCGGCTTTCCTCGCCGAGAGCTTCGCCATCTGCTCGTCCAGGCGCTTCAGGCGCGACTCGAGGGGCTTTCTCGCCGCCGACTGGCGCTGGCGCTCCTCGGCCTCCCTTCGCTTCTGCTCCCTGCGGTCGCCCGCCGCCGGTTGGGGGGCAGGCGGGGGCTTCCTTTCCGGCAGCGGCGCGGATGCCTCTTCCGGCGCGAGTTTCGTCTTGAACAGCCAGTCGCGGTAGTCGTCGAGGTCGCCGTCGAAGGGCGCAAGACGGCCGTCGGCGATGATGAGGAACTGGTCGGTGGTCGCGCGCAGCAGGTGCCGGTCGTGGGAGACGAGCACCAGCGTACCCTCGAACTGCGCCAGGGCCACCGTCAGCGCCTCGCGCGTCTCGAGATCGAGGTGGTTGGTCGGCTCGTCCAGCAGCAGCAGGTTCGGCCGCTGCCACACGATCAGCGCGAGCGCGAGCCGCGCCTTTTCGCCGCCTGAGAAAGTCTCGATGGAAGTGGTCGCCATGTCGCCGGGGAAGTTGAAGCCGCCGAGGTAATTACGCAGCTCCTGCTCGCGCACATTCATCGTGATGCGCGAGAGGTGCCACAGCGGCGATTCGTCGTGGCGCAGCATCTCGACCTGGTGCTGGGCGAAGTAACCGACAGCGATGCCCTTGTTGAAGATCGCCTTGCCGGCGAGCGGCGCGAGCTCACCGGCGATGGTCTTGATCAGCGTGGATTTGCCCGCGCCGTTGATGCCGAGCAGGCCGTAGCGCTGGCCGCTCTGCAGGGAGAAGTTGATGCCGCGGACGATGGTCTTGTCTTCCGCGCCTTCCATCCGGTAGCCGGCGTCGGCGTCCTCCAGCACGAGCAGCGGATCGGGTGCCTTGAGCGGGTCGCGGAATTCGAAGGAGAAGGGCGCCGAGACGTGCAGGGGCGCGAGCTCCTCCATCCTGGCCAGCATCTTCATGCGGCTCTGCGCCTGCTTCGCCTTGGTGGCCTTGGCGCGGAAGCGGTCGATGAACGACTCCAGGTGCGCGCGCTCGCGCTGCTGCTTCTCGTACTGCGACGCGGCCAGCACCACCGCCGCCGCGCGCTGCGTCTCGAAGGCGGAATAGTTGCCCGAATAGCGCCGCAGTTTCCTGTTGTCGATATGCACAACCACGTCGACCACGCCGTCGAGGAAATCGCGGTCATGCGAGACGATGAGGAGCGTCCCGGCGTAACGCCGCAGCCAGTCCTCGAGCCACAGGATGGCGTCGAGGTCGAGGTGGTTGGTCGGCTCGTCGAGCAGCAGCAGGTCGGAGGGGCACATCAGCGCCTGCGCGAGGTTGAGCCGCATGCGCCAGCCGCCGGAGAAGCCCGCCACCGGCTCCGCGATCTGCTCGCTCGAGAAACCCAGGCCGTGCAGCAGCTGCTCGGCGCGCGAGCGCACCGTGTAGGCGTCGGCATCCAGCATCGCCGCGTGGATCTCGCCGATCGCGTGGCCGTCGTCCGCTTTTTCCGCATCGGCGAGCCGCGCTTCGAGCTTCCTAAGCGTCGTGTCGCCGTCGATCGCGTAGTCGATCGCGGAGCGGTCGAGCGTGGGCGTTTCCTGCGCGACGTGGGCGACGCGCCAGCGCGCGGGGTAGTCCGCCTCGCCGCCGTCGGCGTGCAGCTCGCCGCGCAGGAGGGCGAAGAGGCTCGACTTGCCCGAGCCGTTCGCGCCGATCAGGCCGATCTTGTCGCCGGGGTTGAGCGAGACATCGGCGGCTTCGAGCAGCACTTTGGCGCCGCGGCGGAGAGTGAGTTGTGAAAGGCGGATCATGGCAAGGCGCGCATTGTACGCGCGGGCGCCGGCCCGTGCGACCTGCTGTAGACTTCGCGGGTGGCCTTCCTCCTTTACAACGCGCCGCAATCCACCTGCAGCCAGCGCGTGCGCTTCGTGCTGAACGCGAAGAAGCTGCCCTTCGAGGAGGTGAAGCTCGATCTTCTCGCGGGCGACCAGCTCAAGCCCGACTATCTCGCTCTCAATCCCAACGGCGTCGTGCCGACCCTGGTGCACGACGGCGCAGTGGTGATCGACTCCTCGGTGATCATCGAGTACCTCGACGA
>JBGQKQ010000180.1:0-5570 GCA_041499655.1 Gammaproteobacteria bacterium
GTGCCAGATCGTCTTCGGGATCTTCGCCTCGATGATCGTGATGTACTTCTCGCGCCGGCGCGAGTTCCGGGCCGACGCGGGCTCGGCGCAACTGCTCGGCACGCCGCAGCCGATGATCGGCGCGCTCATGCGCCTGGGCGGCATGCAGCCGGGCGCCCTGCCGCAATCGCTCGCTTCCGCGGGCGTTGCGGGCTCGCCGGGCTGGGGAGCGCTCTTCGCGAGCCACCCGCCGATCGAGCAGCGCATCGCCGCGCTCCAGCAGCGCTAGAAGGTCCAGCGCGCCTGGGCGCTGAGAATCTGCACCGATCCCTTGTAGTCGGCGGAGAGGTTGCCTCGCGAGAAATTTTCCGTGCCCGCACCGCCATCGGTCTTCTGGACGCTGCTGTCCTCTAGCTTGATATAGGTGTAAGCGAAATCGAAATTCCATCTCGGCGAAGCCCGCCATCCCGCACCGAGCGATAGCCAGCGACGGTCGGAGTCCGGCAGGCGCGGTGTTCTGTCCACGGCGCTTGTCACCGGAGAGCGATCCAAGGCCACCCCCGCGCGCAGCACCCAGACATCGCTCGGACGATACGTGGTACCTATAGAGTAGCGATAGACATTCTTGAGATTGAACGTGACTACCTGATCGCCCTGACCCGAATCGAACTTGATGCGCAGCTCCGGGAGGACGCTCCAGTTAGTCCGGGTGACATCGGCCATGATCGCCCAACGGCTCCCGATCTCCTGGAACACACTGAATGAGGCAGTCGAAGGCAGCGTCACTTCGGCGCTGGCCGCCGAGTCGACGAGGCGGAAGTTGGAGTTCGTCAGTAGCGCGGGGGGCACGTTCGCCGGTGCAGCCATGTCGAAGGAGCCGTCGAGCTTGTATTTCATCTGTGATCGATACGCAAGGCCGATTCGAGTCCCTCCCAACTGCGAAAGAATCCCCGCGTTGTAGCCCCAGGCGTCGCCCTTGGCAGTGATTGTCGCCTTGCCGTCGTTAGGGTTGCCAGGCTGAATAAAAGGAGGCGAATGGCCCACGCCGCAAGCGGCGCTTGCACCAGGGACAAACACCTGGCCCAAGGTGCACAGCGACGCAAAATCCACCGCCTGACTAAGCTCAGCTTCGAGGGACTGATGGCTGACGCCCAGACCCACCGACAGGGCGTCATGAAATTTGAACGCGCCAGCAAGGTTGATATTCACCGTTTTGATGTCGGATCGCAGCGCGTAATACCGGCCCGCCCAACTGGCCGGATAGTCCGTTACTAAACCGAAGGGAGCGTTGATTCCAGCGCCGACGGCGAAGCGCGCGGAAATCGGAAGGGCAGCATAAAGACTGGGGACGAACGCAGGCTGCCCTCCGTCGCCGCCCCCGCCGCCCACTGGGCCTACCGTCGTACTGGCACTGGTGACGTCTGCCGTGAAGCTTGGGACGATATAACTGCCGCTCGCCACGAGTTGCGGGCGGCCCAGCCGTGTCATCCCCGCCGGGTTGTACCACACGGTGCTCGCGTCCTCGGCGATCGCGGCACCCCCTGCGAACGCGTTGCCGATGCCCGAAGCGCTCTGCTCGGCGATCTGGAAGAACGCCGCCGAAGCAGGCGCGGAAACCGCGGCAAGGGCGGCGATCAGTGCGCGGCGGATCACTCCGGCGCCCGCTTTAGCGTGTAGCGTCCGTCTTTCTCGCGCGCAAGCCGCCCCGCCGCGCGCAGGGTTTCCAGCACCAGCACGACTTCGCGGCCGTCGCGGCTCGCGAGCGCCGCCATGAGGGCTTCGAAGGTCTTCGGCCCGTCGGTGAGCGCCGCTTCGACCGAAGCGAAGCGCTCGCCCTCGAAGCGGGGCGGCTCGGGGATGGTGGATTCGATTCCACGCTCCCCGCCCACGGGCAGGGTCAGGTCGAAACCGGCTTTGGCTCCGGTGCGGGCGCCGCGCAGCGACGGATCGAGCGGCAACGTGCGGAAACCGGACTGCACAACGAGATCACGGTCGGCCTGGAAGCGCGTCGCGAGCGCCCAGTCCATCTGCTCGTCCGAAAAGATGTCGATGTCGGGATCCACGACGAACACGTGCTTGACGTTGGCGAGGCAGCCGAACGCCGCGGCGATGGCATTCCGCGCTTCGCCCGGCACGCGCTGGCGGATCGCGATGCGCAGCGTGTACATGCCCCCGCTCGAGGGCGTCACGTAGACGGCCTTCACCTCGCGCACCGCGGTCTCGAGCGCCCGCCACACCATCACCTCGGTGCGCAGCGCGTTCAGCTGCGCGGTGTCGGTGCGGCCGAGCGCCCGGCCGCCTATGGTCGCGGTCTGGAAGAGCGCATCGCGGCGACGCGTCACCGCGGTGAGGTGGAACACCGGGTTTTGCTTCACCGCGCCGTAGTAGCCGAGGAACTCGCCGTAGGGGCCTTCGGCCTCGACGTGGCCGCGCTCGTCCAGATAGCCCTCGAGCACCCATTCGGCGTCGGCCGGCACGCGGATGTCGCAGCTCACGCACTTCACCACCGGGAGCGGCGAGTCGCGCAGGCTCGCGACCAGGCCAAGCTCGTCGACCGGCAGGCGCATGACCGCGGCGACATAGTCCACCGGGTGCGATCCGACGACGAAGGCGACCGGCAACCGCTCGCCTCGCTTTGCCGCGGCCTCGTAGAGCGCCCGCAGGTCGGAAGGCGAGTTGAGATCGACGCCGGCCTCGTGCCGGCCGCGCAGCATCAGCCGGCGCACGCCGACGTTGGTCCAGCCGTTCGACGGGTCGACGGTGAAATCGACGGCCGCCGAAATGTACGGCCCGCCGTCCATGCCGTGCTGGAGATGGACGGGGAGCGTGGTCAGGTCCGCCTGGTCGCCGGTGAGGACGACCTGTTGCGCCGGCGCCGCCTCGCGGGGGATTTCGACGACATGCGGCGCCGAGCGCAGGCGGCGCAGCACCTCGGCGAGGAGCTGGTCCGGCGCAACGCCGAACGCGCGCGCGAGGCGAGGGCGGCCGCCCATGACGTTGCCGGCAAGCTGCGAACCCTCCTTGCCGGCACGCTCGAAGAGCACCGCCCTGGCATTGCCATCGAGCACTTCGGCGACCCCGGCGAGCTCGGTGCTTGCGGTCCTCACTTCGAGCTCGCCTGCCTGTCGCAGTTCCTCGACAAAGCGTCGCAGCCTGAACCGCTCGAGGTCGATCCCCGTTTCGCGCGCGCCTGCTTTCACCGCGTCCCCTTGGGCCTGCCGAATCAACGGCGTATCGTACCACCGCGTCACATCCCACCCCGCGCGTTGCACCGACCCGGGCCGGCGTCTACACTAGTTTCAAACACCGACGGCCCCGGTTCACGCGGCCGCACATCCCAAGGAGGTTTCATGGCACGCATCAAGTTCGCCGTCGACGGCAAGCCGGTGACGGTCAATGCCGATCCGAACATGCCGCTGCTCTACGCGCTGCGCAACGATCTCAAGATGACCAATCCGCATTTCGGCTGCGGCCTGGCGCAGTGCGGAGCGTGCACCGTGCACCTCGACGGCGAGGCCGTGCGCTCGTGCGTCATGCCGGTCTCGGCGGTGGCGGGAAAAAAGGTGACCACGCTCCAGGGCCTGGGCACGCCGGAGAATCCGCACCCGCTGCAGGCCGCCTACGTCGAAGAGCAGGTGCCGCAATGCGGCTACTGCATCAACGGCTGGATCATGACCGCGGCCGCCTACCTCAAGAAGAACCCCAAGGCGAGCGACGCCGAGCTGCGCGATGCGCTCGCCGGGCTGAAATGCCGCTGCGGCACGCACGTCTCGATCCTGCGCGCGATCAAGCGCGCTCAGACACAGATGGCATGAGGAGACGACTATGAATGCTCGCATCGACATGCCTCTCTCCCGCCGCGAATTCCTCAAGGCTTCCGGCGCGCTGATCGTTTCCGCCTCGGGATCCGCCTTCCTCGGCGACGCGCTCGCGCAAGTCACCGCCTCGACCGGCAGGCCGCCGGTCGTCCCGGCCGAGCTCGACTCCTGGGTGGCGATCGGCGCCGACGGCCGTGTCACCGCCTTCTTCGGCAAGATGGACATGGGCCAGTCGCTGGACATCGCCATCGCGCAGATCGTCGCGGACGAGCTGGATGTCGCCGTCGACAAGGTCGACGTCGTCATGGGCGACACGGCGCTCACCTGCAACCAGGGCGGCGCGTCGGGGAGCACCGGCGTCTTCCAGGGCGCGCGGCCGCTTCGCAATGCCTCGGCCGAGGCGCGGCGCCTGCTGGTGCAGGCGGCTTCCGGGAAGCTCGGCGTGCCCGTGGAGCAGCTGCGGGTCGACGAAGGCGTGGTGAGCGCGGTCCCGGATGCGTCGAAGAAAGTGAGCTACTCCGAGCTGATCGGCGGGCGCCACTTCAACCACCAGGTCGAGTGGAACAAGCAGACCGGCAACGCGATGGACATCAAGGTGCCGGCGAAGCCGAAGCCGCCCTCGGAATACCGCGTGGTGGGCAAGTCCTATACGCGGCGCGACCTGCCCGGCAAGGTGTACCGCACCGAGAAGTACGTCACCGACATCTCGCTGCCGAACATGCTGCATGCGCGCGTGATCCGTCCGACCCGGGCCGCCTGCACGGTGGCGGGCGTCGACGAGGCCTCGATCAGGAAAATAAAAGGCGCGCGCGTGGTGCGCGACAAGGATTTCGTCGCGGTGCTCGCTCCCGGCGAATGGGACGCGGTGCGCGCTTCGCGAATGCTCAAGGTCAGCTGGGACCACGCCAAGGCCGCTCCTTTCCCCGCGATGGCGGACCTGCACGACCACATCCGCAAGGCGCCGGTGGTCAAGCGCGAGGAAGGGACCAGGAAGGGCAATCTCGACGCCGCATTCAAGACGGCGGCGCGCGTGGTCGAGGCGGAGTACGAATGGCCGTTCCAGTCGCACGCGAGCATGGGGCCGGCGTGCGCGGTGGCCGACGTGCGCGCCGACGGCGTCACGGTGTGGTCGGGCTCGCAGAAGCCGCACTTCACGCAGCTCGGTGTCGCGAGGCTCCTTGGACTTCCGCCCGAGAAGGTGCACGTGATCTGGGTCTACGGTCCGGGCTCGTACGGGCGGAACGACGCGGGCGACGCCGCGCTCGACGCCGCCATGCTTTCGAAGCTCGCCGGGCGCCCGGTGCGCGTGCAGGGCATGCGCAGCGACGGCATAGCCTGGGATCCGAAGGGGCCGGCGTGCGTGCACCGCGCGCGCGCCGCGCTCGACGCCTCGGGTAAGGTCGTCGGCTACGAATTCGTCTCCAAGGGATTCTCGCGCATCAACATCCAGACGAACGAGTCCGACCCCAGCCACAGCCTGGTGGGCATGTCGACCGGCTTCCCGCCGAAGCCGAACGAGGGATTCGGTACGCCCGCGGAGACCTACGCGTTCGAGAACAAGCTCCTTGCCTGGGAGACGATTCCGCCGCTGCTCGATTCGTGCTCGCCGCTGCGGACCGCGCACCTGCGCGACCCGGTCGGGCCGGAGATCCATTTCGGCAGCGAGCAGTTCATCGACGAGCTCGCCTTTGCGGCGAACGAGGACCCGGTCGCGTTCCGGCTGAAATACGTCTCGGCGCCGCGCGACGCCGCGGTCATCAAGGCCGCGGCGGA
>JBGQKQ010000181.1:0-5564 GCA_041499655.1 Gammaproteobacteria bacterium
GTAGCCCATCTGCGTGAGCCCCGAGCGCGAGACGAGGAAGGGGATCTGCATCTGCACGGCCTTGATCACCATCTCGGAAGTGAGGCGGCCGGTGGTGTAGAAGATCTTGTCCGAGCCGTCGACGCCGTCGAGCCACATCTGGCCGGCGATGGCGTCCACCGCGTTGTGCCTGCCGACGTCCTCGACGAAGTAGAGAATCTTCACCGCTACGGCGCTGTTCGCCGCCAGCGCGCAGCCGTGCACGGCACCGGCGGACTTGTAGACGGTTTCCTCCTGGCGGACCGCCTCGAGCAGCGCGTGCAGCGCGTCCTCGTTGAGCGACACATCGTTGCGCAAGTGCACTGAGTCGATCTCCGCCATCAGATCGCCGAACACCGTGCCCTGGCCGCAGCCGGTGGTGACGGTGCGCTTCTTGATTTTTTCCTGGAGCGACTTGATCGGCTTGCGCGTGGTGACCGCGACCGACCCGGTTTCCCAGTCGACCTGCACGGCCTCGATTTCCTCGATCGATTTCAGCAGGCGCTGATTGCGGAGATAGCCGATGGCGAGCGCCTCCGGGGCCTGACCGAGCGTCATCAGCGTGACGATCTCGCGCTTGTCCACGTACAGCGTGAGCGGATGCTCGCCCGCGATGGGCGTCGCCACGGCCTCTCCCCGCTCGTTTGTCGCCTCGACCTCGAAGGTAAGGGGCTTGGACGCGCGGGTGAGCTTCGGAGGCTGCGGCGCTTTCATCCGCCTATGTAGGACATCTCGATCTTGCGCAGCTTTGCCGTCTCCGCGGTGCGCAGTTCGGAGTAGCGGTCGGCACGGATGTGCCAGATGCCGGCGACGCTGTGCGAGATTTCCCCGTCGTCGGCGCCGCCGCGCAGCATGCCGCGAAGGTCGTAGCCCGCGGTCGCGAAGAGGCACGTATACAACATGCCCTCGGTCGAGAGCCGTGCGCGGGTGCAGGTGCTGCAGAATGCCTGGGTGACCGAGGACACCACGCCGATCTCCCCGGAGCCGTCCTGGTAGCGCCAGCGCCCGGCGACTTCGCCGCGGTAGTTGGGTTCAACGGGCTCCAGGGGCATTACGTCCCCGATCCTGCGCACGATCTCGGCCGACGGGACGACGTCGTCCATGCGCCAGCCGTTGGTATGCCCTACGTCCATGAACTCGATGAAGCGCACGATATGCCCGCTGCCCTTGAAGTAGCGCGCCATGGGCAGCACCGAGTCCTCGTTCACGCCGCGCTTGACCACCATGTTGATCTTGAGCGGCGCGAGGCCCGCGGCGGCCGCGGCATCGATGCCGTTCAGCACTTCCGCAACCGGAAAGTCTGCGTCGTTCATCTTGCGAAAGACCGCGTCGTCGAGCGAATCCAGGCTCACGGTGACACGTTGCAGCCCCGCGGCCTTGAGCGCTCGCGCTTTCTTGCCGAGCAGCGAGCCGTTGGTCGTCAGCGTCAGGTCGAGTCCCGGGATGTCGGCGAGCATCTCGATCAGGCGATCGACGTTCTTGCGCAGCAGCGGTTCCCCGCCGGTGAGCCGGATCTTCTCGACGCCGTGGCCCTTGAAGATACGCACGAGGCGCACGATTTCCTCGAAGCTGAGCAGCTGGTCCCGCGCGAGGAACTTGTAGTCCGGTCCGAACACGTCGCGCGGCATGCAATATACGCAGCGGAAATTGCAGCGGTCGGTGACCGAGATGCGCAGGTCGTGCAGCCGCCGTCCGCGCGTATCCAGGCCCGCATGCAGGGGCGTTCCGGAAGTCCCCTTGACCGGAAGGGGTTTTGTGCGCCGCCCGTCGCTGATCGGAATGACGCGATCGGTCATGAGATGCGTAGCTGTATCATGAAAGGCAGTTCATAATTCGACGTTTGCCGTGTTGAGTATAGCCGGAAAAATGACCTACCCGAGCCTCGCAGTCGCGGTGGTAATGGAGCGAACGCCCCTGGAAAACAAGCGCTGGGAGTCGGAGAAGTGGGAGCCGATCGGCGTTGTTCCCGATCTGGGCGAGCCCGGCGCGGCTCCGCGTCCGCTGCTGCAGGATTCATCGCGTGCGCAGTGGTTGCATCCCGGGTTCAAGCTGGAGCTTTTCCGTGACGAGGCGGAGGGGTATTACCTCAACTTGAGCTCGCAGAAGCCCTTCGTATTCGTGAACTGGCTCGAAGAGGAAGGCGCCGGGGTCCCCAAGGCGGTCACCGTCAGCTACAACGAAGCCGCGCGACTGCTCGATGCAGGCGCGCGCGTGGACGGCGTGCCGATGCCGGCTCAGTGGATTCCCTGGCTCGCCGAGTACGTCGAGCGCAACTACAAGCCCGAGCCGAAGAAGCGCTCACGGCCGCCGTCTTTCAAGGGGGCGAAGCGCGATGGCGCGTGACGACGGGGAAAGATTTCTCTCGCGCTGGTCGCGGCTGAAGAAGGATGTGCGGCAGGCGGAGGCGGAGGCCGTGGCGCCCGAGCCGGAGGCGCCCCCCGCGTCGCCCGTCGCCTCGCCGTCTGTCCCACCGAAGGAATCGCCTGCGGCACCAGCCACCGCCGAGCCGCAGCTTCCGCCCATCGACACCCTCAAGGGTCTCGCGTCGGACTACACGGAATTTCTCAAACCCGGCGTCGACGACAGCCTCAGGCGCTCGGCGCTGAAGAAGCTGTTCAGCGATCCGTACTTCGAGACTTTCGAGCGCTTCGAGGCGTATTGCGAGGACTACACCAAGGGCGAGCCGATTCCGGCGGCGATGCTGAGGACCCTGGAGCATGCCAAGGGGCTGCTCTTCGACGACGAGAAAGAAAAGAAGGATCAGGAGCGCGGTGCCGCGGAAGGGAAAACACCGGAGGCTCCAGCGCAGGCCGAAGCGAAGACGGAAGCGCCTGCAGCACCGTCCCGGCCGGAAGAGAAGGCCTGAGATGGCTCTGGAAGATCGCGCTCTCAAGGTCTGCAACTGCAACAAGACCATGACGCTCGACGCCAGGGCGCTCGCGGCCGCGCTCAATCTCGAGCAGCCGGTCCAGGTGCACACCGAGCTGTGCCGCAAGGAAATCGGCAGCTTCCAGGAAGCGCTCAAGGAAGAGGCCTGCGTGGTCGCGTGCACCCAGGAAGCGCCGCTTTTCTCCGAGCTTGCCGGAGGTGCGAAATCGGCGACGCGGCTGAAGTTCATCAACATACGGGAGCACGCCGGCTGGTCGAAGGAGGGCGCGCAGGCGACGCCCAAGATCGCGGCGCTGCTCGCGCTCGCGGATCTTCCCGAACCCGAATCGGTGCCCGGTGTGAACTATCAGTCGGGAGGTCAGCTGCTGATCATCGGCCCGGCCGCGGCAGCCATCGCCTGGGCCGACAGGCTCGCCGAGCAGCTGGAGGTGAGCGTATTGATCTCGGGCGGGAAGGGCGGCGAGCTGCCGGACGAGCGCCGCTATCCCGTGTTCTCGGGCAAGGCGACCTCGATCGAGGGCCACCTGGGTGCGTTCGAAGTCGCCTGGGAGCAGCTCAATCCCATCGATCTCGAGGTGTGCACGCGCTGCAATGCCTGCATCCGGGCCTGCCCCGAGAGCGCCATCGACTTCTCCTATCAGATCGATCTCGACAAGTGCAAGGCGCACCGCGAGTGCGTGAAGGCCTGCGGAGCGATCCAGGCGATCGATTTCACGCGCGCGGACCGTTCGAGAAACGAGCGCTTCGACATGGTGCTCGACCTGTCCGCTCAAGCCCTGATCCGCACCGCGCAGCTGCCCCAGGGCTATCTCGCCCCGGGGAGCGATCCCCTCGAGCAGGCGCTTGCGGCGTCGCAGCTCGGACAGATGGTGGGCGAGTTCGAGAAGCCGCGTTTCTTTTCCTACGACGCGAGGATCTGCGCCCACGGCCGCTCGCAGAAAGTCGGCTGCACTCAGTGCCTCGACGTGTGCTCGACCGGCGCGATCACGCCCGACGGTGATCACGTGAAAGTCGACCCGCATCTGTGCATGGGCTGCGGCGGCTGCGCGACGGTCTGCCCGTCCGGGGCGATGACGCATGCGTACCCGCGCGTGCCCGACCTCGGCGCGCGCCTGAAGCGCGTTCTTTCCGTCTACGCACACGCGGGCGGCAAGGACGCCTGCCTGCTCCTCCACAATGCCGGCGGCAGCCGCGCCCTGATCGCGAAGCTCGCCCGGCGCGGCCGCGGCCTTCCCGCGCGCGTGATCCCGCTCGAGATCCATCATCCCGCCTCGGCCGGGATGGACCTGCTGCTCGCCGCCGTAGCCTATGGGGCGAGCCAGGTGGCGGTGCTCGCCGAACCGAAGGAATTCGCCGAATACGGCCAGGCGCTGAAGGCGCAGATGAGCTACGCCGAGAGCATCCTCAACGGGCAAGGCTACGCAGGTGCGCACTTCTCGCTGATCGCGACGGACGAGCCGGCGGCGCTCGAGAAGGAGCTCTGGGCGCTCGTGCCGGCCACCTCGGTCTCCAGGCCTGCGACGTACAACCTGTCTTCCGAGAAACGCACCACGCTCGAATTCGCGATCGACCACCTGGCGAAGCAGGCGCCCAAGCCCGCGGAGGTGATCGCGCTCGCGGCAGGCGCGCCCTACGGCCAGGTCCTCGTCGACAAGAAGACGTGCACGCTGTGCATGGCCTGTGTCGGCGCCTGCCCGGAGTCGGCGCTCGTCGACGGGCGCGACCGGCCGATGCTGAAATTCATCGAGCGCAATTGCGTGCAATGCGGATTGTGCGAAGTGACCTGCCCGGAGGATGCGATCACGCTCGTTCCCCGGCTCCTGCTCGGCGCGCAGGCGAAGCAGGAGGTCGCGCTCAACGAAGCCGAGCCGTTCAACTGCGTGCGCTGCGGCAAGCCCTTCGGCACGCGGCAGATGGTCGACAACATGCTGGGCAAGCTCACCGGGCACTCGATGTTCGCAGGCGCGGGCGCTTCCGGATTGAAACTGAGGCGCCTGCAGATGTGCGCCGACTGCCGCGTGGTGGACATGATGGAGAACAAGGACGAGATGAATATCTCTGACGTGAAACGATGAGTGCAACGGTCACGCCGCTGAAGTTTAGCCCCCCGGACATCCCGGAGGACCAGGCGCGCGCCGGGTACTATGCCTTGCTCGCGCGGCTTTTCTACGCCGGGCCGGACGCCGGCCTGCTGGCGACCATCGCCAACGCCGACGAGACCATCACCGGCGGCGAACAGTCTGCCCTGTCGGGCGCGTGGCGCACGCTGGCCTCCGCGGCGCGAGCGATGGACGCGGAGGCGGCCAGGCTCGAGTACGACCAACTCTTCATCGGCACCGGCAAGGCCGAGGTGACCCCGTACGCGAGCTTCTACTTGGTCCGGACGGGCCGCGAGAAGATCCTGGTGCGCCTTCGGGACGAACTCGCCAGCCTGGGGCTCACGCGCGCGGAGCGGGCGCTCGAGCCCGAGGACCATGTCGCCGGGTTGTTCGACACCATGAGGTATTTGATTTCAATGGGCTCTGGGGATGCTGCACTGCAAGATCAGCAAGGATTCTTCGACCGTTACATCGCCGGCTCCTATCCCGCCTTCTGCGGTGCGATATCAGCCAGCGAAAAATCCAATTTCTACAAGCACGTCGCCCACTTTGCCGAGA
>JBGQKQ010000182.1:0-5563 GCA_041499655.1 Gammaproteobacteria bacterium
AGCAGCCGCGCCAGTTTGCGTTGGTACTTCGACACCAGCAGCTCGAAAGCATGCTTGTCGCCTCGCTGGGCCCGCTCGACCAGCTGCCGGTCGAGTTCCCTGTCATCCATCCGCCGCCGTCCCTGACGAAGCGGTACTGTGCTTCTGTTCGAAGTTGTCCACGGGCGGCGGGAGTATACCCCAGTGAGCTTGCACCCCCGGCGCCCGTGCAGCTACAGACCGGGCGCCGGCGCGATAGTTCAGTCTTTCGTAAGGTTATTCGCGCTGCGCTTCTGCAGGGCTTCGCCGCCACCGGAGCCAGACCCTGAGGCGACGAAACTCCTCCGGAGGCACCGAATCGGACATGAGAAGCAGCCATTTCCTGCGAGCCGGTCCCACGGATTCAAGCTCCAGGATCGCGAGCACGCCTGAAACGAAATGGCGGCTGCCTACTCTGGCCACATACCAGGTCCCTTTCGCGTTCCTCCACGATGCGTGCCCATCTTCTTGCAATTCCAGCGATATTGCCTGGTGCGTACCGCGCAGGAGAGTCCGCGCCAGAGTAGTGCCCAGGGAAGCCAGGACGGGAACACAGGCCAGATACCGCGCCCACCCGGTCAGGCTGATCCAGGCGGCGGCCAGGGCAAGAACGTGCGCCACGATGAGAGCGCAGACGAGCAGGCGCGAGGGCTTCAGATCCAGGCGCAGAGCGGGCGAGAGCCCGCGGGAGTCAGACACGCCGGAAAATCAGGGATCCGTTGGTGCCGCCGAACCCGAAGGAGTTCGACAGGACTGCCCGCAGCGGCATGGGCCGGGCGGAATTCGGCACGTAGTCGAGGTCGCAGGCGGGGTCCTGGTTGAACAGGTTCGCAGTCGGCGGGGCAACTTGGTCGCGGACTGCAAGCACCGAGAAGATCGCCTCGACGCCCCCGGCCGCGCCCAGCAGATGGCCGGTCATGGATTTGGTCGAGCTGACCGCGAGCTTCCTGGCGTGGTCTCCGAAACAGCGCTTGACCGCGACCGTCTCGGCCAGATCGCCGAGCGGCGTCGAGGTCCCATGCGCATTGATGTAGTCGATGTCCTCGCGCTTTAGCCCCGCGTTGCGCAGCGCGTTCTCCATGCAGCGCGCCGCACCCTCGCCGCTTTCCTGCGGCGCGGTCATGTGGTAAGCGTCGCCGCTCATTCCGTAACCCGCCAGCTCGGCGTAGATCCTGGCACCGCGCCGCTTCGCGTGCTCGAATTCCTCCAGGACCAGGACTCCCGCGCCTTCCGCCAGGACAAAACCGTCGCGGTCTTTGTCCCAGGGGCGGCTCGCCGTTGCCGGATCATCGTTGCGCGTGGAGAGTGCCCGTGCCGAACCGAAACCTCCCACCGTGAGGAGCGTGATCGCCGCCTCTGCGCCTCCGGCGATCATCACGTCGCAGTCCCCGTATTCGATCAGCCGCCCCGACTCGCCGATGCAGTGCGCCGAAGTCGTGCACGCCGTGACCATGGCCAGGTTGGGTCCCTTCAGCCCGTGCATGATCGACAGATTTCCCGAGATCATGTTGATGATCGTGCTGGGAATGAAGAACGGGGAGATCTTGCGCGGGCCGCCCTTGAGCACCTCGTTGTGCGTTTCCTCGATCATCGGAAGGCCGCCGATCCCGGAGCCGATATTCACACCGATGCGCGTGGCGTTGGCTTCGGTCACCTCGAGCCCCGAATCCTTCAGCGCCTGGACACCGGCTGCGATTCCGAAGTGGATGAAGCGGTCCATGCGGCGCGCCTCTTTCGGCGAGAGGTACGCGGCGATGTCGAAGTTCTTCACTTCGCCCGCGATCTGGCTGGAAAGGGTACTCGCGTCGAACTGCGTGATGCGCCCCACTCCGGACTTGCCGGCAAGCGCGCTCGACCAGGCATCGGCAACAGTGTTGCCGATGGGGCAGATGATTCCTAATCCGGTGACGACAACACGACGGCGGCTCAAATGGACTCCGGCCGTGGGAAAAATCAGGCTTTCTTGGAGTGAGCGGAGACGTAGGCGATAGCCTGCTGGACCGTGGTGATTTTTTCGGCCTCCTCGTCCGGAATCTCGGTTTCGAATTCCTCTTCAAGAGCCATCACCAGCTCGACCGTGTCCAGCGAATCGGCGCCGAGATCATCGACAAACGAAGATTCGTTCTTGATCTCCGCTTCGTTCACGCCGAGCTGTTCCGCGACGATCTTCTTGACGCGCTGTTCAACGTTTTCCATTGCGGGCTCCTTCCCCCTTGTTTGCTGCCATCGAAATTCGGAGGTGCGCATTGTAGCAGAATCGCATTGCTCCCTTTCAACCCATGTACATGCCGCCGTTGACATGCAGCGTGGTGCCGGTGATGTAGGCTGCCTGCGGCGATGCGAGGAACGCCACGGCCGCAGCCACTTCTTCTGGATTTCCGAGGCGTCCCAGCGGAATCTGCTGCAGCAGCCCGGCTCGCTGCGCCTCGGTCAAGGCCCGCGTCATGTCCGTGTCGATGAATCCCGGTGCGACGCAATTGACCGTGACACCGCGGCCGCCGAGCTCGCGGGCGAGGGATCGCGTCATGCCGGCGATGCCGGCTTTCGCCGCCGCGTAGTTGATCTGCCCGGCGTTTCCGCTCGACCCGACCACGGAGGTGATGTTGATGATGCGCCCCGAGCGCGCTTTCAGCATGCCGCGCAGCACCGCCTTGCTCAGGCGAAACACCGACTTGAGGTTGGTGTCGATCACTGCGTCCCATTCGGCTTCTTTCATGCGCATGGCGAGATTGTCCTGGGTGATGCCCGCGTTGTTCACGAGTATGGATATCGAACCATGGATCTTCTCGAAATCGGCCACAACCGATTCGATATTCGCCTCGACTTTGACGTCGAGCTGGACACCTCTGCCCTGCACGCCGCCCGCGAGAAGATAGTCCGTGATCGACTGCGCGCCCGCGCTCGTGGTCGCGGTTCCGACCACCGCGGCGCCGCGGGCGCCCAGCATCAGCGCGATGGCTTTGCCGATTCCCCGCGATGCACCGGTCACCAGAGCGCGCTGGCCTTGGAGGTCCATCAGTTCTCCTTCGAAGCCTGGAGGGCCGCATCGAGCCCCGCGCGATCCGAAAGGGCCTGTCCTTGGAGGCTCTCCGCAATGCGCCTGGTGAGAGGCGCGAGCACTTTCCCGGGGCCGCATTCGAATACATGCGTCACGCCCTGAGCGGCCATGTCCTTCACGCACTCGACCCAGCGCACGGGATGATCCGCCTGGCTCACGAGCGCGTCGCGTATTGCCCCCGGATCCGCGCGAGTCCTCGCGTCGACGTTGTGGACGACCGGGATTCGCGGTGAATTGACGGCAATCTTTGACAGGGCCGCGCGCAGACGGGCTGCAGCCGGCGCCATCAGCGAGGAGTGGAACGGAGCGCTGACCGGAAGCGGCAGTGCGCGCTTCGCGCCGCGCGCCTTCGCGCCTTCCATCGCACGCTTCACGGCGGCCGCGTGTCCGGCGATCACGACCTGGGAAGGAGCGTTGAAGTTCACCGCCTCGCAGACCTCGCCTCTCGCGGCCTCGGCGCACACGGCGCGTACTGTCTCGTCATCGAGACCGAGAATCGCAGCCATCGCGCCCTTTCCCTGCGGCACCGCTTCCTGCATCGCCTGCGCGCGCAGGCGCACCAGGGGCAAGCAGTCGGAAAACGAGAGCGCGCCCGCCGCGACGAGCGCTGTATATTCGCCGAGGCTGTGGCCTGCCAGCAGAGACGGCTCCGCGCCGCCGAGGTCGCGCCACAGTCGCCACGCGCAGATTCCCGCGGTGACCATCAGCGGCTGCGTGTTGACCGTGCTGTTGAGTTCTTCCGCCGGGCCCTCGGCCATCAGGCTTCCCACGTCCTGTTTCAGGATGTCCGAGGCTTCTGCGAGCGTCTCGCGAACCGGCGCCGCGTCCCCGTACCCGGCGAGCATGCCCACCGATTGCGACCCCTGCCCTGGAAAAACCATTGCGAACTTCATTACATCTCCACGAGCGCCGCGCCCCAGGTGAACCCGCCGCCCACGCCCTGGAGCATCACCTTGTGTCCGGGCTTGATGCGGCCGTCGCGAATCGCCAGGTCCAGCGCAAGGGGCACCGAGGCGGCCGAGGTGTTGGCGTGTCGATCCACGGTGACCACCAGCTTGGAGCGGTCCAGACCGAGCTTCTTCGCGGTCGCTTCCAGAATGCGGAGATTGGCCTGATGGGGGATGAGCCAGTCGATGTCCGCCACGGTCAGCCCGCATTGAGAAAGCGTCTCCCGTGCCACCTCGTCGAGGACCTTCACGGCAAACTTGAATACCGCCTGTCCGTCCATCTGCAGGAAAGGCGACCCCACGATCTTTCCTCCGCAGACGTTTCCCGGCACCGAGAGGATGCCGGCATGCGAACCATCGGCGTGCAGCACGCCACCCAGGATGCCGGGCTTGGCATCCGCCTTGAGAACGACGGCGCCTGCGCCGTCGCCGAACAGCACGGCCGTGCCGCGGTCGTTCCAGTCGAGAATGCGGGAGTACACTTCGCTGCCGACGACCAGGGCGCAGCGATGCTGGCCCGAGCGGATCAGCTTGTCCGCGATTACGAGTGCATAGACGAAGCCGCTGCACACCGCCTGAATGTCGAACGCTGCGCAGCCCTTCACCCCGAGCTTTGCCTGCATGAGGCAGGCCGTGCTCGGAAAAATGTAATCGGGCGTTGCCGTGGCAACGATGATGAGGTCGATCTCCTCGGCGGAAACGCGCGCCGCTGCAAGCGCGGCACGGCTCGCTTCGGTGCCGAGGTCGCTCGAGGTTTGCGATGGCTCCGCGATGTGCCGCTGGCGTATGCCGGTGCGCGTGCGAATCCATTCGTCGGAGGTGTCCATGCGCCCCGCCAGCTCGTCGTTGGTAACGACCCTGGACGGGAGATAGCTTCCGGTCCCGGCGATACGCGACCAGATCACGAGCTTGCCGCCTCGGTCTCGGCAGATCCGAAACGAGCCATCAGGCGATGCAGTACCTCGTTCCTGACTTCCTCGGCAGCACGCTCGATAGCCCGGGCGAATCCGAACGCGTCCGCCGAGCCATGGCTCTTCACCACGATTCCTCTCAGTCCGAGCAGGGTTGCGCCGTTGAAACGCCGCGGGTCGAGCCGTTTGCGGAACGCATACAGCACCGGCATCACCACCACGCTCGCCAGCTTGGTCAGCGCGCTGCGCATGAACTCTTCACGGATGAAGCTGCGCACCATCTGCACGATCCCCTCGGACGCTTTGAGCATGACGTTGCCGACGAAGCCATCGCACACCACGACGTCGGCCGAGCCCTTGTAGATACCGTCTCCTTCGATATTGCCGACGAAATTGAGGCCGCTTTGGCGCAGCAATTCGGCAGCTTTTTTCACGACCTCGTTGCCCTTGATGTCCTCCTCGCCGATATTGAGCAGGCCCACGCTGGGACGGTCCTTGTGCTCGACTGCCGAAACCAGGGTCGCCCCCATGATCGCGAATTGGAGCAGGTGCTCCGGCGCGCAATCGACGTTCGCCCCAAGGTCGAGCACGTAGGTGCTTCCCCGCAGCGTGGGCAGGGCGGAGATGAT
>JBGQKQ010000183.1:0-5422 GCA_041499655.1 Gammaproteobacteria bacterium
TAGGAGACAGGCATGGCAATCGAAGTGGTAGCGCAAGCGCGCAAGGTGCAAGGAAGGGGTGCGAGCCGCCGCCTGCGCCTTAGCGGAAAGGTCCCCGGGATCCTGTACGGAGGCAAGACCGCACCGGTCAATCTAGAGCTCAATCACAACGCCTTGTACCACCAGCTGCGCGACGAGAAGTTTCATGCGTCGATCCTCACGCTGGCCCTGGACGGCGCGAAGCAGCCGGTGCTGCTGCGCGCGGTCAACATGCACCCCTGGAAGACCGAGGTGCAGCACATCGACTTTCAGCGGGTTTCGGCCGACCAGAAGATACACATCAAGGTGCCGCTGCACTTCGTGAACGCCGAGAATTCGCCGGCGATCAAGGAGCAGGGCGGGCTGATCACCCACGTTCTGAACGACATCGATATCCGCTGCCTGCCCGCGGATCTGCCCGAATTCATCCAGGTCGACCTGTCGCAGATCTCGATCGGCCACTCGATCCACGTGCGCGATCTCGCGCTCCCGAAGGGCGTCGAGCTCGGGCTGGGAGGCAACGAGAATCCGACGGTTGCGTCGGCGCAAATCCCGAGGGCGGCGATTGCCGAGGAGGAGGCCGCTGCTGCCGCTGCGGCTGTCGTCGGGGTAGAGGGGGTGGCCGCGCCTGCCGAGGCGGTGCCTGCCGCCGCGGACGTTCCGACGCTCAAGCAAAAGGCGCCCGAGGCTGGGGCGCCCGCTGCCGACGACAAGGGCGGCAAGGGCGGCAAGGGCGAGAAGGCCGACAAGGGCGACAAGAAGTAGCGCGCCTCATCTCCCTCGGAAAGGGCGCGGCGACCACCGCGCCCTTTTTTGAACCGGCGTCGCAAGAAGCTCGCGACGCCTGTTTACTTCCCCGACCTCGACTGACGTCTCGGTTTCCCCACCTGTGCTGGAATGACCTTCGTCCGAATGGGCACAACCAAACTCATCGCAGGCCTCGGCAATCCGGGCCGAAATCACGAGCGCGACCGCCACAACGTCGGTTTCTGGTTCGTGTCGCGCCTGGCGGCCGGTGAGCGCGTCGAGTTGAAATCCGTCGCCAGGTACCACGGGCTCGTAGGCAAGCTCGCCCGTCCCGGCGGCGAGCTCAGGTTCGTGCTTCCCCAGACCTACATGAATCTCTCGGGCAAGTCGGTGGGACCGCTCGCGCGCTTCTACAAGATCCTTCCCGAGGAAGTGCTGGTGGTGCACGACGAGCTCGATTTTCCTCCGGGAACGGCGAAGCTCAAGCTCGGCGGCGGCGTGGCGGGCCACAACGGGCTGAAGGACATCGCCGCGCAGCTCGGCAGCCCGGGGTTCTGGCGGCTGCGGATCGGCATCGGCCATCCCGGCGACAAGAACGTGGTCGCCGACTACGTGGTCAATCCGCCCGCGCCCGCGGAACGCGAGCTGATCGAAGACGCGCTCGCGCGCTGCCTGGACGTGTCGCAGCTGCTGCTCGACGGCGACATGCAGGCGGCGATGCTCAAGCTGCACACGGGCCCCTGATGTCGCTCAAGTGCGGGATTGTCGGTTTGCCCAACGTAGGTAAGTCGACGCTATTTAATGCCCTGACGAAAGCGGGCATTGCGGCGGAGAACTATCCGTTCTGCACCATCGACCCGAACATTGGCATCGTCGAAGTTCCCGACCCGCGGCTGCAAAAGCTCGCCGCCATCGCGAAGCCCCAGAAAGTCATCGCCGCGGCGGTCGAGTTCGTCGACATCGCGGGATTGGTGGCCGGTGCCTCCAAGGGTGAGGGACTGGGGAACCAGTTCCTCGCCACGATCCGCGAGTGCGACGCGATCGCGCACGTGGTGCGCTGCTTCGAGGACCCGAATGTCGTGCACGTCGCAGGCAGGATCGATCCCGTCTCGGACATCGAGACCATCAACACCGAGCTCGCCCTTGCCGATCTGGCGACGGTGGAAAAGGCCTATGCGCGCTACGGCAAGGTCGCCAGGACCGGCGGCGACAAGGAAGCGCAGCGCATCGTCGCGGTGCTCGACAAGGTGCGCCCGGTGCTCGACGAGGCGCGGCCCGCGCGCAGCGTGCAGCTTTCGAAGGAAGAGCAGTCGGTGCTGAAGCCCTTCTTCCTGCTGACCGCGAAGCCGGCGATGTACGTTGCTAACGTCGCCGAGCACGGTTTCGAGGGCAATCCCCTGCTCGCGAAAGTCGAGGAATACGCGAAGCGCGAAGGCGCCCCGGTCGTGCCGATCTGCGCGGCAGTCGAGGCGCAGATCGCGGATCTATCCGACGAGGACAAGCAGGTCTTCCTCGCCGACATGGGCATGAAGGAAGCCGGCCTCGATCGCCTGATCCGCGCCGGCTACGCGCTGCTGGGCCTGCAGACCTTCTTCACCGCCGGGCCGAAGGAAGTGCGCGCCTGGACCGTGCAGGTCGGCGCGACCGCGCCCCAGTCGGCCGGCGTCATCCACACCGACTTCGAGCACGGCTTCATCCGCGCCGAGGTCATCGCCTTCGACGACTACGTCGCCCGCGGAGGCGAGCAGGGCGCGAAGGAGGCCGGAAAGATGAAACTGGAAGGAAAGGATTACATCGTCCGCGACGGCGACGTGATGCATTTCCGCTTCAACGTCTGACGACCCACGTCAGGGCGCGACCGCGACCGCCGTAAGCGCGATGTTGGGTACCGGCGAGAAGCTGAAAAAATTCCCTGTACCCAGGCCGTTTGCGGTGCTCGCGTTGGCGATATAGCCGAAAACGCCTACCTGGTTTCCGGTATTGCTGGCAACGGCGTAGAGCTTGTTGCGGCTGGTGTCCACGAAAATATATGCATCGATCGGCGTACCGCCTCCCAGATCGATAGTCCTGTCCGGAGTAGGCGCCCCTGTCGGGAGCGTGCGTGCATTGTCGAAAACCCGAACGACGCCGTCGGCGTGGGACGTGTATAGGCGATCATTGGTGGTGTCGAGGTAGAACGACACGACGGCTTGAGCAAAGCTCAGAGTTCGGTCGGGAGCGACGGGCGTGACCGTCGTGGGCGGCGGCGGGAAAGTGGCCGGGATCGCCGTGCCTATCGTGCTCGCATTGTTGAAGACGATGATGGTGGAACCCGAGCCCAAAGCTACGCCTTCGTAGAGCATATCGCGCGCCACATCGATGGCGAGTCCGAACGAAATCTGCACAACAGCAGTTCCGAGATCCGGACTGATGATCCGGTCGACTTTGCCGGTTGCCGTCAGCGGGTTGTTGAACACGTGGACTTCGCCGAAAAAGTCTACGGAGTACAGCACGCCGTGCGTGCGATCGAGATCGTTGTAACAGAAACTTACGCCGCGGACCCCGGGTCCCCCCGTGTTGATGAGGGCCGACATGGTGACGCTCGGAGCCACGTCGCCGTTGGCGGTGCTGATGTTGTTGTAGACAAACGTATTGCCCTGGGTGGCCACGTAGAGGCGGTTGTTCGCGGCGTCCAGCGTGATGCTGGGGATGGCAAGAATACCCGAGGTCGGCAACCCGGTATGCAGACCCATTACGACCCGGTCGATGGAGAAGTTGGTGGTCGGAGTCGCGTCGCTGAACGAGGCGATGGCGCCGTTTCCACCATCGGTAAAGAAAACCTTGCTGGCCGGAGTGGGCGGCGTGCTGCTTCCACCGCCACCACCGCCGCAACTGACCAGAGCGAGAAATGCAAAGGCCAGCCCGATAGTTCTCCATCGCCGCGAGGCGGTCGTCGAACGCATGTTTCCCCCCTTTATTACTGTTTTCTTATGGACGGACGAACCTAGCCAAGTTCGCCGCAACGGAATTTGCCACCGCTCGCGCGATAAGTCAAAAGGCGCCGGTCTGCATCAGGGCGCGATGGCGGCCCGCCGGAATTTCCTACGACGGTGCATCCGACCGTGTTCGCGAACCTGCACGGTGCAGGTATCGCGCTTTCATCAGCGCGCGATTGAAATCAAAGTCCTGAGCCGTTGGGACAATCTGGTTTTGCGGCCGCATGGCACGGCGTTTGCTGTATCGCCAGTGATGAAGATCAACTTTGGCACTGCGCCTGTCTGGCTCCCGTTTGCGGCTTCCGCGTTCACGCTCGTTTTCGGGATCGCCATTCTCAGCGACGTCGGCATCACCATCCTGTTCAACCGGTTCGCGCTGTCGCTATCGGAGTCCCCGACGCTGAAGTGGTATGTCGTCTTGCATCTGGCGACGGGCGCTGCCCTGCTTGCCGGCGCGGTGATCGCGCTGGCGGCCATGGAAGCGCGATCGCGCACGCTGCTCGTGGTGGGTGAGGCGTTTTCCAGCGCTGCGCTCGCGACGATCGTGATCTTCGAGCGGATGTCGATCTGGGCGCTTCCCTACCTGGACTAGGCCTCCGTCTCATGGATCCGGGATGGGGGCTCGGGAGATGATGACCTCGTCGTACCAGGTGTAACCGACCGGATGTTCCTGCTGGGTGTCCTTGCCGGTGTGGTAAGGGAGTAGCCACAGCTTGCCGTACTTCGCGCCTGGGGTCGTGTTTGCAACGTCGTAGTTCTTCGCGAGCACTGCACGTCGGGACGCCTCGCCTTCGCGTCCCACCCAGAGCTCTATCGTGCTGTTTCCGCGATAGCTGCGGTCGTTCTTGTACCAGGTGCCAATCTTCACGCGGACCTGGAACGTCATCCACTGGTCGGGCTCGTAGTCGATCGGGTGATAATCCGGGAGCGGCTCGTAATGCTCGTCCTTCTCCCCGCAGCTGTGGTACATCTGAGGGTAGCCGCGCTGGTACGTGTTCTGCACGACCAGCTCCAGTTGCGTGCACGACCAGACGACTTTTCCGTCGGGCGCGTAGCCGGGGTTGTCCCCCTGGCCGATGATCGCCTGCTTCCAGCCCCCGCCGCCGAGGAAGCGGGTTTCTAGGAAGGCACGGGAGAAGCGTTGCCGCCACTGAACGTAGAACTCCTCGCCCTCACCGAAGCGCACTGAGAAGTCATCCGAGAAGTTGACGAACCAGCTGCCCGAAGCCCCTGGGCCGCTCCGCGACGGTATGGTAAAGCGCAGGGAACAGCCGCCGACCGCTACTGCGCAATCCAGCTCGGGGGGCGGGCCCGAAACATTGTTTCTCACCACACCCATCGGACCGCGTCCGGTTCGGTCACCGAGTCCCGGCTTCGTCAGATCCGGGATTGGGTCCGTAGTGTCGAAGGATACGCAGCGCACGACGGCGGGGGATGCGCACCGCAGCTCGAAGCTCTGCGTGCGCAAGGCGCGTCGCTCCGAGTCGGGAAGTGACGCCCGCGCATCCCAGCGAACCAAGGGCTTGGGTGCGGGCGGTTCTGCGACGAATAACTCCGCACACCCCGCGGTCGTCGCGAGAAGAAGAACTGCGCTCAACCGGTCCACGGGTGCTTCTCTTTCCGCGCCGATTGCTAGCAGCTTGGAAAATCAGTCTGGCCGGGACATTCCAAGCGTCGGGTGA
>JBGQKQ010000184.1:0-5407 GCA_041499655.1 Gammaproteobacteria bacterium
GAGAGGCGGATGCAGGAGTGATCCCCCGAGCACACGTCCTCGTCCACGCCGAAGCGCGTGCGCACCACGCGCTTGCCCGCCTTGAGCTTCGCGGCGACCTGCGGGCGCAGGCGCCGCTGGCGCTCGAGCTGGCACTCCGCATCGGCGATGATCACCTTCAGTCCCGAGTAGGCGCTCGTCATCGCTCCCCGCAGCGCCTTCATCATCGTCTCGACGCGATAGGTGTAGACGGACTTGACCCATTCCACGCCAACGCCCTTCAGCGCCCGCTCGATGCTCATGTCGCTCGATTTCCATTCGCTCTGGTGCAGCGACGAGGGGATGTCCTGCGTGCCGGTCGCCGAGGTGTAGCCGTTCTTCATGATGATGAGGATGGCGTCGTCGCGGTTGAACACCGCGTTGGCAATACCGGAGGTGAGGCCGTTGTGCCAGAAGCCGCCGTCGCCCATGATGGTGACGGTGCGCTTTCCGAACAGGGGCGCGATCCCCGAGTTCGAAGCGAGACCGAGGCCGTAGCCGAGGACGGTGTTGCCGATGTTGAAGGGCGGCAGGGTCGAAAAGGTGTGGCAGCCGATGTCCGCCGATACGTGAAAGCCGCCGGTCTCGCGCTCGAGCAGCTTCATCGCCGAGAACACGGGACGCTCCGGGCAGCCGATGCAGAACCCCGGGGGGCGCGCCGGAACGGAGCCACCGAGGAGCTCGGCCGCGCGCTTCTTGGTCGCGGCGATCGCCTCGATCACCCCGCGCACACCGCTCTGGTCGACATCGCGTGGAGCCATCGCCTCGACCCATTTTGCGACGCCCGTGAGCACGACCTCCCCGGTGTACTCGCCCGCCATCGGCAGGCAGTCCTTGCCGTGAAGCTTGGTTTGAAGATCGGCACGGCGCAGGATCGCATGCAGCGCGTCCTCGATATACGCGGGCTGCCCTTCTTCGATCACCAGCACGGCGCGCTTGCCCGCGCAGAAGGCCGTGACTTCCTCCGGAATGAGCGGATAGGTGACGTTGAGCGCGTAGATCGGGATCTTCGATTCGCCGAAGGTATCGGCGAGGCCGAGCTGCTGCAGCGCGCGCACCGCGGCGTTGTACATGCCGCCCTGGCAGACGATGCCGAGGTCGGTCATCTCTCCCCCGAACACCTCGTTCAGCCGGTGCTCGCGGATGAACGCCTGCGCCGCGGGCCAGCGTACCTCCACCTTGTGTTTCTCCTGCGCATAGGTCGCCGGCGGAAGCGATATCCTGGCGAAATCGAATTCGGGTTGTTCCAGGGTCTCCTTGCGGGAGATCCGCGGCGCGCGGTTGTCCCGCGCCTCGAAGGCGCCGTGCACGTGGCAGGCGCGGATCCGGAGCTCGAGCATCACCGGCGTGTTGGATGCTTCGGAGAGCTCGAAGCCTTTCTCCACCATGCGCACGATGGTCGGCAGGTTCGGCCGCGGATCGAGCAGCCAGATCTGGGACTTCATCGCGAATGCGTGGCTGCGCTCTTGGATGATCGAGGCGCCTTCGCCATAGTCCTCGCCGATCACGACGAGCGCGCCCCCGCGCACACCGACGGAGGCGAGGTTGGAGAGCGCATCCGAGGCGACATTGGTGCCGACCGTGGACTTCCACGTTACCGCGCCGCGGATCGGGTAGTTGATCGAGGCGCCGAGCATCGCCGCCGCGCCGGCTTCCGAGGCGTTGGTCTCGATGTGCACGCCCAGGCCCTCGATGATGTCCCGGGCGTCGTTCAGCACGTCCATCATGTGCGAGACGGGCGCGCCCTGGTAGCCGCCGACGTAGGAGACGCCGGACTGGAGCAGCGCCTTGGTCACCGCGAGAATGCCCTCGCCGTGGAAGGTCTGGCCGGCGCCGAGCTTGAGGAGTTCGGCTTCCTTCTTGAAGGATCGTTCCATTGTCCCTAGACGAGCACCTTAGGCAGCCACACTGCGACGGCGGGCACGAGGAACACCAGCGCCAGCACCAGCAGGCTCATCGCGATGTAGGGGATCACGGCGCGGAAGATGTGTCCCATGGTGACCTCGCGCGGCGCGACCCCCTTCATGGTCATGAGGAGCAGGCCGTGCGGCGGAAGCAGCAGGCCCAGCTGCATGCAGATGAGGAACATCACGCCGAACCAGACGGTGTCGACGCCCAGCCTCTGCACCAGCGGCATGAAGA
The DNA here is from genome assembly GCA_041499655.1 of Gammaproteobacteria bacterium. GTDB lineage: Bacteria > Pseudomonadota > Gammaproteobacteria > Burkholderiales > SG8-39 > VBDM01. Next base: position 2,161 of record JBGQKQ010000184.1, read on the forward strand.
TCGGCAGCGTGATCAGCATCATGCTCACCTGCTCGACGAACAGCCCGAGGAAGATCAGCACCAGCATCATCGCCGCGATCAGTCCCATCGGCGGGAGCCCGAGCTTTCCGATCGACTCCACCACCCCGTTGCTCGCTCCGGAGAACGAGAGAATTTGCGAGAAAGTCATCGCGCCGAGGATGATGAACAGGATCATCCCCGAGATGCTCGCGGTGCCGCGCAACGCCAGCAGGAGATTCCGGAAGGAGAGCGCCCGGTAGGCGGCGGCGAGCAGGATCGTGAACAGCGCGCCGATCGCGGCGGATTCCGTCGGGGTCGCCCAGCCGGCCGACATGGAGGCGACCACGATGACGAAGATCGAGACCAGCGGCAGCACGTACTGGAAGAAAGGGCGGAATTTCTCCCAGCCGTGGTACTCGGTGAAGGTCGCGTCCGGCGCGAGCGAGGGGTTCATCTTCACGCGCACCACGATGTAGACGACGAAGGCGAAGCTGAGGATCAGGCCCGGCACGATGCCGCCGATCAGGAGCTTGGAGATCGAGATGCCCGAGAGGCTTCCCAGCAGCACGGTGAGCGCCGAGGGCGGGATCAGCATGTCGACCGCGCCGATCGCCATCAGCGGGCCGGTCGCCATGGTCGGGTGATAGCCGCGCGCGAGCATCACCGGGAGCATGAGGCTGCCGAGCATGGCCGTTGTCGCGATGGTCGAACCCGAGATCGCAGAGAACACCGTGCCCGCGACCACCGCCACCACCGCGAGCCGCCCCGGCACCTGCCGGATCAGGTGCTCGACGCCGTCGATGACCTTCACCGCGAGCCCGGTGTGGAACAGCACTTCCCCCATGAGGATGAACAGCGGAATCGGCGTGAGCGAGAAGCTCGCCACCGAGCCAACGCTGTTGCGCGCGAGCTGCGTGAGCCCGGCCTCGCCGCCGAGGAACAGCAGCGCACCCAGCAGGTTGATCACCAGGAACGAGAACGCCACCGGCAGGCCGAGGAACAGCAGCACCGTGGAGCCGCCGAGCATCAGCCATGCCGCCGCGTCCCATGACATGGCGCTAGCCGGTCGACACCGCGTCGTCGCGCGGCGCGCGCTCGCCGAGCGCCAGGCGGCGCATGCGGAACAGCATCTCGATCGACAACGCGAGGAAAGCGACCGGCAGCACGCTGAGAAGCCACCACTCCGGTGTCACCAGCGTCTTGATCGACACCGAGCCCGCCTTGAAGCTGGCGAGCGCGGCGCGGGCGCCGTACCAGGTGATGAGAAGGCAGCACGCGAGCCCCAGGACGTCCACTATCCATTCGAAGATCCAGCCGACCTGGTTCGGCACTGCGCGCAGGACGATGTCCACCCGGATGTGCTGGCCGCGCCGCAGCAGCCACGGCGCGGTGAGCATGGTGACGAGATAGAGCATCGCCTCGGAGATCTCGTTGCTCCACGCGAGCCCGGCGACGCCCGGAATGATGCGCACGTTGCGCAGCAGCACATCGGCGCAAATCATCAACGTCATGCCGAAGATCAGCGCGCAGGCGGCGAGGGCGAGCGCCTCCAGAACCTTGCCGTACGCCGCCTCGAGCCGGCCCATGCGCTACTTCGCCAGTACCTTCTTGAGCTGCTCGCCGTACTGCGGGCTTGACTTGATGGCGTTTGCCCAGCCGACTTCCTTCGCCTTCTCGACGTACGCCTTGCTCGTCGCCGCGTCGAAGGAGATCACCTCGATGCCTGCCGCGGCCTGGCGCTTGGCCTCTTCCTGGTTGTAGGACTTCCAGAATTCATTCTGCGCCTCGTAGGCCTGCGCCTTCCGCTCGAGGTACTCGCGCTGCGCCGGCGTCAGCGACTTGTACTTGTCGAGGTTCATGATGAGCCCCACCTCCGCGTTGTAGAAGCCCGGGTCGACGCGGTACTTGGTCTTCTCCTGCCAGTTCAGGTCGAAGAGCGCGTGGATCGGCCAGCCGTAGCCGTCGATCACGCCGCGCTCGAGTGCGGTGTACACCTCGCCGGGCGCGGTGGTCATGACCTGCGCGTTCATCGACTGGAAGAAGTCGCGGTACACCGGCGTGATGCGGATCTTCAGGCCGGTGAGGTCGGGTTTGTCGATCTTCTTGTTGAGATAGAGGTGGAAGGGCGTGAACTCGACGACCTTGGCGAGATAGCGCATGTTGCCCTTCTCGGCCCAGATCTTGTTGATGAGTTCGTAGCCGCCGTTCTTGCGCTGCTCCGCGGCGCTCGTCTCCGAGAGCTTGAGGATGTCCGCCTCGGGCATCACGTTGGTGTAGAAGGCTCCGGTGCTGAATCCGAGGTCGACCACTCCGGTCTGCACCGCCTTGCCGACCTCGAAGGTCGGGATCGCCTTCGGCCCGCCGATGAAGTTGATCTGCAGGACGCCCTTGCCGTCCTTGTTGACGTCGGCGATCCAGTCGATAGTGCGCTTCACGTAGAACTGGTTCTCGGGGAAGGCGCTGACCAGGCGCAGGGTGACTTCCTGCGCGAATGCGCCTGCCGAAGCCGCGGCGAGCGCCGCCGCGAGCGCGAATCTGGCTGCATGACGGACCATCGTTGTCTCCTCTCTGGTGGATGGGTGGGTTTGTTGTGGAAGCGAGCGTAGGCGCGCGGCCCTGCGTTTGTCAATTGATGAACGACATGATATAGACTCACGCTGAGAATGTGGCCGACTTCGATCTCATACCTCCAGGATTCCCGACCATGACGGCTCCCAAGCGTCTCTCAGGCGTTCTCTCCCCCGTCGTCACGCCGTTCAAGAGCGACCTCTCTCCGGATCGCGCGCGCTACGTGCGCCACTGCAAGTGGCTGCTGGCGAACGGCTGCAGCGGCCTCGCCGTGTTCGGCACCAACAGCGAGGCGAACTCGCTCTCGGTGGAAGAGCGCATGGTGCTGCTCGAGACACTGATCCAGGAGGGCGTGCCCGCGGACCGGCTCATGCCGGGCACGGGCTGCTGCTCGCTCACCGACTCGGTGCGCCTCACCGCGCACGCGGTCGCGCTCGGCTGCTCGGGCGTGCTGATGCTGCCGCCGTTCTACTACAAGGGCGTGCCGGACGAGGGGCTGTACCGGAATTTCGCCGAAGTGATCGAGCGCGTGGGCGACGCGCGCCTGCAGCTCTATCTCTATCACATTCCGCCGGTGTCGCAGGTGCCGATCACGCTGGCCCTGATCGAGCGGCTGCTGAAGCAATTCCCGGGAAGCGTCGCCGGCGTCAAGGATTCCTCGGGCGACTGGTCGAACACC
>JBGQKQ010000185.1:0-5276 GCA_041499655.1 Gammaproteobacteria bacterium
ATCGCGATGATCGCGACCGTGACCATCAGCTCGATCAAGGTGAAACCGGAATGGCGTTGCATGGGAACTCCCCTTTTGTGCGGTGAAATGATAGAGAACCCGGGGTCCCGCCGCAAAAACCGCTGACGAGAGGCGGAAATCGCCGAACGAACGGCGTGCTCGCCGGAATTCTAGCGGAACTATTTCGCGTTCCGGGACGGGCCTGTCTGCGTACTCGGTGCCGGGCCGTGAATTAGACACAGTCCAGATCCTGGTCTAGAATGCTTCTCATGAAAAAAACGCCGAAACGCGACCGGGAAGGCATCGCGCAGCTGCTGCGCCGGCAGGGCATCACGCCGACGCACCAGCGCATGGAGATTGCGCACGCGCTGTTCTCGCGGCGCGAGCATCTTTCGGCGGACCAGATCCTGTCGCTCGTCAACTCCCGCTACGCGGAAACCTCGAAGGCGACGGTCTACAACACGCTCAAGCTGTTCGTCGAGAAGAAGCTCATCCGGGAACTGGTCGTCGACCCGGACAGGATCGTGTACGACCCCAATACCGAGCCGCATCACCACCTCTACGACGTGGTGAGCGGGCGCCTCACCGACATCCCCGCGGACAACATCCGCGTCGTGGGCTTGCCGTCCCTGCCGCAGGGGACGGTGGCCGAAGGCGTGGATATCATCATCCGCACCCGCCCGCAGTCCTGAAGCGCCGCTGCCCGTCGCCGGCTCCTCGTCGCGGCCGACGTTTCTGGCGCCGGGTCTCTGGCGCCGGACCCGCTTGTTATAATGCGTCCCCTCGTGCGCGGCACGCAGGCTGGCGTAGCTCAGCTGGTAGAGCAACTGATTCGTAATCAGTAGGTCGGTGGTTCGAGTCCACTCGCCAGCACCAGGATCGCGTCCTGGCTGCTCTTCCAATGCGGCGCGCGATCGGGAGATAAGATGAAGCTGTTCGGGGGCGGAAAGTCCGATCATCCCATGGCCGACGTCAAAGAGGCCCGGAAGATCGTCGACGCCATTCCCGGAAGCGATCCTTTCAAGGCGCTCGAGGATCTCGACCACTGGCTGGAATCGGTGCGCGCCTGGCAGGGCTTCACGCCCGACCACCGCGCGCAGCTGGTTCTGATGGTGGACGATGCGGCTCAAGGCCATCTTCGCAAGCTGCAGCGCGAATACCTGTTATCGCCGCGCCTTTCGAAATATCAGGAAACCCGACTGTGGACCGCGATCCGCGAGTCCTACCGCCAGTCCGCGCTCGCTTTCGCCGTCTGCGTCGACGTGTTCGTCACCGGTCAGAAGGGCTGGGAGGATCTGAAGCCGAACATGGCGCTGCTCTCGGTGCGGGCATTGCGCACCGCGGCGGCGCAGATGAAATGGCAATACGTGCGCTACGGTCTCCAGGACAACTCCCTGTGGGGAATGATCGCCAAGATCTACGCGTTCGCGGAGCACCGCAAGTACGCGGACGCCAGGGTCGCTCCCTACGCGGGAATTCCCGATGAGACTTCCACGGCGCAGGAGTTCCTCAAGGCGGTGATGCTTGCGGTGGCGTCCCCGGACAGCCTGCTTCCGGTGGAGATCGAGCTGGTCGAGCGCCTGATCGCGCACCTGGTCGGTTCGTTCAAGCTTGCCCAGAGGCAGCAGCCCGACGCGGCCTATTGGATGGACCTCGCGGTGAACCAGCCGCCGGTCCGCCTGGCGCGGTCCCCGGATCCTGTTCCGACGCTGCGTTTCTTCGCCGCGGGCGGCACGGTCAACCAGGTCAGGCAGCTGACCCAGATCGTGAAACAGACGAACGCCATGCCCTCGAGCATCAACCTCGGCGGGAACTACGAGCCGCGGGTGGTCCTGGAGGTACTCGATCACCTGGCGCAATGCTGGTCCGCGCAGCCGCCGGAGAGGAAAGCGCCGCGTCACCGGGTCAAGTCGCGGGTCACGATTACCTACGGCTTCGACGGGGTGCTTGCCGCCCTGGACCCCGGAGGCGAGGCCCTGTTCGACCCCGAGAAGATCGAGAGCTGGATCGTCGAGAACGTCAGCGCCGGAGGCTTCGGGGCGCTCGTGCCGCAGCTCCGGGGCGACTGGCTCAAGATCGGCCGCCTGCTCGGGCTCCAGCCGGAGGGCGGGTCGAACTGGATCATCGGCGTGGTTCGCCGCTTCCAGCGTGACGCCACCCAGACAGGGGCGGTCGGGATCCAGACTCTGGGGCGCGCGGCGCAGCCGGCGCAAGTGAGGCTGGTGAGCGGACAGATCGGACTCAGCCCGGACACCGAAACGGCGATTCTCCTCAGCCCGATCGACTCCGCAGCGGAGACGCAGATTCTGTTGCGCAGCGAAGTTCTCCTTCCGGGCCAGAACCTGCAGCTCGAGCACGACCGGAAGACCTATCTGCTTTTGCCGACGGGAGGGATGGAACGCGGCGATGACTACGATCTCGTGCGCTGCCGCGCCATGATCCGCGACTCGGCCGACTAGCCCGCTTCGGCTTGCCGGCCGAGAGCCTTTCCCAGCCAGGCGCTGATGTCGCTCACTTCCTCCGGGCACACCGAGTGCTGCATGGGGTATTCACGCCATTCCACGTTGTAGCCGAGCGATTGCAGCAGCCCGCGCGACTCCTCGGCGCGCGCGAGCGGGATGACAGGGTCGTGGCTGCCGTGCGCCATGAAGATCGGCGTGTCCCGGTTGGCCTTGCCGGCTTCGGCGGCGAACTTGTCCGCGAGAGGAAGATAGGTCGACAAGGCCATGACGCCGGCGAGGCGCTCGGAATGGCGCAGCCCGGTCTGGAGCGCGATCGCCCCGCCCTGCGAGAAGCCGGCGAGCACCAGGCGATTGGCCGCCGTGCCGCGCTCCTTTTCGCGCGCGATCAGGGCCTCGATCAGGGCCTGCGAAGCGCGCACGCCGCCCTCGTCCTCGCGCCGGATCGCGCCGTCGGTGATGTCGTACCAGGCGCGCATGCGCATGCCGCCGTTGATCGTCACCGGTTGCACCGGGGCATGCGGGAATACGAAGCGGATCGCCGCGCCGGGCAACTTCAGTGTTGGCACGATGGGTGCGAAATCGTTTCCGTCGGCGCCCAGCCCGTGCAGCCAGATGATGCTGGCCGAAGGGTTCTTCGCGGTCTCGATCTCGATTGCGTCGAGGTACTCGGCCATCCGCTCAGGCTTTCTTCGGGCGGATCGCCGACTTCGGGCGGAAGGCCTTGACCAACTCCTCGCGCGTCTCGATGTACGGTCCGCCGATCAGATCGATGCAGTAGGGAACGGCCGCGAAGATGCCCGCGACGAGGGTCTTGCCGCTTTCGTCCTTCAGGCCTTCGAGGGTTTCGCGGATCGACTTGGGCTGGCCTGGCAGGTTGATGATCAGCGCGCCCTTGCGCACCACCGCGACCTGCCGCGAGAGAATCGCGGTAGGCACGAACTCGAGGCTGATCCTGCGCATCTGCTCGCCGAATCCCGGCATGACCTTGTCGGCAACCGCAAGCGTCGCCTCGGGCGTGACGTCGCGGGGCGCCGGGCCCGTGCCGCCAGTGGTCAGTATCAGGTGACACCCTTCGCGGTCGACGAGCTCGGTCAGGGTGGCCTCGATCACCGGCCGCTCGTCAGGGATGAGGCGCTTGTGCGTGCGCCAGGGACTCGCCATGACGCGCGCGAACCATTCCTCGAGCGCCGGGATCCCCTCGTCCTTGTACACGCCGCTCGAGGCGCGGTCGCTGATCGACACGAGCCCGATGAACAGCTCGTCGCCTGCTGCCATCATGGTCTCAAGTATAAGGGGCGCTCCGGCTGCGGGATAGTCAGGCCGAGTCGTCCTCTTGTGCGGATTCCACGACGATTTCGCGAAGCGCCCGAAAGAGCTCGCGATAAGCCCGCGGTTGCGCGCCCGCGCTGCGCTCTTCGCGCGCCTTGCGCGCGAGCGCACGCAAATGCCGCGCGTCTATCCCGGGATGGGCCTGGACGAGTTCGTCGACCACGGCCTCGTCCTCGAGCAGGCGGTCGCGCCAGCGCTCGACGCGGTGCTGCTGCGCCGTGTGCTCGGCGGACACGCCGTCCCAGACCTTGAGCTTCTCGCGGATCGGCGCGGGATCGACCGAGCGCATCAGCCTGCCGATGTACTGCATCTGCCGCCGCCGCGCTTCGTGCTTGGTGGTGCGCTTGGCGAGTTCGATCGCGTCGCGCAGGTTCTCGGGCAAGCCGATCGCGGCGAGCTGCTCGGAATTGAGCTCGACCAGGCGCGCGCCGAGCGTCTGCAGCTCGTGCATTTCGCGCTTGCGCTGGGTCTTGCTGGGCTTTTCCTCGTCTTGCACGTCCGGAAAGCGGAGATGAGCTGCTATATCATAGCGTCTTTCTCCGGCATCTCCGCATGGCGCAAGCTCGTTTTTCACACGACCTCGACGCTCTGAAGACCATCGCAGCCGACGCCCTGGCGCACGCAGCGCTAAAGGGTGCGAGCGCCTGCGAAGCCGAGACCTCCGACGGCTACGGCCAGACGGTGACGGTGCGCAAGGGCGAGGTCGAGACGATCGAATACAACCGCGACAAGAGCCTCGGCGTCACCGTCTACGTGGGCCAGCGTAAGGGCTACGCGAGCACCGCGGATTTCGCCGGGCGCGCGATCCGCGACACGGTCGAGGCGGCGTTGACGATTGCGCGCTTCACCGCGGAGGACGAAGCTGCAGGTCTGCCGGATCCGGAGGATTTGGCCCGAAATCCGGGCGATCTCGACCTGTTTTATCCCTGGAACCCGGCCGTCGCTCAGGCGATCGAGATCGCCAAGTCATGCGAGGCTGCCGCCTTCCGCCTGGACAAGCGCGTGGTGAACTCCGAGGGCGCCAGCGTCTCCTGCCAGCAGTGGCAGTTCGCCCTCGGCAACAGCCACGGCTTCATGGAGGGCTTTCCCACCTCCCGGCACACGCTCTCGTGCGCAGTGATCGCCGCCGAGAACGGCCAGATGCAGCGCGACGACTGGTACTCGTCGCAGCGTTCCTCGGAGGACCTGCCCGCGCCCGAAGCCATCGGTGACTACGCCGGCAGGCGCGCGCTCGCGCGGCTTCGCAGCCGCAAGATCGGTACCGCGCAGGCGCCGGTGCTGTTCGAGGCGCCGGTGGCGAACGACCTGATCGCGACCTTCGTTTCCGCCGTCAGCGGCGGAAATCTCTACCGCAAGGCCTCGTTCCTGCTCGACCAGCTCGGCAAGGAGGTCTTCTCCCCCCTTGTCACGCTGATCGAGCGGCCGCACCTGCCGCGCGCGCAGGCGAGCTCCTGGTACGACGACGAAGGCGTGGCGACGCGCGAT
>JBGQKQ010000186.1:0-5273 GCA_041499655.1 Gammaproteobacteria bacterium
CTATGTCGTCGCCGGCGATGTGCAAAGCAGTGCCGGCAAGATCCGCCTCTATGTTCGCCTCGTGGACGCCGCGTCGGGCGCGTCCCTGTGGTCGGAGCAATACGACCGCCCGTACAGCGATCTCCTCGCCTTGCAGGACGAGCTCACGCAACGGGTGCTGGAAAAGCTCAGGATGAAGGTCAGCGACGCGGAGCTGCGCAGGCGCGCCCAGCCCTACACGCGCAATCTCCAGGCATACGAATATTTTCTGCGCGCGCAGGCCGCGCTGAACGTCAGGAGCAAGTCGGGCAACGAGGCCGCGCGGGGTTTTTACCTGAAGGCGGTCGAGCTCGACCCTTCCTTTGCCCGTGCTCATGCGGGCCTCGCGCTCACCTACGCGGCGGACCGGAGAAACAACTGGACTCCGGACGCCAAGGCGGCCCTCGCCAAGGCCACCGAGCTGGCGGGGACCGCGATGCAGCTCGACCCGAACAGTCCGGAAGTCCTTTTCGCGGTGGGCTTCGTCAGCATGGAGCGCGGAGCGCTTCCGGATGCGACCGGCTACCTGCGCACGGCGCTGCGGCTCAACCCCTCGTACGCGGACGCCTACGCGCTGATGGCGGGGATTCAGACCTACGACGGCCGGCCCGCCGAAACGATTCCCCTCATCCGGGTGGCCATGCGCCTTGCGCCCGACTCCGGCTATCTGTATTCACTCATCCTGGGGCGCGCGTATTTTTTCCTCGGCGACACGGACTCGGCCCTGCTCAATCTCCGGCAAGCCGTCGAGCGGAACACCGAAAGCGTGGAAAGCCATCTCTATCTCGCGGCAACGCTGGCTCGCGCGGGCCAGCGCGATGCGGCGGGCTGGGAAAGGGAGGAAATACGCTCCCTCGAACCGGCATTCAGCATCCGGACGTGGCTGCAGAACTATCCGATGGCCGATGCCGGCCAGCGCCAGCGCCTCCTGGAGGCTCTGGCCAGCCTGAATCTGTAGGCTTTCCCGGGTTTCGGGAAACCTTAGCCGAACCTTCGCCCCGCCGTAGGGAGTTTGCCGGCCGCACCGGTATAGCTTTGGCGTCGTTCAACCCACTCAGGAGAAAACGATGACCAGAACCTCTCTCGCGGTCGCAGCAGCGCTCGCGTCCCTGCTCGTAGTCGCACCCGGCCTCGCCCACGAGGGCAAGGAACAGCTGGGGACGATGCATTTCCAGACCTCGTGCAACGCGCAGGCCCAGGCAGTCTTCGACCGGGCCATGCTGTTCCAGCACTCGTTCTGGTACAGCGCGTCGGGGCGCACGTTCGAGGACGTGGTCAAGGCCGATCCCGGCTGCGCCATCGCGTACTGGGGCTACGCGCAGAGCCTGCTCGCCAATCCCTTCAACCCCACACCCGCGAAGAACCTTCCGCTCGGCCTCGAAACGGTGCGCCGGGGACAGGCAGTCGGCGCGAAGACGCAGCGCGAGAACGACTATCTGGCCTCGATCGGCGCCTACTACGCCGACTACGACAAGCTGGACCAGCGCAAGCGCGCCCAAGCCTATCTCGCCGCGATGGAAAAGCTGGCGAAGAGCTACCCGGAAGACGACGAGGCGCAAATCTACTACGCGCTCGCGCTCGACATCGCGGCCTCGCCTTCCGACAAGACCTACGCCAACCAGCTCAAGTCTGCCGCGATCCTGGAGCCGATCTTCAAGCGCCAGCCGCGCCATCCGGGCGTGGCGCACTACCTGCTCCACACCTACGACTATCCGCCCATCGCCGAAAAAGGCCTGAGCGCGGCGAAGCGCTACGCCGAGATCGCCGAGGCCGCGCCGCACGCGCAGCACATGCCTTCCCACATCTTCACCCGGGTCGGTTACTGGAAGGAGTCGATCGCGTCGAATGCGGAGGCCGCGCGCATCGCCAAGGCGGAGAAGGAGCCCGACGATCAGCTGCACGCCTCCGACTACATGGTCTACGCCTATCTTCAGCTGGGGCAGGAATCGAAGGCGCGCGAAATAATCGAGGAGATGAATGCCGTCACGGGATTCAACGCGGAGAGGAACACCGGCCCGTTCGCGCTCGCCGCGAGTCCGGCGCGCTACGCGGTGGAGCGCGGCGACTGGACGGCCGCCGCGCAACTCGAGGTGCGGCCGACCAAGTTCGCCTACGTGGAAGCGATGACCCGTTTCGCGCGCGCTCTCGGCGCCGCGCGCGGCGGCAATCCGCAAGCGGCGAAACCGGAGATCGCCAAATTGGCGGAGCTTCGCGACAAGCTCCGGGCGGCGAACGACGCGTACTGGGCCGACCAGGTCGATATTCAGCTGCAGGCCGCCACCGCCTGGACGCTGTACGCGGAGGGCAGGCACGCCCAAGCGCTCGCGGCCATGACCAACGCGGCCGAAGCCGAGGACGGGACGGAGAAGGGCACCGTCACTCCGGGTCCGCTCGCACCGGCGCGCGAGATGCTCGGAGCCATGCTGCTCCAACATGGCGCCTACGCCGACGCGCTCGCCGCATTCGAGGCGACGCTGAAGAAAGAGCCCAACCGGCTGGGTGCCACGGCGGGCGCCGCGAACGCCTCGGAGAAGGCGGGCGACGTGCCGAAAGCTCGGGCCTATCACGCGAAGCTCCTGAGGCTGGCGCAAGGCTCTATCATGATCAAGCTCTCGGCCGCGCCGATGTGATTGGCCTGCGCGAAAATGCCCAGCCATCTACAATCGCGGTGGAGTCCCTCCGCCATGAGCGTAAGAAAGCTTCTCGACCTCACCGGAAAAATCGCGCTCGTCACCGGCGGATCGCGAGGGCTGGGGCTGCAGATCGCCGAGGCGCTCGGGGAAATGGGGGCGAAGCTCGCGCTCACCGCGAGGAAGCCCGAGGAGCTCGAGGAAGCGCGCGAGCGCCTGGCGGGACAGAGCATCGAGGCGCTCGGCGTTCCGTGCGACCTGTCGCAGCCCGAGGCGGTCGCACCCATGCTGTCGAAGGTCCTCGAGCGATTCGGCAAGGTCGACATCCTCGTCAACAACGCCGGCGCCACCTGGGGCGCGCCCGCCGAAGACCATCCGCTGGAAGCCTGGCAGAAGCTGGTGAACCTCAACCTCACGGGCACGTTCCTCGTGACCCAGGCGGTCGGCAAGCGCTCGATGATCCCGAACCGCTATGGCCGGATCGTCAACGTCGCGTCGATCGCGGGGCTGCGCGGCAATCCCGTCGGCATGCTGAAGACGATCGCGTACAACACGACGAAGGGCGGCGTGGTGAATTTCACGCGCGCGCTGGCGGCGGAATGGGGCGAGTACGGCATCACGGTGAACGCGATCGCGCCGGGATTCTTTCCCTCGAAGATGACGCGCGGGGCGCTGGAGAAAATCGGCGACAAGATCTTGGCGCACGTGCCGCTGCACCGGCTGGGCGACGGCGAGGACCTGAAAGGCGTCGCGGCGCTGCTCGCCTCGGACGCCTCGCGCCACATCACCGGCCAGATCATCGCCGTCGACGGCGGCGCGAGCGTGGCCTGAAGGACGCCGATGAGTCAGATGAATCAATTTCCTCCGGGTATCAAGATCCCTTTCACCGAGCACCTCGGCGTCCAGCTCGTCGAGATGACGAAGGAGCACGCGGTGGTTTCGCTGCAGAAGCGCCCCGAGCTCCTCAACAGCTGGGGCGCGACGCACGGCGGCGTGATCATGACCATGCTTGACCTGGTGATGAGCTGGGCGGTGCGCGGTCACTACGGCGTCATGGTCGGCGTGCTGACCGTCGACCTCTCGGTCGGGTTCATGAAGGGGAGCTTCGGCGACAAGGTCATCGCCGAAGGGCGCGTGCTCCACGGCGGCAAATCCACCGCCTTCTGCGAAGCCGAGGCGCGCGACGACAAGGGCGCGCTGCTCGCCAAGGCGATCGGCACCTTCAAGCTGCTCTCGGACAAGGAAAAGAAAAACGGATAGCGCGGGCTACTGAAACACCTCGCGCCAGGTCGAAGGCGTGCTGGAATTGATCGTACCGGATCCGAACGTCGACACGGGCACGTCCACGGTGCTGGTTTTCGCCACGCCATTCTCATCAGTCAAGAGCAGGGAAAACGTGTAGGTCGCGGCCGCGCCAGGCGTCGCCGACATGACCAGCGAAAAGTCACCGCCGCTTCCTACTGGAATGCGCCCGAGATCCGCCGCAGGCGCGTTGTTCAGCGGCGCGGTAAACGTGGTGGCGGCCTGACTCCAGCTTGTATTCGGAACGCCGGTACCTGAGTTGTCACTGACCACCGAGTAGCCGTCGCCGCCATAGGTAAACCCGGCGGGAACGGTGATGGCCACCTTGTCCAGGTTCTTGCACGCGCGGTTCGTCACTGACAAGGTGAATTCCTGGTTGGTGCTGTCCGTATTCGTCGCGACCGGCGCCACGGCGACGACGTAACCGTCGACGTCCTGGGTATTCGAACTGTTGGTGGGCGAGGTGATCGGGCCCGGGTTGGCGGTCGCCGATCCACTCACGAGGAAGGTCGGCTTGGCTCCGGAGGAAGGATAGCTGCCGACGATGGTCACCGGTGCAGTCCAAGTGTACTTACACCAGCCTCCGTTCGGAAGCGGGAATGCGCCGCTGCACGAGGTCGGCTGCGCGGTAAAGGCGCCGATCGTCGTGTTCGTGCCGGCGCGCGTGAGCGCCGAAGGGGTGATGCTCGTCACATTGGCACCGGTGTTGTTGGTCACCGTCATGAGGAACGTGGCGGTATCGCCGGAGAAGTGACAGGTCGGATCTGCATACGGGCCCGTAACCGCGATGCCGACGCTCAGGGGACTCACGCTCAGCACATTCGACGTCCCGCTGCGGGAGGTTATCGAAGCGCCGCTGCGCACGTCCGTGACGCTGTAAGTGACCGTGCCGGTGTTGGTCGAAACAGTGGTGCAGTTGTACATGATCGTGCCCGACGCGCCCGCGGCGAGGTTGAGCACGGGGCTCGTGAGGGTGCAGACGGGCGTCGCGCCGAACCCGACAGACATTGCTGCCGTCGGCGGGCTCGGATTGGCAACGATCGTGGTCAGCGCGGCGACCGAGATGTTCTTCACCGTGATCACGATTCCGAAGCTCGCCCCGGCAGCGATGGCGGAAACAGACGCGCCCGGGGGCGGCGAGGTGGTGGTCTGAAAGCCGGTGATCTGCAGCGACTGCAAGATCCACGAAGTCCCGGCCGGGGCGGTGGTGGTGACGCTTCCCGCGTTGGTGATGCCGCCGGCGAAAACCGTGTCGGTGGTGAAGCTCGCGCGCGCATCGCGCAGCGTTTCGGTGCGGTCCTGCGTGCTCTTTCCCGCCGTCAC
>JBGQKQ010000187.1:0-5242 GCA_041499655.1 Gammaproteobacteria bacterium
TCTCGTCTTTCTCCTGTGGGAGGCGGGAAGCCGCGCGGATCTGCTTCCGATAGACACGTTGTCGCGGCCGTCGGACATCGCGGTGGCCCTGGCCGGTGGCTTCGTCGACGGCTCGATCCTGCTCGCGACCTGGCAGACCGTCCAGGCCGCCCTTTCAGGATTCGCGATCGCGGCCGCCGCGGGCATTCTCGTCGGGGCGATCCTCGGGCTCTCTCCGCCGATCGAGCGCACGGTCGGTCCTTCGATCGAAGCGCTGCGCCCGATCCCTGCCGTGGCCCTCACGCCCCTGACGCTGCTCCTCTTCGGTTTCGGGCTGCGCATGGAAGCCGGAGTCGTCGCCTTTGCCTGCGTGTGGCCGATCCTGCTCGTCACAGTCGCCGCGGTGCGCGGGATCGAGCCGCGCCTGCTCGAGGTGGCCCAGATCCTGCGGCTCGGCTTTGCAGCGCGGCTGCGCAAGATCATCCTGCCGGCCGCGCTCGGCAGGATCGTGGTGGGCCTGCGCGTGGCGCTGAGCATCTCGCTGATCGTCGCGGTCACGGTCGAGATCCTCATGAACCCGCGCGGCCTGGGCTACGGCATGATCATCGCATCGCAGTCCCTGAAGCCGGACCTCATGTATGCGCAGCTCCTGTGGCTCGGGTTTCTCGGCTGGGGGCTGAACGCGGCGTTGACGCGCGCCTTCGGCAGCTGGCACGGCGCCTTCGGGCCCGGGGTGCGGCCGTGAGGCGCCTTGCGCGGCTGTCCGGCCCGGCGCTCTTCGCCGCGGCGCTGCTCCTTCTGTGGCAGGTGCTCGCCGACCGTCAGTTCATTTCCCAGGCCTTCTTTCCCTCGCCCTCGCGCACCCTGGTGGAGCTCTACCGGCAGATCGTCGAAGGGGACCTGTGGGCGCCGCTGGAGGCGACCGCCTACCGGATGTTCTGCGGCTGGGCGCTCGCTTCCCTCGCCGGCGTGGTTCTCGGGGCGGCCATCGGGTTCTCGCGCGCGGCGCGCGACACCCTCGAGCCGCTGCTCGAATTCATGCGGCCGCTGCCCGCTTCGGCGGTGATCCCGGTGGCGATCCTGTTCCTGGGCTTCAGCAACGCGATGACGATAGCCGTCATCGCCTTCGGCGCAGTGTGGCCGGTGCTGCTCGGGAGCCTGCACGGCTTCGTGTCGATCGAGCCGCAGCTGGCGGACGTGGCGGCGGCCCTTCGCCTTCCGCGCTTGCAGTCGTTCGTGAAAATCGCCGTCCCGAACGCGCTTCCCGACATCCTCGCGGGCGCGAGGGTGAGCCTGGCCATCGCGCTCATCCTCGCCGTCGTCACGGAAATGCAGGCTTCGCAGACCGGGCTTGGGCAGAATATACTTCTCGCGCAGCGCTCGTTCCGAAGTCCGGAGTTGTATGCCGGACTGGTCACGCTCGGGGTCGTGGGCTTCACGATCAACCAGGCGATCGTACTGGTCGAGCGGCGGCTGCTGCGCTGGCGCGGCACGCCGGCCTGAAACCACTTGAGGAGGGTCTCGACATGAATCGCATCGCTATCGCATCGCTGCTCGCGGCGCTGGCCGCGTTCCCGGCGGCGGCTCAGCAGCCCAAGGCGAATATCGGCTATATCGGCGCGGCCGACTTCACGCCGCTGTTCGTCGCGAAGGACAAGGGTTTCTTCGACAAGCATGGACTGGACGCGACCCTGACGCGCGCCCAGATCGCGCCCAATGTCGGTGCGGCCGTGATCTCGGGCGACCTGCAGATCGGCATGGGAACGGCGCCCAACCTGCTGCACGCCGCCGAGGGCGGGTTGCCGCTCGTCGCCATCGCGGGCGCTTCACGCATGAAGAAGAACAATCCCATCGCCGGGCTGGTAGGGCGCACCGGGGTCGCGATCAAGACTGCGTCCGACCTCCGGGGCAAAACGATCGCGAGCCCCGGGCTGAACACCATGCTCACCGAGATGCTGGAGAAATGGCTGTACGACCACAAAGTCGCGCGCAACGAGTTCACGATGGTCGAAGTGGTGTTCCCGCAGCAGCACGACATGTTGAAGAGCGGCAAGGTCGACGCCGCGATCACCATCGAGCCTTTCCGCTCGAAGATCATCTCCGATGGAACCGGTTTCAAGATCGCCGACTACGTCGGCGAGGTCAACCCGGACCTGCTCGCGGTACTGTGGATGGCGAGGAGGGACTGGGCGGAAGCCAATCCCGCGGCGGTGCGCGCCTTCCGGGCGGCCTACGCCGAGGCGATCGAATGGTGCGCGAAGAACCCCGAGGAGTCGAAGAAGATCCAGGCCAAATACCTCGGCTTCGCCTCCCCGGTGCTGCCCGACTACGGCGTCGAAGTGAAGCTTTCGGACGTCGAGTTCTTCGAAAAGGTGGAACGCGAGCTCGGCAAGCTGCGAGCGCCGGTCGACGTCAGCAAGCTGGTGTGGAAGTAAAGTCCGCTCATTCCGGCTTGATGTTCGCCTCGCGGATGACCTTGGTCCACTTGGCGCTCTCGGCGCGCACGAACGCCGCGAATTCCTCCGGCGTGTCGGCGACGACTTCCGAGCCGGTGTCGAGCACCTGCTTCTTCACGTCAGGAGCGTTGTAGGCCTTCACGATCTCGCGGTGCAGGATCCGCAGAACCGGCTGCGGGGTGCCGGCGGGGGCGAAGATGCCGTTCCACACGATGGCTTCTATGCCCGGGAGGCCGGCTTCCGCGGTGGTCGGCACCTCGGGCAGCAGCGCCAGGCGCGAGGGGCCCGCCACGGCGAGCGCGCGCAGCTTCCCGGATTTGACGTGCGCCACGATCACCTGCGGCACGACATAGGCGGACTGGACGACGCCGGCGAGGAGATCCGGGATCTCCGCGTTCACCGCCTTGTAGGGCACCTCCAGCACCTTGATCTGCGCTTCGGATTTGACCCACTCGCCCACGAGCTGGCTGATGCTGCCCGGGCCGCCGGAAGCGTAGGTGAGCGCGCCGGGCTTGGCTTTCGCCAGCTCGATGAATTCCTTCGCCGACCGGGCCGGAACGGACGGGTTCACCACCATGACGAGCGGCGTCATCGTGAATCGGGAGATGGGAACGAGCTCCTGGTTGAGGCGGCAGCAGGGATCGGGCTTGAGCGCGTCGCCGATGGCGTTGTTGATGAGCGCGAGGAACAGCGTGTACCCGTCGGGCGCCGCGCGCGCGGTCTCGCGCGCCGCGATCATGCCGTTCGCGCCGGGACGGTTCTCCACGATCACCGGCTGTCCGAGGGACTCGGCGATCTTGGCGCCGATCTGGCGTGCGCGGATGTCGGGCGAGCTGCCCGGCGGCGAGGGCACGAGGATGCGGATCGGCTTCGAGGGGAAGGACTGCGCCGCGGCGAGCCCGGCGAGCGTGGCGAGGGTGCAGGCGAGGAGTGTGTTCTTCATGGGAGGTCTTCGGGCCGAGCGTGGAATTCTAATGCCATATCGGCGGGATGAGGCTCGGCACGCACGGCATCGCGGCAGGCATGTCCAAGGATAGCCTATGATGAGCGCCACACGCTGGCTCGAGAAGGAAGCCCGATGAAAGGACTCGCAATAGGCGGGATCGCGTAGCGTCCATGCCCGTCCCACGCAAAAGCGTCGTCTGGTTCGACGACGGAAAGCGACCCAACGTCGCCGACCTCCTCGAGAAGGAACACGGCGTCGCCTTCCAGCGTCTGTCCTACGACGCGCCGAAGGCGGACAACTGGACGGCTCTGTCCGCCGCGCACGTGTACTGCATCAGCTCGACGCGCCAGGAGCTTCCCGGGGAGTACCGCTGCGACGCGGGGCTGCTCGCGCGCTGTCCCGAGCTTCTCGCGGTGTCGACGAGCGGCGCGGGCTACGACACGGTGGACGCGGCGGCGTGCACCGCGGCGGGCGTGCTCGTGGTCAACCAGTCGGGCGCGAACGCCGACGCGGTGGCGGAGCACGCGCTCGCGATGATGCTCTCGCTCGCCAAGAACATCCCGCAGACCGACCGCAGCCTGCGCTCTGACCGGCGCCTCTCGCGCGAGCACTTCAAGGGCTGGAACGCCCGCGGGCGGACGCTCGGCCTGGTCGGCATCGGCAACACCGGACGGCGCCTCGCGCGAATGTGCGGTCCCGGGCTGCAGATGAAGGTGCTCGCATGCGATCCCTATCTCTCGGCCGAGGAGATCCGGGAGCGCGGCGCGACCAAGGTGGATCTCGCGACGCTGCTGGCCGAGTCGCGCTTCGTCTCGATCCATTGCCCGTACAACGACGAGACCCGGAACATGATCGGTGAGCGCGAGCTGGGGGCGATGCGGCCCGGATCCTACCTGATCACCACCGCGCGAGGCGGTATCGTGGACGAGCATGCCCTCGCCGCGGCGCTCGAATCGGGGCACCTCGCCGGCGCGGGCGTGGACGTCTGGAACGAGGAACCTCCTCCTCCCTCGCACCCGCTGCTCGCCCTGGACAACGTGATCGCCACGCACCACACCGCCGGGATCACGCACGATTCGCGGGAGAACATGCGAACCTGGAACGCGCAGCAGATCCTCGGCATCCTGCGGGGCGAGCGCCCGCCGCGGCTGGTCAACCCCGACGCATGGCCGCGCTTCGCGCGGCGGTTCGAGGGGATCTTCGGGACTTCCCCCGAAACAGCGGCTTAGGCGCGCGCGAGCGCCGCCTTCACGCGTTCCGGTGTGAGCGGCACCTTGCGCATGCGCACTCCCGTCGCGTCAAAGAACGCGTTCGCAACCGCCGCCGGGATCACACGGATGGTCGGCTCGCCCGCGCCAGTGGGCGCGATCTCGGGGTGGTTGATTAGGACCACTTCGATGCTCTCGGGGGCATCCTTTATGTCGAGAATCGGATAGCTCATCCAGTCGATGCTGGTCACCTTGTCGCGGTCGAAGCGCACTTCCTCGAACAGCGTGCGCGACAGGCCGTGCACGACATTGCCCTCGATGGTATAGCGCAGCCCTTCCGGGTTGATGATCAGCCCGCAGTCGTGCGCGACGGTGAATTTCTTCGCGTGGATGCGGCCGGTCTTCCTCTCGACCTCGATCTCGGCGACTGCCGCGACGATGGTGCCGCCGCGCAGCGCGTAGGCGATGCCGCGTCCGGACAGGACATCGCCCGAGCGCTCGCGCGCGCCCGATCGCGCCTGCCAGCCCGCCTTCTCCGCCGCGGCCTTGATGACCGCGGCGTCGCGCGGCGCCGAGACGTATTTCAGCCGGAACGCGACCGGGTCCTCGTTCGCCGCAAAGGCGAGCTCGTCGATGAACTGCTCGCTGCCGAA
>JBGQKQ010000188.1:0-5204 GCA_041499655.1 Gammaproteobacteria bacterium
GACCAGGCGCGCACCATCCGCATCCCGGTGCACATGATCGAGACCATCAACAAGATGAACCGCATCTCTAGGCAGATCCTGCAGGAGACCGGCCAGGAGCCCGACCCGGCGACCCTCGCCGTAAAGATGGAGATGCCCGAAGACAAGATTCGCAAGATTCTGAAGATTTCCAAGGAACCCATCTCGATGGAGACGCCGATCGGCGACGACGACGACTCGCACCTTGGCGATTTCATCGAGGACCAGGCGACGCTCGCGCCGAACGACGCAGCGATGTACGCGTCCCTGCGCGAGGTCACCAAGGACGTGCTCGATTCGCTCACGCCGCGCGAGGCGAAGGTGCTGCGCATGCGCTTCGGTATCGAGATGAACACCGATCACACGCTGGAAGAGGTCGGCAAGCAGTTTGACGTGACGCGCGAACGGATCCGGCAGATAGAGGCCAAGGCGCTGAGGAAGCTGCGCCACCCGTCCCGGTCCGAAAGGCTGAAGAGCTTTCTGGACAACAATTGACATTGCAGGACGTCGAGGAGGGGGAGGGGCCCCTCCGCATTGTTTTCGGTCTGCCGCAACGTCTTCGCGCGTTGCAGCGGATGCCGGGGAAATCATAGAATCGAACGTGCGGGCCTGTAGCTCAGCTGGTTAGAGCAGAGGACTCATAATCCTTTGGTCCCTGGTTCGAATCCAGGCGGGCCCACTCATCATTGACATTGGATTTTTGGAGAAGGGAATGCTAAAGCGCTTGTTGGCGGCCTTTGTGGGAGTGTTGCTGGCGACGGCTGCCCACGCCGCGACGACGGAAGACGAGGTGAGAGCCGTGTTCGACAAGTACGTGGCTGTCCAGAACGCACACGACCTGAAGGTGATGCGAGGCTTGCTGAACGACGCGCCGGACTTCCTGTGGATTTCGCGGGGCAATCCCATCTGGGGCCGCGAGGCGGCGCTGAAGAGCCTGGAAGAGCGCTACAAGGGAACCTGGCACATCGACGCGGACCACAAGGAAGTGCGCGTCATTTCGGTGAGCCGGCGCGTGGCGCAGGTGTTCGCGCAGACGCAGCTCACCGTCGGCGAACCCGGCGCGGAGCCCGCCAGGAACCGTGTTTACATCAACATGGTGATGGTCAAGAAACCCGAGGGCTGGCGGATCACCAGCATCCTGCCTATCCTCGTGCCCCCGCAATAACGTAAGAGTCCGTTTCAAAAGTTTTTGAAACGGACGTAACTTAGGGAAGCTCTGAATAACGTCATACCCGCGAAAGCGGGCATCCAGCAAGCGGCTGAAATTCCTGGATTCCCGCTGGAGCCTGCCCCCGAGTGCCTTAATCGGGGGCAGGAATGACGAAATCAGAGGTTGTTCAGAGCTTCCTTAGAGAAGGATGAGGGGATGTGTCCCCTTTTTTTGTAACCGGTTCCAAGGAGGCCGTATGCACATGCGCGTAGTCGTACTGGCTGCACTGCTTTGCGTGTCCGGCGGCGCGGCGGCGCAGGCGTGGCCGGCGAAGCCGATTCGCTACATCGTCCCGTTTCCTCCGGCGGGGGCGACCGACATTCTCGCGCGCATCGTCGCCGACAAGATCACCGGGCCCCTTGGCCAACCGGTCGTGGTCGAGAACCGGCCGGGCGCGGCGGGCAACGTGGGCACGGAGATGGTGGTCAAGGCGCCGGCCGATGGCTATACCATCCTGCAGGCCACAGTGGCCCAGTCGATCAGCGAGACGCTGTACGCCAAGCTCAGCTTCAGCTTCGAGCGGGACCTGGCGCCGGTGGCGTTGATCGCGCTCGTGCCCAACGTCATGATCGTGCATCCCAACGTGCCGGCAAAGACGGTGCAGGAGTTCATCGCGCTCGCCAAATCCAATCCCGGGAAGATCAATTTCGCATCCTCGGGAAGCGGGACCTCGATTCACATGTCCGCGGAGATGTTCAAGATGATGACCGGCGTGGATATCGTGCACGTGCCCTACAAGGGCAGCGGTCCGGCGCTTGCCGACCTGCTCGGGGGGCAGGTGTCGGTGATGTTCGACAACCTGACCTCCTCGATCGGCTATATCAAGGCCGGCAGGCTGCGCGCGCTCGCCGTCACCACGTCAAAGCGCTACCCGGAACTTCCCGAAATCCCCACCATCGCCGAGTCCGGCGTGGCGGGCTACGAGGCGAGCGCCTGGTTCGGCATCGTCGCGCCCAGGGCAATACCGAAAGAGATCGTCGGGCGCATCAACGCCGAGGTCAACAGGGCGATCGCGCTTGCCGACATGAAGGAGAAACTTCTGCAGCAGGGCGCAGAGGCGACGCCGCTCACGCCGGAGCAGTTCGGCGCTTTTATCCACAACGAGGTCGTGAAGTGGGCGAAGGTGGTAAAGGCTTCCGGAGCGAAGGTGGAGTGAGGTCTGGCCTCTAAGGCGAACCGGTGGGCGGTCGTTCTCGGCCTCGCGCTCGTGCACGCCGTCGCGCTTGGCCAGGCCCCGGTCGAGGAAAGGCGTGCGCCGGCGAATCGCCTCTTCGACGCCCAGCAGCGAGTCGAGTTTTCCCGCAAAGCCGCGGAACAGGCCGATTCCGGGCTGAGGGATGCCGAACGCGATCTGCGACGGGTCGAGGTAGGGATCGAATCGGCCCAGGAACAGGTCCAGCGTGCGAAGGTGCAGGCAGAGCAATCCAGGAAAACCCTGGCGCAGGCACGCGCCAAGGCCGCCGAAGCGCGAGCTCTCTACGAACGCGAATCCGCTCAGTACGACCGTATGCGGCGCGGTGCACCCTGAACCGCGTTCAGGCGAGACCATTGACGATCTTGATATCGGGGTGAATGGCATGTCCAATTTTTCGCATCTGCTGACCTTCGGGCTTGTGGCTTCACTCGCGGCTCCCGCGTTCCCGCAGGAGCCGGCAACAGCCGGTCCGGTCCGGATCGTGACCAAGACGCTGGTTGCCCAGGAAGCGCAGAAAGAGTGCTTCTCCCTCAACGAACGCCAGAAGCTCGTCTACAGATTTCGCGCCGACGGGCCGCTCGATTTCAAGCTCTCGCACCGGGACGAACGCGAAGTGATCGATGTCAGGCGCGACCGCGGCGACAGCGCGGCGGGGAGCTTCGTACCCCGCAAGGCTGCGGATCACTGCCTGGTCTGGACCAACACCGGCAAGCAGGCGGTCACGCTGCGCTACGAGTTTCAGCGCGGCCCGCATTGATCGCGATGCCGGGGGTGTCGATGCTCTCGAGCGGAAATGCGGGTGGAGCGCGAATCGCCTCGACGGTCGGCATGACGGTGGTGGTGCAGGCATTGACGGCGCTGGCGCTGGCAGTTCCCCCTATCCTCGCTCCCGTGGCCGCCCCGGACCTCGGAATCGCGCCTGCCGGTGTCGGCAACTGGGTTGGCTTCTCCTACATGGTGGCCATGTTCGCGGGCCTCGCGAGCGGGACGCTGGTGGGACGCTGGGGTCCGGTGCGGGTGTTCGAGGCGGCGGTGCTCTGCGTCGCCACCGGCCTTGCCGTCGGATCCGCGGCGACTCTGGCGGCGACAGCGCTCTGCGGAGCGCTGCTTGGCATCGCCCACGGCTTCGTCAACCCGGCGAGTTCGACCATCCTTGCCGCCGCCGCGCCGCCGCGCATGCGTGCGATGATTTTTTCCATCAAGCAGACCGGCGTTCCTCTCGGGGCGGCGCTCGCGGGCGCGCTGGTGCCTGCCCTGCTCCTGCATGCGAGCTGGCAACTCACCGTCCTCCTGCTCGCCGCCGCGAGCGTCGCGCTGATCGCGGTCGTGGCGCCGTTCCGCTCCGCGTACGACCGCGACCGGAAATCCGGCGAGCGATTGCGCCTGCGCGGGCTGGCGGCGCCCATCCTGGAAGTCTGGCGCAACCCTCCGGTTCGGCACCTGGCGCTGACCTCGGGCGTTTTTTCCTCGGTGCAGATGAGCTTCGGCACATATCTCGTTTCTTACCTGAAGCTCGGGCTGGGCTACTCGCTGGTCGCGGCCGGGTTGATGTTTTCGGCGGCGCAACTTGCCGGGGTGCTGGGACGGATCGTCTGGGGCGCCGTCGCCGACCGCTGGCTTGCGCCCAGGCTGGTGCTGGGGCTCCTCGGCCTGGTGATGGCGGCCTGCGGCGGGACTGCCGCGCTGTTTTCAACCGGCTGGCCGATGGCCGGGATAGTGCTGGTGTGCGTGGTTTACGGAGCGACGGCGGTCGGCTGGAACGGCGTGTTTCTCGCCGAGGTGGCGCGGCTTGCGCCCGAGGGCAGGGTCGCCATCGTCACGGGCGGCACGCAGTTCTTCACGTTTGCGGGCGTGGTGCTCGGGCCGCCGATGTTCGGCGCGATCGTCTCGGCAAGCGGGCACTACGGCTCGGGCTTCATTTTCATCGCGATACTGCCGTTCGCGACCGGCCTGGCTCTGCTCGCGCAGCGCAGGGTAGCCGTGGTTCGGTAGCGCGAATGAAGCCCGACGCGGTGGTGCTGTTGCACGGGGCCTGGATGAACCAGCTGGTCATGGCGTACCTGACGCATGTCTTGCGGCGCGAAGGCTTCGCGGCGCGGGCGCTGACCTATAGCACCATGAGCGAGAACCTCGAAGACCATCTCGCGCAGCTCGCGGCGCGCATCGCCGCGCTCGACGCACCGCGCGTGCACCTGGTCGGCCACAGCCTCGGCGGGGTGATCGTCCTGCGCTACCTACAGCGCGAACCCGACCCGCGCGTGCGCCGTGTCGTTCTGCTCGGCGCCCCGGTCGCGGGTTGCCGGGCGGCGGCGGCGCTCTCGCGGCGCTCCGGCGGCAATTTCCTTCTCGGCCGCAGCCTGAGCGTGTGGCGCGAACCCGCCGACGTTTCGCTTCCCGCTGGCGTGGAAGTCGGCGTCATCGCCGGCACGCGCGCGTTCGGGCTGGGGCGGCTGCTGGTGCGCCTGCCTTCGCCCAACGACGGCGTGGTCTGCGTCGACGAGACGAGGCTGCCCGCGATGCGCGATCGCCTGGTTCTTCCGCTGGCGCACTCCGAGATGCTGGTTTCGCCGGGCGCGGCGCGCCAGACCGCGGCGTTCCTGAGGACGGGGGCGTTTCAACGATGAGGCGGCTCGCGGCGGCCGGTGCACTCTTCCTCGTGTCGGGCTGCGGCACGATCGACTACTACGCCCAGGCGGTGCGCGGGCACATGGAGATCATGCGCCTTGCCGAACCCATCGACGAGCGGCTGAGCCGGCCGGACACGCCGGAGCCCCTGCGCGC
>JBGQKQ010000189.1:0-5174 GCA_041499655.1 Gammaproteobacteria bacterium
CTGAAAAACCAGGCCCAGGTTGCGCCGCAAGTAGGGTATCGCTGCCGGGCGCATCGACGAAACATTCTGGCCGTTGACCAGCACCGTCCCGCCGTTGGCGCGCTCGATGGCGGCAATCAGCTTGAGAAGCGTCGTCTTGCCGGCCCCGGAGTGGCCGGTGAGGAACAGCATTTCCCCCGGCTCGACCGAAAAGCTGACCGCCTTCAGTGCTTCGAACCCTCCCGGGTAGCGCTTGCTGACCTGATGGAGCGAGATGATCGCCATGCCGGAGAGTCGCGGGTGAGGCTAGCCGAGAACGGCCGCAGCGAACTCACGGGCGGCAAAAGGCCGGAGATCATCCGCACCTTCGCCCACCCCGAGAAACCGAAGCGGCAGCGGATTTCGCGATCGTGCCAGCGCGATCGCGCACACCACTCCGCCCTTCGCGGTCCCGTCGAGCTTCGTGAGGATCAGTCCCGTGAGGCCGAGCGCATCGTCGAAGACCTTGACCTGATTGAGCGCATTCTGGCCGGTGTTGGCATCGAGCACGAGCCATATCTCGTGCGGGGCACCCGGTTCGGCCTTGGCAACCACCCGCTTGATCTTGGCAAGCTCCTCCATCAGGTGCGACTGCGTCGGCAGGCGTCCCGCGGTGTCGGCGATCACCACATCGGTGCCACGCGCCCGCGCCGCGGCGATCGCGTCGAACACGACGGCGCCGGGATTGCCCCCCGATTGCGCGACGACCTCGACCCCGTTCCTCTCGCCCCACGCTGCGAGCTGCTCGCGCGCCGCGGCCCGAAAGGTATCCCCCGCGGCGAGCAGGACCGAACGGCCCTGGTCCCGGAAGAATTTCGCGAGCTTGCCGGCCGACGTCGTTTTGCCCGCGCCGTTAACCCCTGCGAGCATGATTACATAGGGCTTCTTTCCGGGGAGATCGAGAGGACGCTCAAGCGGAGAGAGCAACTCGACGAGCGTCTCGCACAGCACCGATCTCAGTTGTTCGGCCGTTGTCGCGTCGCCCGCCCGCTCGCGCAGCCGGGCGAGCAACAGCCGTGTCGCGTCGACGCCTGCATCGCTTGCGAGCAGCGCCGCTTCGATCTCTTCATACAGCGCAGGGTCGACGGCACGGCCGCCGAACAGGCTCGAGAGGCGCGAACGCGTTCTGGCGAGGCCTAGCCCGAGACGCGCCGTCCAGGAGGACTGCGGGGTGGTTTCCGAGGATGCTTCAAGCATGGTCGAGAGAAATGACGGAGGCAAACCGCTATAGAATAGCGACCTCGGATTTTAGCATTCGCCGCAATGGTTTCCCGTCAAGCCGTCCTGGTTTTCGCAGCGCTGGCGCTCGCGCCGGCGGCGCAAGCCGAACCGCGCGAGTTCACTCTCGCGAACGGGCTGCGTCTCATCGTCAAGGAGGACCACCGCGCGCCGACCGTGGTGCAGCAGGTGTGGTATCGGGCAGGCTCGATGGACGAGTCGCCGGGGACGACCGGCGTTGCGCACGTGCTCGAGCACATGATGTTCAAGGGAACGCGCCGCATCGGCCCCGAGGAGTTTTCGCGGCTGGTCGCCGAGGCAGGAGGGCGGGACAATGCCTTCACCTCGACGGATTACACCGTGTATCACGAGCAGGTGCATCGCGACCGCTTGCCCTTCGTGATGCGGCTGGAGGCCGACCGCATGGCGAATCTCGCGATCCGTCCCGAAGAGTTCGCGCGGGAGATCAAGGTGGTGATGGAAGAGCGCCGCCTGAGCACCGAGGATCAGCCGCGCGCCCTGCTGGACGAGAACCTGCTCGCCACGGCGTTCTCGGCGCATCCCTACAAGTGGCCGACGATAGGGTGGATGCAGGATCTCCAGAACATGGACTGGAAGGACGCATCGGCGTGGTACCGGAGCTGGTACGCCCCGAACAACGCGACCGTCGTCGTAGTCGGCGATGTCGACCCCGGGCAGGTTGCCGCCTGGGCCAGGCGGTATTACGGGCCGCTCGCGCGCAGGGCCATGCCGCCCCGCAAACCGCAGTCCGAGCCCGCTCAGCGAGGCATGAGGCGGGTGGTGCTGAAGGCGTCGGCCGAGCTGCCTTACGTGCGCTTCGGGTACAAAGCGCCGGCCCTGCGCGATCCGGCGAATGACTGGGAGCCGTTTGCGATCGCCGTGCTGGTGAAGGTCCTTGGGGGCAACGACGCGGCCCGGCTCAATCAGATCCTGGTGCGGGAGCGCCGCATCGCCACGTCCGCGGGCGCCGAGTACGAGCTCCTTTCACGCGGTCCGGGAATGGTATTTCTGAACGCCGCTGCCGCTCAGGGACACTCCGGAGCCGAGCTCGAGTCCGCCCTGCGGGAGGTCGCGGCTCAGGTCGCGGTCCAGGGGGTGACCCCCGAAGAACTGGAGCGCGCCAAGGTGCAGCTCCTCGCGCAGCTCGTCTACCGCAGGGACTCGTTTTTCGCCCAGGCGATGGAGATCGGCGAGCTGGAGTCGAGCGGCCTGTCCTTTCGCGACGCCGACCGGATTCCCGAGCGGTTCAAGGCGATATCGGCCGAGCAGGTCCGGAGCGTCGCCGCGAAGGTCCTTGTCGATGATTCGCTGACCGTGGCCGTGCTCGATCCCCAGCCGCTCGGCCGGAGTGCGCCGGCGCACACCGCGCCCGCCGCCGCGCACTGAGCATGCGTCCCGCGCTGCGCGCTCCGATCACGCTGCTGCTTCTCGCGGCGGCCCTGCCCGCCGGTGCGAGGGTGCAGATCGAGCACTGGACCACGCAGTCGGGAGCGCGGGCGTACTTCGTCGAAACCCACGCCTTGCCGATCGTCGATGTCTCGGTCGAGTTCACGGCGGGCAGCGCCTACGATCCGCGCGCGCGCGCCGGCCTTGGCCAGCTTACGCTCACCCTGCTGAAAGGCGGCTCCGCGCGCTATTCCGAAACCGAAGTGGACCGCCGGATCGCCGATGCCGGCGCACAGCTGCGCGACAGCTTCGACCTCGATCGCGCCGGCTTCGCGCTGAGGACCTTGTCGTCCGAGGCCGAGCGCAAGCTGGCCGTGGAGACGCTCGCCGACATCCTGCAGTCGCCGCGCTTCGCAGGCGAAATCTTCGAGCGCGAGAAAGCGCGCGCCATCGCAAACGCCGCCGAAGCCGAAACCCAGCCCGACCATATCGCCGAAAAGCGCTTGTACGCCCTCATGTATCCGTCGCACCCCTACGGGCTGACCGCGACACCCTCCACGCTCGCCGCGATCACCCGGGAAGACGTCGAGCGCCACTACCGCGCGCATTACGGGACCGCGGGCGCCGCCGTGACGATCGTCGGCGACTTGAGCATCGATGCCGCAAGATCTCTCGCCGAGCAGCTCACTTCGCGCCTTGCGCAGGGTGGCGACGTCGCGCTCCCGCCGCCTGCGCTACCGGGGCCGGGAGAAACGGTGCGCGTGGGGCATCCTTCGACGCAAAGCCACGTGCTCCTCGGCGAGGCCGCCTTGGCTCGCGACGACCCCGACTACTTTCCCCTTCTCGTGGGAAATTACATCCTCGGCGGGGGCGGGTTCGTCTCGCGGCTGATGAGCGAAGTGCGCAGCAAGCACGGCCTTGCCTACAGCGTCTACAGCTATTTCTACCCGTTCGCGCAGCGCGGTCCCTTCCAGGTCGGCCTGCAGACGCGCCGCGACCAGGCGGACGAGGCCCTCAAGCGCGTGCGCGACGTGATCGCGGAGTTCGTGGCGCGGGGACCCACGCAGACCGAGCTCAACGCGGCGAAGAAAAGCCTCATCGGCGGCTTTCCCCTGCGCATCGATACCAACCGCAAGCTCCTCGAGCAGGTGGCCGTGATCGCTTTCTACAGGCTGCCGGCGGACTGGCTGGATGCCTACCCCGCGCGGCTGGAGGCGGTGACGCTCGACCAGGTCCGCGACGCCTTTGCGCGCCGCGTCGCTCCGGACAAGCTCGCCACCGTGGTCGTCGGTGCGACGGACTAGACGCAACACCGTTCGCATCATCGGCGGCCGATGGCGCAGCCGCATCCTCGAATTTCCCGACGCCGCGGATCTGAGACCGACGCCGGATCGCGTCCGCGAAACGCTCTTCAACTGGCTGGGGCAGGACCTGACCGGCATGGCGTGCCTCGACCTGTTCGCGGGCAGCGGCGCTCTCGGCTTCGAGGCCCTCTCGCGCGGCGCGGCCTCGGCCGTCATGGTGGAGAAGGATCCCGCGGCGTTGCGGGCGCTTCGCGAGAGCGCGGGCAAGCTCGGTGCGGACAACCTGACTGTCGTCCGCGGCGATGCGCTAGAATTCGCCCGGGAAACGCGCTCGCGCTTCGACGTCGTGTTCGTCGATCCGCCGTACCGTCTGAACCTGCAGGCCGCGGCGCTTTCCCTGGTACGCGGGCTTCTTTCCCCGCACGGGCGCGTGTACGTGGAAAGCGCGTCGCCGTTGCAGCCGCAGCGCGGCTGGACGGTCCTCAAGAGTTCGCGCGCGGGGAGCGTGCATTTCTATCTTCTGGTAGGGGATGTCGATGATCAAGGCGGTGTATCCGGGAACGTTTGATCCGATTACCCTGGGACATCAGGACCTGGTGCGGCGTGCGGCGGCGCTCTTCGATCAGGTGGTCGTCGGCATCGCCGCGAGCGAGGCGAAGCGCCACTTCTTCGAACTCGAAGAGCGCATCCGCCTCGCGCGCGAGGTCTTGAAACCGTACGGCAACGTGACGATCGAAGGCTTTCGCGGCCTGCTGATGGACTTTGTCCGGGCGCAGAAGGCTCAAGTCATCGTGCGGGGCCTCAGAGCGGTGTCGGACTTCGAGTACGAATTCCAGATGGCGGGCATGAACCGTAATCTGTATCCGGATGTCGAGACGGTCTTCCTGACCCCCGCCGAGCAGTACCAGTTCATTTCGGCGACGATCGTGCGCGAGATCGCATCGCTGGGAGGCGATGTGAGCACGTTCGTCCAGCCGCTCGTCGTCCGCGCGCTCGCGCAGAGGGTCGGCAAGCGCCGGAAGTAAGGCCCGCTCAGGTCTGGCAGGTCGAACAGTAGAAGCTGGAACGCTGGCCGAGGCGCGCCACCCGGATTCCGGCTCCGCAAACCCGGCAGGGAAGCGCGGCGCGATCGTAGACGTAATAATGTTGCTGAAAGTAACCCGAAGTCCCGTCGGAGTGCACGAAATCGCGCAGGCTCGATCCGCCCGCCGCGATCGCGGCCACAAG
>JBGQKQ010000190.1:0-5104 GCA_041499655.1 Gammaproteobacteria bacterium
GCGATCATCTTTGCCACAGGCGGGGAATTCGTCGAGCTGCGCGTGGCCGGCGCCGAGCGCAGTAACGTCTTCGGCGGCCAGGACCTGTTGAACCTCGTGCGCGGCGTGCCGGTGAGGAAGACCCTGCTGCTTCGCGCCCTGGGCCCGTTCATCAGTCGCTTCTTCTCGCCCGCGCTGGCACGCTACGTGCTCGACACCGACCTGCTGGTCGGAAGGCGGGTCGTCGTGGTCGGCGGGCAGCTCTCGGGGGGAAAGCTCGCGCTGCACCTCGCGCTCAGCGGGAAGAAGGTGACGATTCTGGAGTCCTCGCCGCAGTACGGCCATGACATGGAGGAGACGACCATGGACGCGCTGCGCAACGAGATCGAGGGCGGCAACGTGTCCGTGCTGACGTCGGCAAAGATCGAGGAGATTACGCGTGCGGGCGTGGTCGTGGCGGACACGCAAGGCCAGCGCTCCGTCGTGGAGGCGGACACGGTGATGGTCGCCCTCGGCATCGGGCCCCATCCGGTGCCGGTCGCCACGGAACTGAAGGGGACCGTCGGCGAGGTCTTCGTGATCGGCGATGTCGAGGGCTTCCGCGGCATACGCGACGCGGTCGCCGACGGCTACGTCACGGCCTACGGCCTGTAGGCCACTCAGCGTGTGTAGCAGCCGTCCATCACATCGATGACGGTGCCGTTCACATACGCCGGGCTGGACGTGCCGAGCCAGTAGATCACTTCGGCCACCTCGCGCGGCTGCCCGAGCCGGCCGGAAAACGCGGTACGCTTGAGCCACGCCATGCGCTCGGGCGCATGGGCGCCCATCTCGAGGAGCAGCTCCGTCTCGATCGGACCCGGCGAAACGGCGTTGACCTGGATGCCATGGCGCCCGAGGTAGGACGCGAAGCTCTTGGTCAGGCTCACCATGCCGGCCTTCGTCACCCCGTACCAGACGTCCGGATGCGCGGTATACGCGCCGATCGAGGCGAGGTTAACGATTCGGCCCGATCCGCGCTTCACCATCTGCGGCGCCACCGCGCGGATGAGCTCGACCGGCGCCTCGAGGTTGACCGCGAGGATGCGCTCGCGCGGCTCCGCAGCGTAGTCCTCCCAGGATTTGCCGTTCAGCAGCCCGGCGTTGTTGACGAGCACGTCGATCCGGCCGAGCGAACCCACCAGTCGCGGGATGCCGGGGAGGTCCGTGAGGTCGTATCGGACGCGCTGCACGGCGGGGCTGTCGGGAAGCTCGCTCCCCCCGAATTCGCGGTCGAGCGCGATGACCCGCGCGCCGCGCTCGAGGAACTGCTTCGCGACCTCCCGCCCGATGCCGCGGGCCGCCCCCGTCACGAGGGCAGTCTGCGGCTCGCTCACCTCGTGGTCCCGTCCGCCGGCTCGCGAGTCATGCGACGGCTCTCACCGGCGCGCCGCGTTTGCGCGGCCTGCGGTTCGGCGCCATGCCCAGGTGCGTCAGCGCCTCGTTGACGCTGTTCCAGTGGGTGCCGATCTGATAGATCTCGCGCGCTTCCTCGCCGCTGGCGACCTCGCGCCCGATTTCGCGCGCGATGCGCACCATCTGCTCGACCTGCTGCACCGATGTCATGCGCTCGCCGCCGGCGCGCCACAGGTTGTCTTCGACGCCGACGCGCACATGCAGCCCCAGGGCGATCGCCATCGTGCACATCGGGATCACCGAGCGCATGGTCGACTCGATGGTGAGCACTGCGCCGTCCGGCGTGCGCCGGATGAATTCGAGCATGTCGGAGGGGTGATGCCCGGCGGCGCCGCCGCCCATGGCGACGTAGTTCAGCACCAGCGGCCCGGTGTAGTCGCCCCTGCGGATCAAGCGCTCGACTGATTCGAGCTGCGGAACGTGCAGCAGCATGAAGTGCGGCTGGATGCCCGCCTTCACCAGGCGCTTCAGATGCTCGAGGTAGAACGACGGGGACGCATCGATGACCATTTCCCGGTAGGCGTTGTAGTACTCGGGCTTCGAGAACGAGGTGCCGGCCAGATCCTCCTCCGACATCAGCTCGACCAGGTTCATCTGGTTCGAGTTGATCATGATCGTCACCTGGTCGGGCTTTGGCGTGAGCTCGGCCAGGTCGTGGCGCGTATCGTAGCCGGGCCATTTCGCCTGGTCGCCCTCGGCGGGCGGGGCGAAGGAGATTGAGCCGCCGACCTGCAGCACCATCTTCGGCACGGCCTTGCGCAGGCGCCCGAGCAGCTCGCACAGGGTCGACAGGCGCTTGGAGCCCTGGCCGTCCGCCTCACGCGCGTGCACGTGCAGGACAGTCGCGCCGGCGTTGTAGCAATCGACGGCCTTTTGCACCTGCTCGTCCATGCTGACCGGGATGTCGTCCGAATCCGAGGGCAGCCATTGCGGGCCGTAGGGCGCGACCTGGATGACGAGCTTTTCCTGGCATTCCGGAAGCAGTGAATCGTCTGCGAAGTTCATGGTGACCTCATTTCTCGTTGATGGGCGAAGGGTGCTTCGACTGGGCGAGCGCGGCGAGCTCCTCGGTGAGGATCGGCGCGCCGAGGCTGCAGCTGTGGATGCCGATGAGGCTGACGAACTGGAGAACGGCCAGGATCTCCTCCCGGCGCGCACCCAGCTCGAGGGCCCTCCGGACGTGCCGGCGGACGCCCGGCGCATACATGTGCGTGCACGACGCGTTGATGGCGATGGCGAGAAATTCGACCGTCTTCGCGTCGAGGACGCCGGAGGCCATCGGCATGCTCGCCATGTCCATGAACTTCTCGGTCCAGGCGGGGTCCATGCGCGCAAATTCATCCCAGACCGGGTTCCACGCGCCGCTCGCGCGCATCCGGTCGCATATTGGGGTGTGAGGCTTCTCGTTTGCCATGGTCACTCCGCAAAGGCGACGTCCCCGACAAGCGCCGGCGCCTCGTCGGGGTCAAGTGCCCACAGGGTAGCCGAGTGCCTGTCGGGCGAGGGCGCGCCGCACAGTGTGAACGGGCCGGTGTCGTAGATGGGATGGCGCGTGACGGGGCTGAATGAGGCGATGCGGCGCGCTGGCAGCATCGCCCGGCACAGCTCGATCAGCAGCTGGGCGATGAGGGCGGCCTGCACGATCAGACCCGGGAGCCCTTCCTCCTTCATCGCGAAATCGCGGTCGTAGTGCACGCGATGACTATTGAACCGCAGCGCGGAGTACCTGAACAGGAGCACTGGGTCGGGCTCGACGATCCGGCGCCACACCGGCCGCGGAAGGGCGGGCGCCGGCGCCGTTGCTGGCGGGTGATCGTCGAAATAGAGGATCTCGCGCTCCTCGACCACGGCGAGGCCGCGCGATCCGGAGATCTCGTTGCGCTGGACGATTCTGACCACCGGCCCCTCGACGCGCTCCTCGATGGCGACCTTGGCGATCGTCGAGATCCGCTTCATCTCGTCGCCGAGCCGCAGGTCGCCGGGGAACTGCGCGCGGTCCAGGCCGATGCGGAACTTGCGCAGCGGCACCGGGGGCAGGGCCGACTGGCCGTCGAGGCGCAGGTTCTTCGCGGCCAGTAGCGGGCCGAAATACACTCCGTGCCAGCCCGCCGGCAGGACGTCGCCGTGCGCCGAGGCGGGCGGGTCGACGCCCAGCGTGGCCGCCATGCGCGCGACGGGTGCGGCCGCGGCCAACTCGGTTGAGGTCGCGCTGCGGCCGATCAAAGCGCTCAGATCGCGGAGCGTCACAGGTGCCGCTTCATCCACGATAGGGCATTGAAGGTGAAGTCCGATCGGTACTCATGCGTAAGATCGGGATAGATGTGGCTGGCCTTTCTCGACTTGATGCGCTCATAGGCGAGCAGTGTCGACTGAATCGGATGCAGGTCGTCGACGATCGCGCCGCCGATCAGCACCGGGCATTGGATCGAATCGACCAGGTTGACGATGTCGAAGTATTCGAGTGTCTTCATCACCTGGTCGCGCTGCGCAGGATTGCGCTCGAGGTATTCGCGTACCCTCACGAACGGGGGGGTGCTTGCCTGCGCATTGCGCTGGAAGTCGCAGGGCCACGGCACGCTGGCGACCGCTGCCTTGACCCTGGCGTCCAGAGCGGCGGTGGCGAGACTGAGGCCCCCGCCCGCGCTAAAGCCCCAGGTTCCGATGCGACCTGCATCGATCTCGCTCCGGCCGCTCAGGAAGTCCATGCCGCGCACGCAGTCCATGTAGGCGCCACGGTAGTAGTACTTCTCGCGGTCCGTAACGTTTTGCACGACCTTGGTGTCCACTTCGACCTGCGACTCCTTCCTGCTGAGCCCCTGGCCTCTGGGAAACAGAGACAGCGTGGCGAAACCGTGCATGCCAAGGTGCAGTGGGAGCGGCATTTGCTCCTTGTATGGCGGGAGCTCCATGATCGCCGGCCAGCCGCCAGACGGCGGCTCGCCCGCCGGGACCGAATACCATGCGCGGATGCGCACGCCTCCCAGGCTGGCCAGCACGACCTCGTGAACCGTGCGTGTGCGCACGTGGGTGTCGATGAGCATCGGATCGGAGAGCGAAATCTCCTCGACCTTCGCATTCATCGCGACCTCATCAAGCTGCGACCGTGTCTGTGACCAGAAGCGTTCGATGTCCTCGTTGCGCATCGCTCCAATCCTTGGGGTCCCGGCGACAGGATGGGATATGGCCGCCCTGCATGATTCGCAATTCGGGACTTCTTCTTGTTTATTGGGGACAATCCAGCGCTCGCTGCTCGCGCGGGCGGCCGTGGCGGCGAGGCTGCTACAATGCTCCCTCGCAGTTGGTCGAAATCCAAGCTGGCTGAGGCCAGCTTTTTGTTTCTGGAACCCCAGTGATCGTCGCCTCCGGCATCGCCATGCAGTTCGGGGCCAAGCCCCTGTTCTCCGACGTCTCCGTGAAATTCGGCGGCGGGTACCGCTATGGCCTGATCGGCGCCAACGGCAGCGGCAAGTCCACCTTCATGAAGATCTTGGGCGGCGAGCTCGAGCCCAGCGCCGGCACGGTGGCGATCGACAAGAGCGAGCGAGTGGGCAGGCTGCGGCAGGACCAGTTCGCCTTCGAAACCGAGCGCGTGCTGGACGTGGTGCTGCAGGGCCACGCCGAGATGTGGAGCGCCATGGAGGAACGCGACGCGATCTATGCGAATCCGGAC
>JBGQKQ010000191.1:0-5086 GCA_041499655.1 Gammaproteobacteria bacterium
AGCTGCGTGAATTCCTGCTCCCAGTAGCGCAGGACGTGCGGCTTGACCCCGCACAGCTCGCTCACCTCTCCGATGGTGAAGTAGCGCTTTGCGGGAATCGCAGG
Organism: Gammaproteobacteria bacterium; assembly: GCA_041499655.1. Classification (GTDB taxonomy): domain Bacteria; phylum Pseudomonadota; class Gammaproteobacteria; order Burkholderiales; family SG8-39; genus VBDM01. The sequence continues at coordinate 105 of JBGQKQ010000191.1, forward strand.
CAGGCTATCCTTGGTCGCCTTGCTTTCCATGCGTTTGCTCGACCAGGGCCTTGAGTTTCTGGCTGGCGTGGAACGTCACCACGCGCCGCGCCGTAATCGGGATCTCCTCGCCGGTCTTAGGGTTGCGGCCGGGTCGTTGCGGCTTGTCGCGAAGCTGGAAATTCCCGAATCCCGACAGCTTCACGCTTTCGCCGCTTTCGAGCGCAAGACGGATCTCTTCGAAGAACGTTTCGACCATGTCCTTCGCCTCGCGCTTGTTGAGGCCGACTTTTTCGAAAAGCATGTCCGCCAGCTCGGCTTTCGTCAGCGTCATTTCTGCTCCCTTGGAAGGGTGAAACCCCCTCCACTTCATTACTTAAGTACGTAATTTAGCACCGAATTTCGCGGCAAGAAGCTCAGTCAGTTGCGCCATTGCGGCGTCCGCTTCCGCATCGGTCAACGTCCTTGCAGTATCTTGCATAACTACCCGAAACGCAAGGCTTTTTTTACCCCTTTCTACACCCTTACCCCGATAAAAGTCAAACAGCCGGATTTCCTGCACTCCGGCGGGCCGAAAATGGCTCATTTCTTCCAGCAAGGCCGCCGCCGGGAGGCCCTCGTCGACCACAAGGGCGAGGTCGCGGATCACCGGTGGATATTTCGATACCTCGCGGTACCTTGGCAGTTCGACCCGCCCCAGCGCCTCAAGGTCAAGCTCGAACAAGGCCGCAGGTAACGGCAGGCCATATTTCTGCTGCCAGCGCGGGTGCAGTTCCCCGACCCATCCGATGGAAGTCCCGTCCAGCAGCACGCGCGCCGAGCGCCCGGGGTGCAGGGCCGGGTGCTGCGCCGATTCGTAACGCGCTGCCCGAGGCGCCAGCAGCGCCTCGACGTCCGCCTTGACGTCGTAGAAATCCGCGTCGCGGACGGGAACGCCCCATTGTTCCTCGAATGCAGGGCCGTATGCGACCGCGCCGACCCGTACGGGCTGGCGGACCCCGGCCACGTCCAGTTCACCCTCCTTGGCCGCGGGATCACGCAAATACACGCGCCCCAACTCGAATACCCGGATGCGCGGGAGCTTGCGTCCCAAGTTGTGGCCGACGTTCCCCACCAGGCTGCCGAACAGCGTGGTGCGCATTACCGCGAGTTGGCTCGCGATCGGGTTGAGGACGCGAATCGGGTTGGCTTCGCCCGCGAAGTCGGCTTCCCACTGCGGGTCGACGAACCCGAAATTGATCACTTCCTGGTAGTCGGCGTCTGCGAGCCGCTGCCGCAGAGCGTGTGACGAGCGATGCGTCTCGCGCTGTGGGCGCATGACGACGGGTGCGCGCGGCGGACGCGCGGGTATGCGCTCGAAGCCGTGGACGCGCGCCACTTCCTCGATGAGATCTTCCTCGATCTCGATGTCGAAGCGGAACGAAGGCGGAGTGACGACGAACGTCCCTTCGCCCGCGCCCTCGCGCGAATGTGCGAGACCCAGCCGGCCGAAAATATCGGCTATCTCGGCATCGGGCACCGGCACCCCGATGATCTTGTGTGCGCGCGCGACGCGCATGCGCACGGGTCTGCGCTCGGGCAGCTTCGCCACGATGTCCGCGGTAGGACCGGGCTCGCCACCACAGATGTCCAGGATGAGCCGCGTGGCGCGCTCGATTCCGGCCACGTTGTTGTCGAAGTCCACGCCGCGCTCGAAGCGGTGCGACGCATCGCTGGTGAAGTTGTAGCGGCGCGCGCGCCCGGCGATGGCGTCCGGATAGAAGAACGCCGACTCGAGAAAGATATTCCGCGTCGTAAGATCGGCCTTGGTCGAGTCGCCACCCATGATGCCCCCGAGCCCGATGGGACCCGACCTGTCGGTGATGCACAGCACGGTCTCGTCTACGTCTACCGTCATCTCATTGAGGAGCTTCACGCGCTCGCCCTTGCGGCCGAAGCGCACGTCGATGCTTCCGGCGAGCTTCTCGAGGTCGTAGACGTGCAGCGGGCGACCGAGCTCGAGCATGACGTAGTTGGTGACGTCAACGAGCGCGGAAATCGAGCGCTGGCCGGCACGCTCCAGCCGCTCCTTCATCCACGCAGGGGTGGAAGCGGAGGCATTGACATCGCGAATCACGCGGCTGGCAAACCGGCCGCAGCCGCGCGGGTCGCTGATCTTCACTGGGAACGTCGTGTCGATCACTGCCGGCACGGGCCGGATTTCGAGCACCTGGAGCTTCGCCCGGGTCAGGGCCGCCACCTCGCGTGCGACGCCCAGGACCGACAGGCAATCAGCGCGGTTGGGCGTGAGCTTGAGCATGAACAAGTGGTCATCGAGCGCGAGCACCTCGCGTACGTCGCGGCCCAGGGGCGCGTCACCAGGCAGCGCGAGCAGCCCGCTGTGGTCGTCCGACAGGCCGAGCTCGCGCGCCGAGCACAGCATCCCGCGGCTCTCGACGCCGCGCATGGATGTCGCCTTGATCACCAGGGGCTCTCCGGGCGATGCCCCAGGGAGCTTAGCGCCAACCAGCGCCACCGGCGCCTTCATGCCGGCAACTACGTTGGGCGCTCCGCATACTACGGAGAGAGGCTCACCCGTTCCGACATTCACGCTGCATACGGTCAGCCGGTCGGCGTTGGGGTGCTTCTGCACCGATCGCACCTGCCCGACGACCACGCCCGAGAATGGCGGCGCCACCGGGCGGCAGGTCTCGACCTCGACGCCGGACATCGTGAGCAGGCGCGCAAGCTCATCCGTTGCCAACGGCGGATCGACGAAGCTGCGCAGCCAGCGCTCGGAGAATTGCATGAGTCAGGCGAACTGCCGCAAGAAGCGCAGGTCGTTCTCGAAGAACAGCCGCAGATCGTCGACACCGTAGCGGAGCATGGTGAGGCGCTCCAGACCCGAACCGAACGCAAAGCCGATATAGCGTTCTGGATCGAGGCCGTAGTTGCGTACTACGTTCGGATGCACCTGCCCGGCGCCGGATATCTCCAGCCACTTTCCCTGGTTCGGGCCGGTGCCGAACATCATGTCGATCTCCGCGGACGGCTCTGTGAAGGGAAAGAAGGACGGACGGAAGCGTACGCGCAGGTCCTCGGTCTCGAAAAACCGGCGCAGGAAATCGATATAGACGCTCTTCAGATCGGCGAAGCTGACGTCCTCGTCCATCCACAGGCCTTCGACCTGGTGGAACATCGGCGAATGAGTGGCGTCCGAGTCCACCCGGTAGGCGCGGCCGGGCGCAATGACTTTGATGGGCGGCTTGTGCGTGCGCGCGTAACGGACCTGGATCGGGCTCGTATGGGTGCGCAGGAGCAGTCCGCCCTCGACATAAAACGTGTCGTGCATGGACCGCGCCGGATGATTTTCCGGCTGATTGAGAGCGGTGAAGTTGTACCAATCGGTCTCGATCTCGGGTCCGTCGGCGACATCGAAGCCGATCGAGCCGAAAATCGCCTCGATGCGCTGCCAGGTGCGTATTACGGGGTGGATGCCTCCCGTGCCCCTTCCGCGGCCGGGGAGGGTCACGTCGAGCGCCTCCTCGGCGAGGCGGGCATGGAGCTGCGCGGCAGTCAAGGCTTCACGCCGCGCGGCGAGCGCCACCTCGATACGATCCTTGGCGGAGTTGATGCGGGCCCCTGCCTCGCGCCGCTCGGTCGACGCGAGTCGTCCCAGCTCCTTCATCGCTTCGGGGATCGCACCCGACTTGCCGAGATAGCGCGCCTTGACCCTCTCGAGCTCGGCTGCGTCGCTGACGCCGCCGAACCGGGCAATCGCTTCGGAAACGAGTTTGTCGAGGTCGGTCATGAACCTGTTCCCCTCGGGGAGGGGCGTGGGCGCTGCGACGCCCCCCGCCGGGAGGGCGTTCAACCGGGCTTACGCGGCGAGCTTGGCTTTGGCCTGGCCCGCGAGCTGCGCGAAGGCGGCTTTGTCGGCCACCGCCAGATCGGCGAGCACCTTGCGGTCGATTTCGATCGAAGCCTTCTTCAGGCCGTGCATGAAGGCCGAGTACGTCATGCCGTGCTCGCGCACCGCCGCATTGATGCGGGCGATCCAGAGACCGCGAAACTGGCGCTTGCGTTGCTTGCGGTCGCGATAGGCATACTGTCCCGCCTTCATCACCGCCTCTTTGGCAATGTTGAAGACGTTGCCGCGACGGCCGCGAAACCCCTTGGCTTGGCGAATGACTTTCTTGTGTTTGGCGTGCGCGGTTACGCCGCGTTTGACTCGTGGCATGGCGGCTCCTCTTTATGCGTAAGGGAGCATCGCGCGGACGCGCTGCTTGTCCGTGGAATGCACACCGGCAGTGCCACGCAAATGGCGCTTGTTCTTCGTGGTCTTCTTGGTGAGAATGTGGCGCTTGAACGCCTGCGAGCGTTTGATGCTGCCGCCGGAGCGGGTCTTGAAGCGCTTAGCGGCGCTGCGCTTGGTTTTCATCTTTGGCATTTGCACTATTCCTGTTTTGACATGGCGCCGGGTGGCTCCAACGGAGCGCTTTCCGACCTCGGTACCACTTCTTATGAAACCCGCCGTACGCTAGGGCGAAACCTCAGGTTTCGGTTCCTTCTTGATTTCTTTCTTGACTTCCTTTTTCACCGGCTTCTTGATTTCTTTCTTGCCCTTCTTCGGCGCCAGCACCATGATCAGCTGACGCCCTTCCATCTTCGGGTACTGCTCCACTATCGCGTGCGGTTCCAGATCCTGCTTCACGCGCTCTATCAGCCGCACGCCGAACTCCTGGTGCGCCATCTCCCGGCCCCGGTAGCGCAAGGTGACTTTGGTCTTGTCCCCTTCGTCCAGGAACTTGATCAGGTTGCGCAGTTTGATCTTGTAGTCGCCCTCGTCCGTTCCGGGACGAAATTTGACCTCTTTGACGTGGATCTGTTTCTGCTTGAGCTTCGCCTCGTGGGCCTTCTTCGCCTCGCGGTACTTGAACTTCCCGTAGTCCATCAGCTTGCAAACCGGCGGCTTGGCAAGCGGCGCGATTTCCACCAGATCCACCTCGGCTTCTTCGGCCATC
>JBGQKQ010000192.1:0-5085 GCA_041499655.1 Gammaproteobacteria bacterium
ATCAATTCGGCCGCCTTCCCCGGCGCGGCGAGGCCATCACCATGGACGGCCTGCGCGTGCAGGTACTCCGCGCCGACAGCCGCAGGCTGCACGCCCTTCAGGTGCATCGGCTGCCCGCCAAAGCTTGAAGGATTCCCTGAAGTCGCAGCTCGCCCTTCTCGCCGCCGCCGCGGCGGGCGCGCTGACGGTCGCGGGCTTCGCCCCGATGTCGGTATTCCCGCTGCCGATCGCCGCCCTGTGCGCGATGCTGTTCTTGTGGCGGACCGCGACGCCGCGGGCCGCGTTCCTCAGGGGTTTCGCGTTCGGCGCGGGTCTGTTCGGCGTCGGGGCCTCCTGGGTCTACATCAGCCTGCACGAATTCGGGATGATGCCGGCGCCGCTCGCGGCGATCGCCACGGTTGCGTATTGCGCGATCCTCTCGCTGTATCCGGCCGGGGTCGGGTGGTGCTTTTCCAGGCTGCGCACCGGCTCCGTCGCTTTCGCCGCAGTCGCGTTTCCCGCCCTCTGGACGATCTTTGAATGGTGGCGAGGCTAGATGTTCACCGACGTCCCCTGGCTCGCTTTGGGCTACAGTCAGGTCGACTCGCCGCTCGCGGGCATGGCTCCCGTGGCCGGGGTATACGGCGTGTCCTTCGCGACCGCGCTCTGCGCGGGACTGCTCTACGTCGCCATCACCGGTACCGCGCGCGCCCGCCTGTCCGGATCCCTGGCGCTCGTGTTCGTATTCGGTCTCGGACAATTGCTCAGGCAGGTCGAGTGGACTTCGGCGCAGGGCTCACCCGTCCGGGTCGCCCTGCTCCAGGGAAACATCTCCCAGGACCTCAAGTTCCAGGCCGGCCGATACGCCGCGACGCTCGCCCTCTACAAGAAGCTGGTCGAGTCGAGCGACGCCAGGCTCATCGTGCTGCCCGAAACGGCCATCCCGCGCTTCCTCGACGCCGTCGATCCCGGCTACTTGAGGGACATCGCGCGAGCCACGGCCTGGCGCGGGGCCGATGTCCTCATCGGGGTGCCGATTCGCGAGCCCGACGGGCGCTACTTCAACAGCGTGATCAGCGTGGGCGCGTCGCGCCACCAGCGCTACGACAAGGCGCACCTCGTCCCCTTCGGCGAGTTCGTGCCCTGGGGTTTCCGCTGGATCGTGAAGACGGTCGCGATTCCGATGTCGGATTTCTCCCTGGGCGAGGAGAACCCCAAGCCGCTCTCGCTCGCCGGGCAGCGGATCGCGCCGAACATCTGCTGGGAGGACGCTTTCGGCGAGGAGATCATCCGGCAGCTCCCCGAGGCGACCCTGCTCGTCAACGTCTCGAACGTCGCCTGGTTCGGCGACTCGCTCGCGCCCAGCCAGCACCTGCAGATCTCGCGCATGCGCGCGATCGAGACGGGGCGGACCATGCTGCGCGCGACGAACACCGGAGTGACCGCGATCATCGATCCGCGCGGCAGGGTGGTCGCGCGGCTGGAGCAGTTCACCGAGGGCGTGCTCGCGGGCGAGGCGCAGGGCTACACCGGTGCGTCCCCCTACGTCAGGTGGGGCAACGTTCCGATAGTCCTGATCAGCTTCGCATTGGCCGCGCTGGCGGTTCTCCGTCGCCGCGCCTTGGGTAGGCGCAGCGAAAGCCGGTAAAATCCTCGCGCCCATGCTCACCTTTCAGCAACTGATCCTGAAGCTGCAGAGTTACTGGGGCGGCAAGGGTTGCGCCCTGCTCCAGCCCTACGACATGGAAATGGGCGCCGGCACGTTTCATACCGCGACTTTTCTTCGTGCGATCGGCCCGGAGCCGTGGCGCGCCGCCTACGTGCAGCCGTCGCGGCGCCCCAAGGACGGGCGCTACGGCGACAATCCCAACCGCTTGCAGCACTACTACCAGTATCAGGTCGTGCTGAAGCCCTCTCCCGAGGATATCCAGGACCTCTATCTCGATTCCCTGCGCGCCCTCGGCTTCAACCTGAAGCAGCACGACGTGCGCTTCGTCGAAGACGACTGGGAGTCGCCCACGCTCGGCGCCTGGGGCCTGGGCTGGGAAGTGTGGCTGGACGGCATGGAGATCACCCAGTTCACCTATTTCCAGCAGGTGGGCGGCCTCGATTGCAAGCCGGTGCTCGGCGAAATCACCTACGGACTCGAGCGCCTGGCGATGTATCTCCAGGGAAAGGAAAACGTATTCGATCTGGTGTGGACGCCGGGCATCAGCTACGGCGACGTCTACCACCAGAACGAAGTCGAGCAGTCGAAATACAACTTCGAGGCGAGCGATGCGGCCTGGCTGCTCGAGCAATTCAACGGCTACGAAGCCCAAGCGAAGCGCCTGATCGAAGCGGGGCTGCCGCTTCCCGGCTACGAGATGGTGCTGAAGTGCTCGCACACCTTCAACCTGCTCGACGCGCGCGGGGCGATCTCGGTCACCGAGCGCGCCGCCTACATCGGACGCGTGCGCGCGCTGGCGAAGCTCGTGGCGCAGGCCTACTACGAATCGCGGGAAAAACTCGGGTTTCCGATGACGAAATCGCAGCCTGCGACCAAGAAGAAAAAGCGAGCTTAGCGATGGCCAAGAGGGCGACTAGCTCTGCCGCTGATACCCTTCTCGTCGAACTGCTGACCGAAGAACTGCCACCGAAGTCGTTGTCGGCGCTCAGCACACACTTCGCTGACGAAATACTCAACGGGCTGGTGCGACACCAGCTGAAGCTCCGCGACTTCGCAGGCCGAAGGATTTTCGCGACACCTCGGCGTCTGGCGACGCTGATACCTGATGTTCTTGCCCATGGACAGGACCGTTCGAACGAAGTGCAGGGACCATCGGTCACGGCGCCGCGGGAAGCGGTCGCGGGCTTCGCCAGGAAGAACGGGGTATCGGTCGAGGCCCTCGCACAGCAAGACACGCCCAGAGGACGCGTGTTCGTCGCGCGAACTAGCATCAAGGGCGCATCGCTTCTCGCGGTGCTCCCCGAGATCGTAGGCGAGGCCGTGAAGAAGCTGCCCGTCCGCAAGGCTATGCGTTGGGGCTCGGGAGAAGCGCTGTTCGCGCGCCCAGTTCACGGGCTGGTGATGATGCACGGCAAGCGGGTCATTCCCGGAGCCGTGCTCGATGCCATGTCCGGAAACAGCACGAGCGGCCACCGATTCATGGGCGCGCCCGGGATTCGTCTGAGCAGCGCGGATGACTACGAAGTGAGCTTGCTGAAGAAAGGCCGCGTGATCGCCGACTTCGTCGCGCGCAGAGCGGAGATCGACCGGCAACTGCAGGCCGAAGCGAAACGTCAGCGGGCCGTTCTCGGCGAGTATCAGGACTTGCTCGACGAGGTGACGGCGCTGGTCGAGCTCCCGTCTGTATACGTCTGCGCATTCGAGGCGTCGTTCCTCGAAGTGCCTCACGAGTGCCTGATCCTGACTATGCGGCAGAACCAGAAGTACTTCCCGCTGTTTGCCAGCGACGGGAAGCTGCTGCCGAAATTTCTCGTCGTGTCCAATATGCGGGTCAAGAATCCTCAAGCGATCGTGAGCGGCAACGAGCGCGTCGTGCGCCCCCGGCTCGAAGATGCGCGTTTCTTTTTCAATCAGGACAGGAAAGTCCGGCTCGATACGCGCGTACCCCAGCTTGCAAATGTCGTCTATCACAACAAGCTGGGCAGTCAGCTCGACCGCATGGAGCGGATCAAGCTGCTGACCGGGGAAATCGCGCGCGCACTTGGTGCCGACTCCATGCTCGCCGAGCGCGCCGCCGAACTGTCTAAAGCGGACCTGCTGACCGGTATGGTCGGCGAGTTTCCAGAGCTTCAGGGCACTATGGGCCGATACTACGCCCTTCACGATGGCGAGAAGAAAGAAGTGGCTCTCGCGATTGCCCAACACTATAAGCCGCGGTTTTCAGGCGACGCGGTTCCGGAGGACAAGGTCGCGTGCGCAGTTGCTCTGGCCGACAAGCTCGACACGGTTGTAGCAATGCTTGGAATCGGAGAGCGTCCAACAGGGGACAAAGACCCGTTTGCCCTTCGACGACAAGGTCTCGGCATCGTTAGGATCTTGATTGAAACACCTAATTCGCTCGACTTGTTTGTCCTCGTTGAAGAGGCATGTAGGAAATTTCCGAAAGGCCGCCTTCAAGCCAGTACTGTTCCTGAAGTGCGCCAGTTCATCGTGGATCGTATGAAGAATCTTCTTCGCGAAGGCGGTGAGGAGACGTCGCTTATCGAAGCGGTCGTGGGCCAAACCGGAGGCCGAATCTATCAGCTACCCAAGCGGCTCGACGCAACAAAGAAGTTCATGCTGCTGCCGGAAGCGAAGGATCTTGCGGTGGCGAACAAGCGTGTGCTCAACATCATTCGGAAAAATGAGGAGATCGGTTACAAATTCTCAGTTCCGGATAAAACCTTGATGAGCGAACAGGCAGAGATTGCGCTCTCGAACGCGGTGGAACACCTATCTCCTATTGCGCAGAAGCATTTCGACGCTGGGGAATACGAAATCAATTTGCGATTGCTGGCCAAGATCAAACCAGACGTTGATCGATTCTTTGACAAAGTAATGGTGATGGTCGACGACCCGAAGATCCGAAACAACCGCGCCGCCCTGCTTCAACAGTTAGGTATTCTCATGAACCAGGTCGCCGACATCTCCAAGCTCGCGGTCGAAAAATGAAGCTGATCATTCTCGACCGCGACGGCACGATCAACTACGACAGTGACGATTTCATCAAGCATCCTGATGAATGGCGTCCCATTCCGGGCAGCATCGAGGCAATCGCGCGGTTCACGCAAGCAGGGTGGCGCGTGGTGGTCGCGACGAATCAGTCGGGGATCGGCCGGGGTCTCCTGGACATGGCAACCTTGAACGCGATCCACGCGAAGATGCACCGCGCGGTGAACCAGGCGGGCGGACGCATCGAGGCGGTGTTCTACTGCCCCGACACGGACGAAGCGCAATCGCCCTGCCGCAAGCCCAACCCGGGGATGTTCCACGCCATCGCGGAGCGCCTCAACCTGGCGCTCGAAAAGGCGCCCTGCGTGGGCGACAGCCTGCGCGACCTGCAGGCCGCGGCGGCTGTCGGAGGGCAGCCGATCCTGGTGCTCACCGGGAAGGGCCGG
>JBGQKQ010000193.1:0-5046 GCA_041499655.1 Gammaproteobacteria bacterium
ATTTCATCGTAGGAGCGTTCGAGCTCCTCGCGCGTCATCGGCAGGATCGCGTCGGTCGTCATCCCGAGGAGCTCGTCGCGCGAGTACCCGAGATTCCGGCACACGGCTTCATTCACGTCGATGAAACGCATGGTCTTGCGATCGACGAGCAGGATCATGTCGTCCGACATGTCCATGGACGCACGGAAGCGGCGAAGGGCTTCCTCGCTGCGCTTGCTTTCGGTGATATCGCGGCCGATTCCGCGGTAGCCGCGAAAGCGCTCCTCGGCGTCGAAGATCGGCTTGCCGCTGATGCTGGCTATCTGCACCTTGCCGTCCTGGTCCTGCCGGTGCCACTGGAGGTCGCGAAACGGCTGATGCGACTCGAGCAGGGCGCGATGGGCCGCCCAGTCGGCCTCGGTCATGTTGAGCGTGGGCAGGTCCCAGCGCGTCTTTCCGATGATCGATCGCGTAGGTCCGATGCGGCGCGAGAGATTGTCCGAAACCATGGTGAAGCGGAAGTTCTCGTCCTGCTCCCAGTACCAGTCCGAGGACAGCTCGGTCAGGCTGCGAAAGCGCTCCTCGCTTTCCCGCAGCACTTCGTCGGCCCGCTTGCGCTGCACGAACTGGCCGATCTGCGAGCCGATCACGTGGATCGCCTGCAGCAGATTCTCGTCCGGCTCGCGGATTTCGCGGCTGTTGAAGCCGAGCACGCCGAGGATCTTTCCTCCCGAAATCACCGGAAAGACGAACGCGCCGTGCATGCCGGCTTCGTTCGCGATCGTCTTCCGGGACGCGCGCGGATCACGCTCGACGTCGGCGACCCAGAGCGGCTCCCCTGTTTGCCATACGACTCCGATGAGTCCGACGCCCGGGACGTAGGTTACGCTGCGCGAGCGCTCGATATAAAGGTCGAACTGCGGGCCGCGCCGGGTCCAGAATTCGTCAAAACGCAGCACGCCGGCGTCTTCGTCGACGCGGAAAAAACGTCCGCAGTCCCAGTGCTGCGCCTCGCACACCGTCCGGATCGCCGCCGTCAGGCCCGCCGAAACGCTGTCGGCTTCGGTGACGCAGCGTGCCACCGCGTGCTCGAGCCGCAGCAGCAGCTCGGCGCGCTTGGGCGCAACCGGGCGGCGCGGGATTCCGGGTCTGAGTCGGACGGGCTCTCTCATGTTAGGGATTCAAGCACCTCTTTGCCGCTACCAAATCACCCGGTTCCGCCCTGCGTGCTTGGCGCGATACAGCGCTTCGTCCGCAGCGCGGATAACCAGTATCGGCCGGATGAGCGTGTCGTCGCGCTCCGCGGCCCCGATGCTCACCGTCACCGACAATGTTTTTTCAGGAGACCGCGCCGCACGCAGCCGCGTTCCGGTCTCCCTCTCCCTGGGCCGGTCTCCCCCACGCACGGCTATTCTATAGTCCTCGATGTCCTTCCGCAGTTGCTCCAGGTGCGGCAGCGCCTGCTCGAGGCTGCGCTCGGAGAACAGCACGCAGAATTCCTCGCCGCCGTAGCGGTACGACACCCCCCCGCCCTCGATCCTCGCGAGCCGGGCGGCGACCAGCTTGAGCACCTGGTCTCCGACGTGGTGGCCGTGGGCGTCGTTGAACTGCTTGAAGTGGTCCACGTCGATCATGGCGATCGCGTAGCTGGGCCCGAGGCCCGCAAGGCGCTCCTCGAGCGCGCGCCGGCTCGGAAGGTTCGTCAGTTCGTCCCGGAACGCGAGGCGGTGCGACTCCTGCAGCACGGCGGCGAGCAGCATCACGCCCGCGGCCGACATGAACGCGCTAAATCCTCCCCGTACCTCCATCCATTCGCACGCAAGGAAAAACGCGACCAGCGCGGAGGCGATTCCGACGTCGATCGGACGGGGCTCCTTGCGCAATTCCTTCGGGCCGGGGCGGGGCCAGGCCTTCGCCAGGGCGGTCACGAACGCCGCCGCGATCATGACGCGCGCCACCAGCGGCGTGGGAGGCGAGCGCAGCAGCCGATGGTCGAGCACATCGCGCCACGCGGTTCCGGACAGATCGGAGCGCCCGGCGTTGGCGATCCAGATCACGATGAGGACCTCGGCCAGACCCAGGAGAAGCCAGCGGTAGTTTCTATGCTGGCGCACGCCGCCATCCGGAAGCAGGAGGGCAAGCAGGACGTTCAAGGGAACGAGCATTGCGAACGCGGTCGTTACGGCCTGCACGGCGAAGCTCTTGGCGCCGAGCTCCTGCGCGAGGCTGTAGCCCGCAAACGCGGCGAGGAGCGAGGCCAGCATGATCAACGCGCGGCCGCGGTTGAACCAGGCGCTGATCGCCACTCCCAGGAGCAGCACGACGCTGGGCCCGACTACGGTCAGGCCGGATAGCGAGTAGGGGAGCTTCGCGCCAGCGGCCAGAGCGAGCGCGGCAGTCAGCAGAATCACGGCCGGCACCGCTACCGGACGCAGAAGTCGGGGCAGGCTCTCCACTGCGTTCGGAATATATCGAATAATCCCTTGATTCGCCTTAGCTATCGTGATTTCCTGACATGGTTTCCGGGGTATTCCCGCTGGACGGCCGGCGCGCTCCCCGCTAGCCTTTGCTCCTTCGAGCAGCGAATCGCTGAAGGCGTCAGAATTACAGATTCCGCCAGCGAGCACAATGGACGAATTTACAGATGGTTACTGACGATTTCGGGCGCAGGCGGGAAGACTGGGCGATCGAGGATTCCCCTCTGCTGCTGGGCGTGGTCACGCTCGATCTCCGTCTGCAGAACCTGAATCGGACCTGGGAAAAGCTCCTCGGCTATTCGCGCACCTTGCTGCTCGGCAAGCAGCTCACGCGGCTCATCGATTCGGGCGAGCAGGCCGCGGCGCTCTCTCTGGTGAACACCCGCGGCGGGGCCGACGCAAGGCCGGTCGAGTTCTCGCTACGGTGCAGCGACGGGACGTACAAATGCTTCGAATGGGATCGGCGGCCCGCCCGCGAGGGAGAGGGAACGTTTATCCGCGGAAAAGACGTCACCGAGCGCAAGAAAATGGAGACCACGGCGAACCTGCAGAAGTACATGCAGGAAAAAAAAGCCGAGCGCTCCGGCTGAAGCCGGGCGCCTTCGCGCGCTAGACCGTCGCCGCCGAGCGCCGGTCTTTCAGGAAATTCCTCAGCACTTCCGCAGTGTGCCCCGCTTCGCGGGGGGCGATGAGCGCATCCGGCGGTCCCTGCGTGACGATCCGCCCGCCCGCTTCTCCGCCCTCGGGACCGAGGTCCACGATCCAGTCGCCCTCCGCGATCACATCCAGATTGTGCTCGATGACCACCACGGTGTTGCCCGCGTCGACCAGGCGGTGCAGCACGCGCAGGAGCTTCTCCACGTCGGCCATGTGCAGGCCGACCGTGGGCTCGTCGAGGACGTAGAGGGTCCTGTTCTCGGTCCCGCCCCGGCCGGGACGGGAAGCGGCGTTCCCCTGCGCGTCGGTGCGCACTTTGGCGAGCTCGGTGACGAGCTTGATGCGCTGCGCTTCGCCGCCGGAGAGCGTCGGGCTCTGCTGGCCGAGCGTGAGATAGCCCAGGCCCACGTCCTGGAGCAGGCGCAGCGCGTGATGGGTCGAAGGGTGTGCGGCGAAGAACTCCACCGCTTCGTCCACGCTCATCGCCAGCACTTCGCCTACCGATTTTCCCTTCCAGCGCACCGTGAGCGTCTCGGGGTTGAAGCGCGCGCCGCCGCAGGCTTCGCAGGGCACCTTGACGTCGGGCAGGAAGCTCATCTCGATTTTCTTGATCCCCTGGCCTTCGCAGGCTTCGCAGCGCCCGCCCTTGGTGTTGAACGAGAAACGGCTCGCGCTCCAGCCGCGCATGCGCGATTCGTTGGCCTCGGCGAACAGGCGCCGGATCGCGTCCCAGAAGCCGACGTAGGTCGCGGGACAGGAGCGCGGCGTCTTGCCGATCGGCGTCTGGTCGACTTCGAGCACCCGGCCGACGTTTTCTGCGCCGCGAATCGCGCGGCAGCCGGACAGCGGCGCGTCTGCCTTCCTGTACTCGCCGACCCTGCGCTCGAGGTTGGTGTAAAGAACGTCGCGGGCGAGCGTGGATTTGCCCGACCCCGAGACGCCGGTGATCACGCTGAGCCGGGCGAGCGGCAGGCGCAGGTCGATGTCCTTCAGGTTGTGCAGCGAGGCGCCTGCGATCTCGATCGAGGGCGTGTTGCGCGTCACCGGGCGCCGCGCATGCAGCGGGTGCAGGAGCGGGTTCCTGAGAAACCTTCCCGTGACCGAATCCGCGTTTCGCATCAGATCGTCAGCGGAGCCTTCGGCGATCACGCGTCCGCCCTGTTTTCCCGCGCCGGGGCCGAGATCGATGACGTGCGAGGCGCGCCGGATGGTGTCCTCGTCGTGCTCGACTACCACGAGCGTGTTGCCCTTCGCCTGCAGCTTTTCCAGCGTGTCGAGAAGAACCTTGTTGTCGCGCGGATGCAGGCCGATGGTGGGCTCGTCCAGGATGTAGCACACGCCGCGCAGGTTCGAGCCGAGCTGCGCCGCTAGGCGGATGCGCTGCGCCTCGCCGCCGGAGAGCGAGGGCGCGGAGCGAGCGAGCGCGAGATAGCCGAGTCCGACCTCGTCGAGGAAGGAGAGGCGCGATTTCAGTTCGGCGACGAGGTCGCGTGCGATCTCGGCTTCGCGCCCGCTGGTTTTGAGGTCGCGGAAAAATTGACCGAGGTGTGCCACCGGCAGCGCGACCATCTCGGCGACCGAGCGTCCGCGGTAGCGCACTGCCAGTGCCTCGGGGTTGAGGCGCCGGCCTTCGCATGCGGGGCAGGGCTGATCGCATTCTTCCTGCTCGTCAAGAAAGTTGTCGAGGCGCTGGTCCTCTTGCTCGCGGCTCACATCGCGGTCTTTGTCGTAGTCCGGCTCCTGGTAGCCGGAAATTTTCACGCCCGTGCCGAGGCAACTGCCGCACCATCCATGTTTGGAGTTGAACGAGAACAGGCGTGGATCGAGTTCCGGGAAGCTGCGCCCGCAGGATGGGCAGGCGCGCTTGGTCGAGAAGATCGCTTGCGGCAACGCGAGCTCGACGCGCGGGCCCCGGGATTTTGCCGCCGCTTCG
>JBGQKQ010000194.1:0-4977 GCA_041499655.1 Gammaproteobacteria bacterium
CAAGGGGTGGCCGAGCGCGCAACGCACGCGGTGCGCGACGTCGACAGCGTCGGCCGCTGGGGCGGCGACGAGATGATCGTGCTGCTCGAGAACGCCGGACGCGACAAGATCCCGGAGCTGGTCGAGCGCGTGCGCCGCGCGATCGAGATGCCGATCGACTACGCCGGCTTGAAGCTGCAGGTCGGGGTTTCGATCGGCGTCGCAGTCGTGCCCGACGACGGCGACGGGATCCAGGACCTGATCCGGCGCGCCTACCGCAGGATGTACGAGGAGAAGCAGAAGCGAAAGGGCCGCGGCTCGCGGGGCAAGGCGACGTGAGCCGGCATCCTTTACCATGACGGCGTCATTCACTCGAAAGGAGACGCGGTCATGGCATTCTGGCGAGGCATAGGCGGTCTGGCTTTTATCGGACCGGGCACGACGCATTTCTGGGAGATCGTATATCCGCCGAACGGGCGCGATGTCGGCACGGTCGTCGCGGCGCCCAATCTTCAGGAGGGCGAGATCGGCGTCGAGCTGGTGGCGCGGGATCAGGGCGTCATCGAGCGCGACGGCGGCGAGGCGCCGGCGATCCACTACACCGTACAGATCCACAACAACGGCACCGTGCCGGTGACGATGGCTTACAACCTCAACATCGGAGACTGGCAATGAAGACGAACATCCAGGTGCTGAGCCAGCGCGGACGCCTGATCGGCGTGTGGGTTCCGCCCACCACGCCTCCGACCAATCCACTCGCGCCGATCGCGTTTTTGCGCGCCGGGCCGAACCAGCGGCTTCACGAGATCGCGGTCGACGTTACCGATGCGACCTTCAGGACCGCCAAGCACGTCAGCGCCTTCCACGCCGCGCTGCGCAAGCGGCTCAAGTTGCGCAAGTAGTCCGGCTCTCCGGCCCGCTAGGGCCGTACGGCGGGTGTTTCGACCTTCATTCCGCGTGCCCGCCACATGAGGTAGAGCTCGAGGTCGACGAACTCGTCGGCGCCGAAAGCGGGCACTTGTGCGCGCATTCCGGCGAGACAATTGCGCAGCCGCCGCCCGAGCGATCCGAGGCCCTGCCACTCGAGCCGGTAGAGCGGGTATCCGGTGGGGTGCGCCTGCGGGATCACGCTGCCGGCGAGGTGCTTGCCCCAGTTGTCGTCGTGGCACTGGGCGCAGGAGAGGTTGAGCTGGCCCTGGCGGCGGTAAAAGGCTTCCTTGCCGGCTTCGAGAAACGGCCGGGTGCGCTCGTCGATCGCGGGCTTGATCGGAAGCCCTCGCGACTGGCGCGCGACGTACGCGGCCAGCGCGAGCAGGTCTTTGCTCTCGTAGGCGAGCGGCGCCGCTTTTTGCCTCCCGCTGCGGCAGCTGTTGATGCGCTGCTCCAGGTTCAGCGGCCGTCCGCGCGCGGGATCGAAAGCCGGATAGCGTGCCGCGACGGCCTTCATGCTTTCTCTCGCGTCACCGTGGCAATCTGCGCATGAGCGATCCGCGGCGCCCGCCTTGTTGTTCCACAGAGTCTCGCCGTCGAGCACCCACAGCATGCCGGGATTGGTGGCGTCGTCGTCCTGGATCGCGCGCGTCTCGCGCGCCATGAGCTCGTAGCCGGAGCGGCGCTGATCGGACGGAATTTCGCCGGCGCTCGCGCTCGTGCAAACAAGGCAGGCGAGCACCGCTGCGAGGAATCGAAGGCTCACTCGACGCGGATCGGCGCGATCTCGGTCACGGTGTAGCCGTTGTCGCCGACCCACTGGAACGAGAGCGTGCCGCTCTCGGTCGCCACCGTGGTGAACGCGATCAGCGGGTTCGCGGCGATCGCGGGATGCAGGTCGGCGCGATAGACCTCCACGCCGTTGTAGCTGCAGGTGAAGCGCCGGATGATGTCGCGCGGGATCAGCTCGCCGGTCTGCGTGCGCCGGAACCCGGTCTCCATCGCGTGCTGGGCGAGGGTCTTGATCTCGACGATCTCGCCGCGCTTCGCCTGCGCGGGCATCGTGACGACCGCGCGCGCCATCAGATGAGTCCTTCCTCGAGGCAGGCCGAGAGCGTGACCACCACCTCGGCGCCGTCCGACCAGAACGAGCCGTCGCTCATCTGCGCGATCGCGGTCACGGTCTGCGTATCGGCGAGGCGCACGCGCGTCGCGAGAGTCGCGCGCCCGGCGCGCGGTCCGAGGGCGACGCTCACCACGTCGGGCAGCGGGTTCTTCTCGGTGAGGACGTGGATCGCTTTTACGTGATCCGCGGCCGTCATCGGGCTCTCGACCGTCACCGAGAGCGGCACCGAGTTGCCGTTGTCGATCAGCGGCGGCAGCTGCAGCTTGACCCGCCCGCGGCGCACCTGCGCATCGCCCACGATCCCGCGCAGCGCCTCGTGGAACGCGGCCTTGCGGCTCGCGGCGAGGTTGGGGTCGAGCTGGGCTCCCGCCTTCCTCGCCGCAGCGAGGGATGCGGCACCGGCGAGGACCAGGAATTCTCGGCGCGTCGTCATCTTAGAGTAGAGAGATAGGCAACCACATCCTCGATTTGTTCCGCGCTGAGGATCGTCTTGCCGCGGTATGAGGGGGAGACGCGGGTCAGGCCATCGGTCTTGTGGTACGCCGGCATGATGCTTTGCGGATTGAGCTTAGTCGAATCAATGATCCGCAGCCTGATCTGGCTCTCGGACAAGCGCGCGCCGACACCCTTGAGATCCGGAGCGAGATCGCCCTGGAAGCGCTCCTCCGGGAACGGCCCGCTGTGGCACAGCAGGCACAGGCCGAGCTGCCGGTTGGCGACAATCGCCCGGCCCCGCACGGGATCGCCCTTCGCGCCGGTCAGCGAGGCCGGTATGCCTTCATCCGCAAGAGCGGGCCCCAGGCAGAGCGCCAGGAGGCCCGCTGCCAGCCTCACACCAGCTCGATACCGTGGTTTTTCAGCGGCACCGAGCGGATGCGCTTGCCGGTCGCCTTCGCGAACGCGTTCAGGACTGCCGGCGCCGCGACGCAGATCGTCGGCTCGCCGATGCCGCCCCATATCGGGCCGCCCATGGGCATGAGGATGGTCTCCACTTTCGGCATCTGCGCGATCCGCATCGAGTTGTACTGGTGGAAATTCGTCTGCTCGATGCGACCGTCCTTCACCGTGCACTCCTGGAAGAACAGCGCCGACAAGCCGTACACGAACGAGCCCGCGACCTGGCGCTCGATCTGCGCCGGGTTCACCGCGTAGCCCGGGTCGGTGGCGGCGACGATGCGGTGCACCTTGACCTTGTTGCCGTCTTTCACCGAGATCTCGCAGGCCGCGGCGACGAAGCTGTCGAAGGCCTTCATCTGCGCGATGCCGCGGTAGACGCCGCTCGGCGCGGGCTTGCTCCAACCAATTTTCTCGGCCACGGCGTTCAAGACGCCGAGGTTCCTCGGGTGCTTCGCCATGAGCTTGCGCCGGAACTCGAGCGGATCCTGGCCCGCCGCTTCGGCGAGCTCGTCCATGAAGGACTCGATGAACACCGCGTTCTGGTTGATGTTCACGCCGCGCCAGAACCCCGGAGGCACGTGCGTGTTGCGCATCGCGTGGTCGATGAGGAGGTTCGGGACGGTGTAGCCGAAGGAGTGCTCGCCCGACTCGAACACGCCCTGGAAGCTCAAGGGATCGCGCCCTTTCTGCGCCTGCACCACCTCCGGACGCACCGCGGCGAGGATCGACTGACCCGAAAGCCGCATGTGCAGGCCGGTGAGGTTGCCGCTCGCGTCCAGGCCTCCGACGAGCTTGCACTGCATCACCGGGTGATACTTGCCGTGCGCCATGTCCTCCTCGCGCGACCAGATCATCTTCACCGGTGTGCCCGGCATCTGCTTGGCGATGAGGACGGCCTGCGTGACGTAGTCGTCGGGATAGGTGCCGCGCCGGCCGAAACCGCCGCCCAGCATGACGTTGTGCACGTCGACCTTGTCGGGTGCAAGCCCCGAGGCCGCGAGCACCTGCGCAAAGGCGCCTTCGCCGTTCTGCGTCGGCCCCCACATCTCGCAGCGCTCCGGGGTCCAGCGCACCGTCGCGTTCATCGGCTCCATGCAGGCATGGTTCTGGAACGGATACGAGTAGACCGCTTCGATCTTCTTCGCCGCGCCGGCGAGCGCGGTCTTCACGTCTCCGCCCGCCTGGTTGCCGACAAAGGCCTGCTCCGCGTCCAGTCCCGCCTTGAGCACCTCGGCGATGTCGGCAGTAGAGATCTTGGCGTTCGGACCCTCGTCCCAGACGACGGGAAGCTGCTCGAGCGCGGTCTTGGCGTTCCACCAGGTGTCCGCGATCACCGCGACCCCGGAATCGCCGACCGGCACCACTTTCTTCACGCCCCGCATGCCGCTGACGCGGGCGGCGTCGAAGCTCTTCACCTTGCCGCCGAACACCGGGCAATCCTTGACCGCGGCGCACAGCATCCCGGGCATCTGCAGGTCCATGCCGTAGATCATGGTGCCGTTGACCTTCTTCGCGGTATCGAGGCGCTTCAGCGGTTTGCCCGCGATCTTCCAGGTCTTGGGATCCTTCAGCGGCACGTCCTTCGGCTGATCCAGGCGCGCGGCGGCCTCGGCCACCTTGCCGTAGGTCGTCTTGCGCCCCGAGGGCTTGTGCGTGATGACGCTGTTGGCCGCCACGCATTCGGAGGCGGGAACCTTCCACTCGTTCGCGGCGGCCTGGACGAGCATCATGCGCGCGGCCGCGCCGCCCTTGCGCACGTACTCGTTGGATTGGCGGATGCCGCGGCTGCCGCCGGTGGAGAATTCGCCCCAGGCGCGCTTGCGCGCGACGCTCTCGCCCGGCGTCGGGTACTCGATCGACACGCGGTTCCAGTCGCAATCGAGCTCCTCGGCGACGAGCTGCGCGAGGCCGGTGATGGTGCCCTGGCCCATCTCGGCGCGCACGGCGCGGATGACGGTGCTGTTGTCAGGGCGGATCACCACCCAGACGGTGATTTCGGGCGAGCCGTCGGCCGCGCGTACGACTGCGGGTCCGAACGGAGGAAG
>JBGQKQ010000195.1:0-4923 GCA_041499655.1 Gammaproteobacteria bacterium
CCAGACCACCGCCGAGGCGAGCGCTGCCGGATTGGATTCGGTCAAGAGACCCCCGATTCGGGTGCCCCGGAGCGCGGGGCGCCGCTTATTTCTTTTGTATCAGGCGCTGCTTGGCCTGCTCGGCCGCCGAGCTGGCGGGATACTTCTTGACGAGCGTGCGCAGCGTCTCGCGCGCGGCATTGCTCTGGCCGAGCTCGGCCTGCGAGCTCGCGATGTTGAGCAGCGCGTCGGGCGCCTTGGAATTCTCGGGCCACAGCCTCACCACTTTCTGCTGCGCCGCGATCGCGGACTTGTAGTCGCGCATGGCGTAGTAGGCATTGCCGACCCAGTACTGCGCGGAAGGCAGCAGCTCGCTGCTCGAAAAATTCGTCATGAAGTTCTGGAAGTTGGTGATCGCGAGCTGGTAGTTGCCGAGCTTGAACTGGTTGAGCGCGGTCTCGTAGGCCTGCTTTTCCGCGGCCGCGCTGCGCTCGCCCTGGCTCATCTTGTCCTGCAGCTGGGTCTGCGTCTGCTCGATCCTCCGCAGGCGGTTGTCTAGATCGATGTAGAGGTCCTTCTGCCGGCGCTCGAGCGTCTCGGTCTGGTTCGCGAGCACCTCGATCTGGCCGCGCAGCTTCGCCATGTCCTGCTTGAGCGACTCGATCAGCTGCGCCAGGTCCACCACCCGGTTCTGCCCGGTCGAGTCCATCTGGCCGAGCTTGGCGTCGATCGCCGACAGGCGCTCCTCGATCGATTTCTGGCGGGCCTCGGCCTGGTTTTTCAGCTGAATGATCTGCTTGCGCGCCTCATCGTCGTCGAACAGCGCCGCGTGGGCCGCGCCCGCGAGGAGCGCGGCCCAGACTGCGAGTGTGGCAAGCGCGAGGCGCAGCCGCATCGCCTAGTATTCCCCGCCGTAGAGCATGTCGCTGCGGCGGTTCTGCGACCAGCAACCTTCGGCGTGCTCGCTGCAGCGCGGCTTCTCCTCGCCCAGGCTCACCGGCTCGACCTGCGAGTCGGTCGCGCCCATCAGCACCAGCATGCGCTTCACGCCTTCGGCGCGCCGCTGCCCGAGGGCGATGTTGTATTCGCGGCTGCCGCGCTCGTCGCAGTTGCCCTGCACCAGCATCTTGGTGTTGCGGTGGTCGGCGAGATACTTGCCGTGCGCCTGCAGCAGCGGGCGGTACTCGTCCCTGACGTCGTACTTGTCCAGTTCATAAAAAACCGAGCGCTTGGCCAGCCCGCTGTTCGGGTCCTTCAGCGGATCGGTCTGCACCGCGGTAGGCGGGAGCGGCTTCACTCCCACCGAGGGCGGCGGAGCCGGGGGCGTCTGGCCCGGGGTGGCCGGCGACGCGGACGGCGTTTCTGCGGGTGGCGTGCTGGCGCAGCCGTAGATCAGCGCCAGGGCAAGAGCGGAAAACAATGCTTTTTTCATGATGACTCCTTCAGACCGGGTTGGAATGGGGGTCACTGTATCCCCAATCCTCCCCTGTTACTCCCCTTGTTCGGTGCAGCGTGCATTCTGTCACGACCTCTAGTTGCCCATAAAGGGCCCCCAGGACGGCTCGCGGATATCCGCCGCCTGGATTCCGAGCCGCTGCTTGAAGCGGCCGTCGCTCGATACCGCGGCAAGCACGCCGCGGTTGTCGATGTCGGATGCATAGAGAATGATCCGGCCGTTCGGCGCGAAAGTGGGCGACTCGTCGCGCTGGCCGTCGGTCAGGGCCTGGACCTGCCGGCTCTCGAGATCCATGGCCATCAGCTGGAAGCGCCCGCTGATCCGCGAAATGTACGCGAGGGTCTTGCCGTCCGGGCTGACGCGCGGCGAAACGTTGTAGTCGCCATCGAAGGTCACTCGCACCGGCTCGCCTCCGCTTGCCGCCATACGGTAGATCTGCGGGCTCCCGCCCCTGTCCGAAGTGAAGTAGATCGATTGACCGTCGGGGGTGAAGAATGGTTCCGTATCGATGGCGCCGGATGTGGTGAGTCTGCGCAGATTGCCGCCGTCCGCGTTCATGAGGTAGATCTGCGAATTGCCGTCGCGCGTGAGAACCGCGGCGAGCGTCTTACCGTCGGGCGACCAGGCGGGCGCGCTGTTCGACCCCCGGTAGTTCGCCACCGGCGCGGGCTGCTTGCTCGCCGAGAGATTCTGCACGAACAGGATCGGCTTCTTGTTCTGGAACGAGACATAGGCCATGCGCGTCCCATCGGGCGACCACGCAGGCGACATGATCGGCTCCGAGGAAATCAGGATCGACTGGGCGTTCTGGCCGTCGGCGTCGGCCACGCGCAGCTCGAAGCGCGCGCCCTGCTTCACGACGTAGGCGATCCGGGTGCTGAAGACGCCGCGCTCGCCGGTCAGCTTCTCGTAGATGAAGTCCGCGATCTTGTGGGCGGTGAGCCGCAACTGCGCGGCGGTGAAGGTGTAGGCGACGCCGCCGATCTGCGCCTGCTTGAGTACGTCGAGCAGGCGAAAGCGCACCTCGAAGCGTCCGTCCGGGAGCCGCTGCGCCTGCCCGATCACCAGGGCATCGGCAAGGCGGCTTTTCCAGTCGGCGAAGTTAACCTGGGCGATTTCCGAGGGCAGAGGACTCACCCCGCCGACGAAGATCGCGCGGAAGCGCCCGCTGCGCGTGAGGTCCTGCTCGACGATCTCGGTGATGCTCTGCGGCAGGGCGGTCTCGCCGGCGAAGGGAAGGACCGCGACGGGGATCTGGTTGGCGCCGCCGCCGATGATCTCGATCGTGAGCTGGGCTCGGGCAGGGCCGACAAAGAGCAGGATCGCCGCAAGGAACGGGGCAAACGTCCGCAAGCTCATTCCAGGGGTCTAAAGCTGATATTGAACTCGCGCAGCCACTGCTCGGGGCGATCGGGTTTCGGCAGCGGCGAGCTCTTCAGGATGGCGCGCTCGACCGCGGAGTCCAGCAGCGCATTGCCGCTCGTTTTCACCAGCCGTACCGAGAGCACCTCACCCGTGGGCAACTGCACGATGCTGAAAACCACGTCCGGATTCCCCTTGATTTCGGAGGGCGGGATGATGTGCCTCTTGATCGTGGCCCGGATCTTGTCGATGTAGCCCGCGTCCGGCAACCCTGCCGCAGGCGGCGAAGTGAACTGCTTGATGGTGTCCTGGCGCTCGCGGGCCTGCATCGCCTTTTGCTCCTGCGCCAGCTGCTCGCGGATGCGCTGGGTGGTGTCGAATTTGAGCGGCCGATCGTCCTTCTTCTTCTCGGCTTTCTTCTCGCGCTCGACGGCGATGTCCGGCTTGGCCGTTTTCTGCTCGATCTTGGGCTCGGGCGGCTTGGCTTCGACCTTGGGCTCCGGCTTCGGCTCGACCTTGGGAGGCGATTCGAGCTCGGGCAGCTGGCTCCACAGCTCGACCTCGACCGCATCGGGGTGCCTGGACTGCCAGTGCAGGCCGAAGATGAGCACCGCGAGGAGCACGATGTGCACCAGCGCCGACAGCGCCGCCGGCGCAAGGCCGCCCGGTTCATCGGCGGTAAGCGCGTAGCTCATGTCGCGGGCTTCACCAGGAGCCCGACCCGGCGGATGTTCTGCCGCTGCAGCTCGTCCATCACCTTCAGCACCGCTTCGTAGCGCACGTCCTTGTCGGCGGAAATGACCACCGGCTGGTCGGGTGTTTTCTTCTGCCTTTCGCGCAACGCCGCCACGAGCTGCGCGGTCGAGACCGCGCGCTCGTCGGCACGGCCCTTGTCGCGCTCGCGAAGCATCAGGGACTGGTCGCGCCTCACGATCACCTCGAGCGGCATCGCCGGAGGCTGCGAGGACTTGCCCACGCTCGGCAGGTCGATCACGCCGGGATTCACCAGCGGCGCCGTCACCATGAAGATGACCAGCAGCACCAGCATCACGTCCACGTAGGGAACGATGTTGATCTGGTTCATGAGACGGCGGGCGCGCATGCCTCAGGCCTTGGCCGTTTCGTGCGCGACCGCGAGCCGCGCCTGCGCCTGCCGCTGCAGGATGTTGGAGAACTCCTCCATGAAGCTCTCGAAGCGCACCGACAGCCGGTCGACGTCGTGCGAGAAGCGGTTGTAGGCCACCACCGCCGGGATCGCGGCGAACAAACCGATCGCGGTGGCGACCAGCGCCTCGGCGATTCCCGGGGCGACGGCGGCGAGGGTCGCCTGCGCCATGTTCGACAGGCCGCGGAAGGCGTGCATGATGCCCCATACCGTGCCGAGCAGCCCGACGTAGGGACTCACCGAACCGACCGAAGCCAGGAAGGCGAGATTCGCGTCCAGCCGGTCCATCTCGCGCTGAAACGTCGCCCGCATCGCGCGCCGCGCGCCGTCGACCATCAGACTCGGGTCGGGGGCGCCGCGCTGGCTCTTCAGCTTGGCGAACTCGCGAAACCCGGCCTCGAAGATGCGCTCCAGGCTTCCGGTCGAATGCCGGTGGTTGACCGCGCTCTGAAACAGCGCCGCGAGATCCGATCCGCTCCAGAAGTCGCGCTCGAAATGCTCGGTCTTGCCCTTGGCCCGGCTGATCGTGAACACCTTGAGGAAGATGAAGTACCACGACATGAACGAGACGACGAGGAGCAGCAGCATCACCAGCTGCACGACCACGCTCGCGTTCGCCATCATCGCGAGGATGGAGAGATCCTGGGTTGTGCTCATCGCATTCCTTCTAGTTTTTTTCGAATCGCCTCAGGCACCCCGACCGGCCTGTAGCTCTTCGCGCTGACGCACGCCAGGCTCAACTCGGCGCTCGCCAGCTCTTCCTCCCCCCGCAGCACCGCCTGATCGAACACCAGCCGCGCCCGTCCCACGTGTTTCACGCTCGCGGTCACGGTCAGCGCGTCGTTCAGCAGCGCGGGCTTATGGTAGGCGATTTGCGCCGAATGCACCACAAAGAGGACATGATCGCGGCGGGCGAGTTCCCCCAGATCGAAGCCGAGCGACTGCAGCAACTCGGTGCGCG
>JBGQKQ010000196.1:0-4810 GCA_041499655.1 Gammaproteobacteria bacterium
ACATGGAAACGCTGGAGCGCTACGGCTCCGAGGAACAGAAAAGGCGCTGGCTCGATCCACTGCTCGCCGGCGAGATCCGCTCGGCGTTTCTCATGACCGAGCCGGACGTGGCTTCGTCGGACGCGACCAACATCCAGTGCCGGATCGAGCGTTTGTCAGACGGGAACGGCGCCGAATACCTGGTCAACGGCCGCAAGTGGTGGTCCTCGGGTGCGGGCGACCCGCGCTGCAAGATTTTCATCCTCATGGGCAAGACCGATCCGCAGGCGGCGAAGCACGCGCAGCAGTCGATGATCCTGGTGCCGCGCGACGCGCCCGGGGTGAAGATGCTGCGCCCCTTGAGTGTCTTCGGCTACGACGACGCGCCGCACGGGCACATGGACATCCTGCTCGAGAGCGTGCGCGTCCCCGCGTCGAACCTGCTGCTGGGCGAAGGCCGCGGCTTCGAGATTGCGCAAGGGCGGCTCGGGCCGGGCCGCATCCATCACTGCATGCGCCTGATCGGCGTCGCCGAGCGCGCGCTCGAATTCATGTGCAGGCGGAGTCTTTCGCGCGTGACCTTCGGCAAGCCGGTCGCCGAGCGCACGGTCACGCAGGAGCGCATCGCGGAGGCCCGCATCATGATCGAATCCGCGCGGCTGCTGGTGCTCAAGGCGGCGCAGATGATGGATACCGCCGGCAACAAGGCGGCGCGCGCCGAGATCGCGATGATCAAGGTGCTCGCGCCGAACGTGGCGTGCAAGGTGCTTGACTGGGCGATCCAGGCCCACGGCGGCGGCGGACTGTCCGAGGATTTCCCGCTCGCCTACATGTACGCGCATTCGCGCACGCTGCGCTTCGCCGACGGGCCCGACGAAGTGCACCGCAACGCGATCGCGAAGCTCGAGCTGTCGAAATATTTGAAGCGCTGAAGTTTCTTCAGACCTTCACTGTCGGGCCGAGCGCATCGCGAAGGCCCACAATCCGAGCGTGACCGTCAGAAGCGCGAGCGCCGAGAGTGCGAGCGACCAGTGGATGCCGATCAGGCTGCCGACCAGCCCGACGGTGACCCCGCTGAAGGCGCGCATGCCGTTGTTCGCGGTGTTGTAGAGCCCGATCAGGCGGCCGCGCAGCTGTGCCGGGGCGTGCAGCTGCACGAGCGTCTGCGACATGGCGCTGAAGGCGAGATTCAGGAATCCGGCGACGAACATCAGCGCCACCGCGAGCGGATAATTCGTCGCCGCGGCGAAGCCCGTGATCACCAGGCACCACAACAAGGTGAAAACGATCGCCGTCTGCGGGCGTGCGTGCAGCAGCCCCCGGCTTTCCAGGATCAGTCCGCTTGTGAGGGCGCCCGCCGCGTTGGCGCCGAGCAGGATGCTGTAGCGGACGCCGGCGTCGTCGGTGCCGAGGTCGTGCGCGTATTCCGGCATCTGGGCCTGGAAAGCGTTGCCGACGAAGAGCGACGAGACGCCCGCGAGCAGGATCATCGAGAAGATCGTGCGGTTGCCGGAGACCTGGCGCAGCAGCGCGAAGGTATCGGCAAGGCCCGTCGCGCGCCGCGGCGCGCCTTGCGCCTGGCGCCGGTGCCCGTCGTAAGGGACTTTCCAGAGCCACAGAAACAGGGGAGCGTAGATCAGGACGTTGACGAGCAGCCCGGCCGGCGGCCCCAGGAGCAGCATCAGCCCGCCTCCCACCGCGGGTCCCATCAGGAGGCCGAGATAGCGGCTGGTCGCGGAAAGGCGCACCGCGCTCTGCAGCTGCTCGGGCCCGACGATGTCGTGGATCAGCAGCTGGCTCGCCGGCCCCCAGATGACGCCCGCCATGCCGTGCACGGTCAGGAGGGCCACCGCGTGCCACAGCTCGATCGTGCCGCTGAGGAAAAGCAGGCCCCAGGCGAGCGATACGCTCATGAACAGCACCTGCGCCAGCTGGATGATGCGCCTGCAATCGTAGCGGTCGGCGAGCGCCCCGAAGTAGACGGAGAACAGCAGGAAAGGCAGCCAGTGGCTGAGCACCGCGAACCCGGCGAGAGCGGGCGAGTGGAACTTCTGGAACATCACCCAGTAGCTGATGACGTGCTCGATGTTGTCGGCCATCATCGCCGCGGCCGAGGTGAGGAAATAGGCGCGAAAGCTCCCGTGGCGGAGCGCCGCGAAGGCGACCTGCCTCCCGGCCTGAGGGGAGTCCGCCATCAGTCCTGGTTCTGCTGGGCCGGTACCGGGCGGGGCCTGCGGTCGGAACCGGTCGCGACGTACGTGAGCGTAGCCTCGGTCACCTTCACCGTCTCGATGTCGCGGGGATTGCGCTGCGCGTAGACCTCGACGTTGACCGTGATCGAGGTGTTGCCCACTCGCGCGATCTCGGCGTAGAAGGAAAGCACATCGCCGATGAACACCGGCTGCTTGAATTGGAAGGAGTTCACCGCGATCGTGGCCACGCGGCCGCGCGCGCGGCGCGCGGCGAGCACACCGCCCGCGATGTCCACCTGCGACATGATCCAGCCGCCGAAAATATCGCCGTGCTGATTGGCGTCGGCCGGCATCGGCACGACGCGCAGTACCGGTTCCTTGTTTTCGGGGAGCTTCGACACCTGGCAATGTTACCGTGAAGAAAGGGCCGGCGCGGCTTCGATGCGCGCGACCATCGTGGCGAGCGCCGCATCGCGGCTGTGGCCCGCGTAGCGGCCCGCGAATTCGCGCGCCTTCGCGGCGTATTCCGGATTTTCGGCGAGCGCCTTCAGGGCCGAAGGGTAGTCGGCGTTCGGCACCTCGGGTGCGATCCCCAGGCCTGCCCCGAAGCGGACCAGGCGCCGCATGATGAGGAATTGCTCGAGCTGCGTCGGCAGGAGCAGCACGGGCTTGCCGGCCAGCAGCGCCTGGGCGGTCATCTGGTGGCTGGCGTGGCATACCACCATGTCCGCACCCGGAAGCACGCGCGAAACCGACATCGCTTCGGAGGGGAAATGGATCGACGACTCCGCGTATTTTTCCTTCAGCTTCGAATCGATGCCGCGGCAGAACACCAGGGCCGGCTGCCTGCGCGCGGCGATCGCAGCGAGCAGCGGATCGAGGCCTTTGAAGTAGCTGTAGAGATAGGCGAACAGGCGTGGACCTGCGCCGGCGGGCCAGTCCGGCACCGCCTTGCCCTCCCCGGAATCGGTGATGCCGTAATAGTCGGAGGGACCCCGCTCGGGATAGATGTCGAGCTCGGGATAGGTGAGCAGCATCAGGCGGCCGGCAAACAGCTCGCCGAGGGTCGCGATCGGCGCTGCGCCGTAGCCCGAAAGGACCGTGTTGATTACGTCCAGCACGCGGCGGTCGGAGGCTTCCAGGCGCGCGCGCGGCGCGGGTTCCCAGTGCCGCAGCGGCGGCGAGGGCATCGCCGCAGGCGGCGCGTGAAAGCCCTGCGAGATCTCGAAGCTCGGGATGCCCAGGGTGCGCGCGGCGAGGTGCGCGGCCGGGGCGACGTTCGCGACCACCACCTGCGAGCCCTGCAGGCGCTCGCGCCAGGCATCGACCAGCGCCTTGTGCTGCGGCGCGTGGTGATAGCCGAAGTTCAGCAGGATCTCGCCGAGGTTGAGCGGGGCCTCGACCGTCGCCGGCCCGGTCCAGATGGGCGCGCCTTCGCGCGGTATGTCCCTCGCCCCTTCCAGGTCGGCCCCCGCGGAGAGGTCGCGGAGAAAAAAGCGCACCTTGTGGCCGCGCGCCTTCATCGCCGCCGCGATCGGGACGAGAGTCGTCACGTGCCCGGTGCCCGCGCCCAACTCCCAGGCGAATTCGATTTTCGCCATCGCGATGCGAGTCCCCGAAAAAGAGAAGCCCGCCGGAAGGCGGGCCCCCAGTGTAGCGGCTAGAGCGCTACTGGACTATGCACTCCATGCTCGAGCCCGCGTTGATCGAGCTCGGCTTGAAGCCCTGCCCGAAGCTCGGGGGCGGGGTCACCTGCGGCAGGTTCGGCGGCGGCGGGATGAGCCGCGGCGGAAGGTTGAAATTGTTCGAGAACGCCGCCTGTCCGACCCGGACGAGCTGCTCGACGCCGCCCGAGATGAACGCGACCGCGCCGTCCGCGACCGTGACGTAGACGCCCGGCGCCAGCGAGCTCGGCGGCGTCTGGCCCGGCGGAGGCGGGGGAATCTGGATCGCCGTGTAGTCGGTGCCGCGGATGCCGATGGTTGCGGTCGAGGTCACCATGCGGTAGGCGTTGCGGTTGTTGCTGCGCTTGCCGATCAGGCCGGTGAGCGAGCGCAGTCCGCCCTTGAAGAGCTGCATCGCGAAGTTGTCGCGCTCGGGCCGGCCTTCGTCGTAGGCATAGGACTCGATCTTGACCTGCGTATCGGGGCGCAGCGTCACCTGGCCGCCGTCGTTGAAGCGCAGCTGGGCATAGCTGTCGCGCTGGGTGCTGATCACATCGCCCACGGAAACGCTCGAGCGCTCGGCCAGCACCTTCACCGAGCCGTCAGGCCGCTGCACCGAGAGCGTGCCGGAAAGAAACTGCACCGTTCCCTGGGCGAAGGCGAACAGCGGCGCGAGCAGCGCGCCCGCCGCGAGGGCGCGTACCAGGCGGGCGGTCACTTGCATGCGGCCGCCTCTTGCTTCTTCTTGTTCTCCTTGTTCCTCTTTTCGAGTTCGTCGGCGGAGGGCGCGGTGTTCGTAAGAACCAGCTGGTTCGTCCCCTGGATCACGGTGTTGGCATCGAGAGTGCTCGATGTTCCAGAGCTGCTTACGTCGCCAAACACGATTGTTGAGCCGCTCTGTCCGGCTGCACCGGCGATTCCGCCGGTGGCGCCGCCCGCGCCGCCCGAACCGCCTGCAACGCTGACCGACAAGGC
>JBGQKQ010000197.1:0-4755 GCA_041499655.1 Gammaproteobacteria bacterium
ATCAACCGGCTCGGCGGACGCAGCCAGCAGGACAAATGGATCCTGCAGGCAGAGTTGTTCAACGAATTGCACCGCTGGGTGAATCGTGACTGGCGCCGCATCCAGATCGCGGGCGGCAGCTCCAAGGAGGTGCCGCGCTACTACGCCATGGTGCGCGACTTCCTCAAGGCGGCCGAGCGCGTCTGGGGCGAAGCTTGGGGCCATGCCAACTACATGGTTACCAGGCCGGTAACGCTCAAGGCGATGATCCGCGTGTGCGCCGACCTCGCCCGCGAGGACGGCGACCCGGCCGAGGGCCGTCTGAAACGCTGGGAAGACCGCCTGGGGCCCTGGCGCGAGCAGGTGAAGGCCTTCCGGGTTGAGGGGTTTTACGAGCGCTTCACCGCCAAGGGAGAAGTCGAACGGGTTGCGCGCGTGCATCGCGATCTCGGTCGCGCCGCTGGGATCGAATCGCGGCCGGCGAAGTAGCAGCCCTTCGGGTTGCGCGGCCCTAGGCGGCCGCGCGCTGCTCGAGGATATCGATCGCAGGCAGCTTCTTTCCTTCGAGGAATTCGAGGAAGGCACCTCCCCCCGTAGATACGTAGGAGATCCCCTCAGCGACGCCGTACTTGGCGATCGCTGCGAGGGTCTCCCCGCCCCCCGCGAGGGAAAACGCCGGGGACCCGGCTATCGCACGGGCTATCGCGCGGGTTCCCTGCGCGAATTGATCGAATTCGAACACCCCGACCGGCCCATTCCAGACGATGGTTCCGGCGCCCGAAAGCGATTCGGCAAAGGCCGCAGCGGTATCCGGTCCGATGTCGAGAATCATGTCGTCCGCGGCCACTTCGCCAACCGGTTTGATCTCGGCCTTGGCGGTCGCGCCGAGCGCCTTTGCGCAGACCACGTCGGTGGGAAGGGGGACATCGCCGCCCTTGGCTCGCAAGAGCGCGGTGATTCGGTTTGCTTCGCCTACGAGGTCGGGCTCGGCGAGCGATTTGCCGATCTCCATGCCGGCCGCGAGCATAAAGGTGTTGGCGATGCCTCCGCCAGGGATGAGGCGATCGACCTTTTCCGCGAGCGCGGCGAGCACCGTCAGCTTGGTCGAGACCTTGGAGCCGGCGACGATGGCGACCAGCGGACGCGCAGGGCGCTCGAGGGCCTTCGAGAGCGCTTCGATTTCCGCGACCATGAGAGGCCCGGCGCAGGCGATTGGAGCGTATTTCGCCACGCCATGGGTGGTGGCTTCGGCGCGGTGCGCGGTGCCGAAGGCGTCGTTGACGTAGATATCGCATAGCGCCGCGATTTTCCTGGCCAGGGCGTCGTCGTCTTTCTTCTCGCCCTTGTTGAAGCGGCAGTTCTCCAGCAGCACCGCGCGCCCGGGTTCAACGGAAACCCCCTCAACCCAATCGCGCTTCAACGGCACTTCCATGCCAAGCAGCGAGGAAAGGTGCCTGGCGATCGGGGCAAGCGACTCCTTTTCGTCGAACTCACCCTCGGTGGGGCGGCCGAGATGAGATGCCAGGAGCAGGCGCGCACGGCGGGATAGGGCGTTCTTGATGCCCGGAAGCGAGGCCCGGATGCGGGTATCGTCGCCGAGCTTGCCGTCCCGGATCGGGACGTTGAAATCAACGCGCATGAACACCCGCTTCTCGCGCAAGTCGAGATCGGACATCTTCAGGACCGACATGGCCGCGCTCGACCCTGGACCCCGGAAGCTACTTCGCGTCCATCAGGGCGACGGTCACGTCCAGCATCCGGTTGCTGAAGCCCCATTCGTTGTCGTACCAGGAGCACACTTTCACGAGGGTGCCTCCGGAAACCTTGGTGAGCGTCGAGTCGAATACCGACGAGGCAGGGTTGTGGTTGAAGTCGACC
Source organism: Gammaproteobacteria bacterium (assembly GCA_041499655.1). GTDB lineage: Bacteria > Pseudomonadota > Gammaproteobacteria > Burkholderiales > SG8-39 > VBDM01. Next base: position 1,858 of record JBGQKQ010000197.1, read on the forward strand.
GAAACGAGGGGCTCCCGATTGTATTCCAGTATCCCCTTCAGGTCGGTTTCGGAAGCCTCCTTTGCCGCCTTGTTGATCTCCTCGACGGTGGTCGCGCGCTTGGCGACGAAAGAAAGGTCCACGATGGACACGTTGATGGTCGGCACACGAATGGAGTAGCCGTCGAGCTTGCCGTTCAGATGCGGGAGCACCAGGCCCACGGCCGCCGCCGCGCCGGTCTTGGTGGGGATCATGTTCATGCTCGCCGAGCGCGCCCGGCGCAGGTCCTCGTGATAGACATCGGTGAGGACCTGGTCGTTGGTATAGCTGTGCACCGTAGTCATCAGTCCGCAAACCACGCCGATGCGGTCGTCCAGCGCCTTCACCAGCGGAGCAAGGCAGTTCGTGGTGCAGGAGGCATTCGAGATGACGGCATGCGCGGGCTTGAGCGTCTTGTGATTCACGCCGTAGACGACGGTCGCGTCCACGTCCTTCGCGCCCGGCGCCGAGATGATCACCTTCCTCGCGCCGGCCGTGATGTGAGCAGAGGCTTTCTCCTTGCTCGTGAAAAGGCCGGTGCACTCAAGCACCACGTCGACCTTGAGATCTTTCCAGGGCAGTTCCGCCGGATTGCGCTTCGCACATACCTGGATCCGGTCTCCATTCACGACCATGGCGTCGCCCGCCACCGCCACCGTGCCGGGAAATTTCCCGTGCGCCGTGTCGTAACGCGTGAGGTGCGCGTTGGTCTCGGCGTTGCCGAGATCGTTGATGGCGACGAACTGCAGGTCATGGCGCTTCCCGCCCTCGTAGTGCGCGCGCAGGATATTGCGGCCAATGCGGCCATAGCCGTTGATGGCGACTCGAATGCTCATGCCAAGCTCCTTCGTTATTTCAAAACGCTCTTTGCCGCTTTCACGACATTGTCTACGGTGAAGCCGAAATGCTCGAACAGCTTCGCGCCCGGGGCCGACTCGCCGTAGCGGTCGATGCCGACCACCGCGCCTTCCAGCCCCACGTACTTGCGCCAGAAGTCGCTGACACCGGCTTCGACTGCGATCTTGGGGAGAGTCGGGATCAGCACCACGTCCCTGTACATTGGGGGCTGACTGTCGAAAAGCGAGGTGCAGGGCATCGAAACGACGCGCACCGCAACGCCCTCCTCGGCGAGTTTCCTCTTCGCCCCCATGGCGAGCTGCACTTCCGAACCGGTAGCGATGATGACTGCTTTCGGGTCCTGCGCGTCCGCCAGCACATAGCCGCCGCGACGGATCGCTGCTGTCGTATGGGCGTCACGCGTTTGGAACGGTACGTTCTGACGCGTAAAAAGCAGCGAGCTCGGTCCATCCTTGCGCTCGATCGCTGCAATCCAGGCCGCCGCAGCCTCGACGGTGTCGCAAGGGCGCCACACGTCCATGCCCGGGATCACGCGCAGCGCCGCAGCATGCTCGATCGATTGGTGCGTCGGACCGTCTTCGCCAAGGCCGATCGAGTCGTGCGTAAACACGAAGATCGAGCGGATTTTCATCAGCGCTGCCATGCGCAGCGCGTTTCGGGAATAGTCCGAGAACGTGAGAAAGGTACCGCCGTACGGAATCAACCCTCCGTGCAGAGCGATGCCGTTCATCGCCGCGCTCATGCCGAATTCGCGTACTCCATAGAAGAGGTAGTTCCCTCCTCCCTCGCTGCCCATGGCCTTGGATCCCGACCACTGGGTCAGATTGGAGCCGGAGAGGTCGGCCGATCCACCGACCAGCTCGGGCAGGACGGGGGCGAGGCCCTCGATCGCGTTCTGCGAGGCTTTGCGCGTGGCGATCGACTCTGCCTGGCCGGCGATTTTTTCGAGCAGCGCACGGCAGTGGACGCCCCAGTTCTCGGGCAGTTCTCCCGCAGCGCGGCGCCGAAACTCGCGCGCGAGGGCAGGGTGCGCCTTCTCGTAAGCGGCGAGCTTATCGTTCCAGGCTTGCTCGAGCGCGGCCCCGCGCTTTTTCGCGTCCCAGCCCTCATAGACGTGTCGCGGCACTTCGAACGGAGGATGGCGCCAGCCGATCGCCTCGCGCGTCGCCGCGACTTCGTCCGCCCCGAGCGCCTCTCCATGAGCTTTGGCGGTCCCGGCGCGCTTGGGTGATCCCTTGCCGATCACGGTCTGGCAGCAGATGAGGCTTGGCTTGCCCGCGACGGCCTTCGCGGAGCGGATGGCCCGGTCGACCGCCTCGACGTCATGGCCGTCGACCTTCGGGATGACATGCCAGCCGTAGGCTTCGAAGCGCTTGGGCGTGTCGTCGCAGAACCAGCCTTTAACCTCGCCGTCTATGGAAATCTGGTTGTCGTCGTAGATGGCTATGAGCTTGCCCAGGGCCAGCGTCCCGGCCAGCGAGCACACTTCGTGCGAAATCCCCTCCATCAGGCAGCCGTCACCGACCGCCACATAGATGTGGTGATCGACGAGATCGAAGCCGGGGCGATTGAATTCTGCCGCGAGAAGGCGCTCGGAGATCGCCATGCCGACCGCGTTCGCCAGGCCCTGCCCCAGGGGGCCGGTGGTGGTCTCCACGCCTGGAGCCAGCCCGTATTCGGGGTGGCCGGGGGTCTTGGAGTGGAATTGGCGAAAGCGCTTCAGTTCCTCCATCGGCAGGTCGTAGCCGGTGAGGTGCAAGAGGGCGTAGAGCAGCATCGACCCGTGGCCGTTGGAAAGCACGAAGCGGTCGCGGTCGGCCCATTTCGGATTGGCCGGATTGTGGCGCAGATGCCGGCCCCACAGCGCCAGCGCGATCTCGGCCATCCCCATGGGCATGCCGGGATGGCCCGAATTTGCCGCCTGCACGGCGTCCATGGCCAACGCACGAATCGCGTTGGTCAAGTCCTGGCTCATTACGTGGAAAAGTTCGAGAGAGTGGGTTGAAACCTTATAATTATCGG
>JBGQKQ010000198.1:0-4749 GCA_041499655.1 Gammaproteobacteria bacterium
CAGGGCGCCATGTGGTTGGCGTTGCCGACCGCGAGATACAGGCCGATCATGTCGTGCTCGAGCGGCATGGCCGCATAGAGGGAAGCCGGCCCCGCGTGGTTGCTGCGGTTCACGCCGACCCAGGCGGCGCCCGCGGTCTTCGCCTTGTCGATCGCCGTTTTCGCGGCGAAGCTCATCACCACGTGGCCCATGCCGTTGTCGCCGTCGACCAGCGCCATTCCGGCGGCCTCGCGCGAGAGACGTACCTTGGGCTTCACGTTGACCGCGCCGCCCTTGATGCGCCGGATGTACTGCGGCAGCCGGAAGATCCCGTGTCCGTCGGCGCCCTGAAGGTCGGCGCGCGTCATCAGCTGGGCGCAGGTCGCGGCGTCCTTCGCCGGAAGACCGACGGCGAGAAAGGCTTCGGAGGCGAAACGCACCAGGCGCGCGGCGGGCACTCCGGCCGCGGGCGCGGCCTTTGCGGAGTCGGTGGTTTTCCCCTTCGTGCTCACGCCGCACCCTACCACGAGCCTTTGTGTTCAACAACGCGCCGGTGATCGTATAAACTTCCCACGTCCTGCGAAAGCGAAGACCGGAGACGAGAGATTCCGAAAAGAACGAAGCTCGCGCTCGCCGCCCTCGGGGCGGTTTTTTTTGTCCGGACCGGCGCCGCCCAGGAACCGGAGAAACCCGACGAAGTCCATGTCATCGGGCACTACGAGAACGCGGTCGGCACCTCCGACGCGGCGAGCCAGGGCTACATCACACCGGAACTGATCGAGGCGCGGCCGATGCTCAGGCCCGGCGAGGTGCTGGAATACATCCCCGGGGTGATCATCACGCAGCACAGCGGCGACGGCAAGGCGAACCAGTACTTCCTGCGCGGCTTCAACCTCGACCACGGAACGGATTTTCGCACCGAGGTCGACCATATGCCCGTGAACATGCCCACGCACGCGCACGGTCAGGGCTATTCCGACCTCAATTTCCTCATCCCCGAGCTGGTCGCGCGCGTCGCCTACAAGAAGGGGCCGTACTTCGCCGACGAGGGTGATTTCTCCTCGGCGGGCGCCGCGGACATCAGCTATGTCACGCAGCTGAAGCAGGGCATCGGCCTGCTGGCCGCCGGAAGCGACGGTTACGCTCGGGCGATGGCGGCGAATTCCTCCGACGCGGGTTCGGGCACGCTCCTCTACGGCCTGGAGCTCTTCCACAACGACGGGCCCTGGGACAACCCCGAGGACTACCGCAAGGTCAACGGCGTGATGCGCTTCAGCCACGGCACCAACGCCGACGGGCATTCGCTTTCGATCATGGCGTACCAGGGGAAATGGAACGCGACCGACCAGATCCCGCAGCGCGCGGTGGACCAGGGGCTGGTCTCGCGCTTCGGCGCGATCGACGCGAGCGACGCCGGCCAGACATCACGCTACAGCGTGTCGCTCGACCGGCACAAGGTGCTCGACAACGGCGGCGTGTTCCACATGGACGCCTACGTCATCAAGTACCGGCTCGATCTTTTCTCGAATTTCACGTACTTCCTCGACGATCCGGCCAGGGGAGATCAGTTCGAGCAGTTCGACGACCGCTGGGTCTTCGGCCTGACCCCGAGCTGGGTATTCACGGACAAATGGGGCGGGCGCGCGACGACGAACAAGTTCGGGGCGGACCTGCGCCGCGACAACATCAACCTGGCGCTCAACCATACTCAGGACCGCCAATTCGTGGGCACGACGCGCACGGATTACGTGCAGCAGACCGGGCTCGATTTCTACTACGAGAACACCTTCCAGTGGACCGAAACCTTCCGCAGCGTCGCGGGCGTTCGCCAGGACTACTACTACGCCGACGTGGCCAGCAACCTGAGCGAAAACTCCGGCACGACGAACGCGCGCATCACCTCGCCGAAACTGAGCCTGATCTTCGGGCCGTTCGCGAAGACCGAGTACTTTCTCAACTACGGCCAGGGATTCCACTCGAACGATGCGCGCGGCACGACGACCACGGTCGATCCGAGCACGGGCGCAGCCGTGGACAAGGTGCCGGCGCTGGTGAAGACCAAGGGCGAGGAGATCGGCGTCCGGACCGAGGCGATCCCGAACCTCCAGTCGTCACTGGCCCTGTGGAGGCTGACCAGTGCCTCGGAGCTCCTGTTCGTCGGCGACGCGGGCACGACCGAGCCGAGCCGGCCGAGCCTGCGCCGCGGCATCGAGTGGTCGAACCGCTACATTCCGAAGCCGTGGCTGCTCGTGGATCTCGACCTGTCGGTTTCGCACGCGCAGTTCACTGGCGACGATCCGACGGCATCGGGGAATTCCATCCCCGGCTCGATCGACCGCGTCGCGTCCTTCGGCGTGACGCTCAAGGACCTCGGTCCGTGGTCCGGGACCATGCTCATGCGCTACTTCGGCCCGCGGCCGCTGACCGAGGACAACAGCGTGCGCTCCAGCTCCTCGCTGCTCTGGTCGGCTCGCGCCTCGTACAAGGTCGACACCCGCACCCGGATCAATCTCGACATCCTCAATCTGTTCGACCGCAAAGCGAACGACATCGAGTACTACTACGCGTCGCGCCTGCAGGGCGAGCCGGCCGCCGGAGTGAACGACATCCACCTCCACCCGGCCGAGCCGCGCACGGTCCGGGTGTCTCTGGTCACGCACTTCTGATGACGGTGCCGGTCTTTTCCGCCATCCGGCGGTCGGGATCCCGGGCTTTCCGAGGCGAAGAAAAACTCTGGAAAGTCTGGTGGCTCGCCGGAATTCCCGTCGCTTTGATCACCGGCGCGCTGTGGCTGGCCGCGGATCGCATTCGCGGCCTGGGCACGTGGGCCTGGGGCTGGGGCGACGCGTGCGACGCTGCGCGTTTCCTCGTCTACCTGGGGTGGTTCTACATCGCCTGGCGCTGTTCCCGCAACGTTCAGAGTGCCGCGTGGACGCCGCTCGCGCGCAGCGCCCTTCTAGCCGGCCTCGTGCTTTCGGCGATGTTCTAAAGGGAGATCTGCCGGGCGAGCTTGGCCATACGACCGCGTCACTTGGGAATGCTGACGAGCGTTACCGTGTTGACCAGGCTGTTGGCGAGCACGAAATTGCCTTCCTTCGTCACCGACGTATTGCGCACGATGTTGCCGCCGCCGGGGATCGTCCAGCTCTGGAACTTCTCCGTCTTCGGGTCGAAGCGCACGACCGTGTTCGGGGTCGTTCCGGATTCGCTGTACCAGATGACGTCGCGGATCGCCGAGATACCGTAGGGCTCGGACTTCGGCCCGCTCGGCGATTGCCTTTCGCTCACCTTGCCGGTCGCGGGATCGAGTCGGCCGAGATAACCGCGCGCGTAGTCGGTGTACCAGACGATGTCGTCGCGGGTGATCGCGATGCGGCGCGGCCGCGCGCCGGGATCGGGCAGCTTGTACTCGCGGATCGCGAGCGTCGCGGGATCCACGGCCGCCACGCTGTTGGTGCCGAACTGCACGACGAACAAGATACCTTTGGAATTGAACGCCATGCCGTAGGGGCGCGATCTGGGCGTCGGCGGCGTGAGCAGCTTGATATCGCCGGTCTTCGGGTCGAGCCGTCCAATGCGATTGGCGTTCTGCGCCGTAAACCACAGGATCCCCGCTCGATCGAAGATCAGCGTGTGCGGGTCTCTCACTGACGGATCGGGCATCGGGTACTCGGTGACCGTACCCGTCCTCGGGTCGAGCTTGCCGATCAAGGCGCCGGTGTTGCCCGTGTACCAGATGTTGCCGTCCTTGTCCTCCATCAGCCCGTGGGGCCCCGAGTGCGGCGTCTTGAGCGGGTACTCCTTCACCTTGCCGGTCTTCGGGTCGACCCGGCCGAGCACGTTCGCCATCTGGCCGGTGTACCAGAGCGACCCGTCGTGTGCCGCGAGCGGATCGTGCGGCCGCGATCCCGGGGTAGGCACTTGCCATATCTTCATCGACACCTTGAGCGGCCCCGCGATCACTGCGCCGGCGGGCTTCGCCTTCTCCGGGAAGTTCTTGATCAGATACTGGGTGATCGGAGTGATCTGCTCCTTAGGAATCGGCGCGCCGTGATTCACCATCATGCGCACGACCGTGTTCCAGCCTTGCGGCGTATAGCCGGAACCGGCGCGGAACTGATGGCAGCGGGTGCACTGCGCCGCGATCAATTCCCTGCCATTTCCCTCGGGCAACCCCTGGCCCCGAGCCGGAAGAGCCGAGCAAAGGACGATGGTTGCAGTCAAGGACAGAAGTTTCGACATGCCTGGTGTCCCAAAAAAAACGGCGGATTTCCTCCGCCGTTGTCTATTGCCGGCCTTTACGAGGCCTTCAGCGCGTACCCGTACGCGAGGTTGGTGCGGCCGGCGCCGTGCTTGTCGTAGAGCGACTTGTACTCGGCGAGCTTGTCGTTCTCCAGCTCGGCGCGCATCTGCGGCTTGTAGTTGTACAGGCGCGCGTTGTTGCCGCCGAAGATGGCGGTCTTGACCTTGCCGTCCGCGGGCCCCAGCGGCGCGAGGCCGTATTTCTTCTGCAGCTCCTCGGGGATTTCCAGCCGCCGCAGCGCCTCGATCTGCCATTGCGGCGAGCCGGTCCAGATGGCGTCGGTGCCCCAGCACACGTGGTCCGCGCCCATGCCCTTGATCAACTGGCCGACCATCACCGCGGACACGCGCGGATCGGCGATCGTCGATTGCGCGAACAGCTGGCCGACGTCGGAATAGACGTTCTTCACGCCGAACTTCGCCGGAATCTCGGAGAGGTCGGTGACCCACTCGATGCGCCCGGTCTTC
>JBGQKQ010000199.1:0-4658 GCA_041499655.1 Gammaproteobacteria bacterium
CACTATCTGAGGCGCGTTCGTGAAGAGCGATTTGCCGTCATTCTGTGGCGGAATGCAGCCGGCCTGTCCCAGTTTTGGCGGGTGTTTCGCTACCACCTGCTTGCCTACCTAGGGGGATTGTGACCGGGGCCCCTACGCGAATCCTGGTGATCCGCCGCGACAACATCGGCGACCTGGTCTGCACCACCCCGCTCCTATTCGCGCTGCGCGAGCATTTTCCGCACGCCCATATCGCGGCGCTCGTCAACACCTACAATGAGGCGGTCCTCGCGCGGAATCCCGCCGTTGATGCTGTCCACGCCTACGAAAAGGGAAAGCACCGCGGGCAGGGGCGCTCGCTCCTTTCGGTCTACGCCGACCGGCTGCGCCTGATCCTGAGACTGCGAAAGCAGCGCTTCAACTACGCGATCCTGGCGACCCCGGGATTCGAGCCGCGCTCGCTGCGCTTCGCCCGCCTGATCGGCGCGCGCCACCTGCTCGGCTATACCGAGCCCGGCAAGACTCATTCGCGGCTGGACATCGCCCTGCCTTACGACCGATCCACTCCGGCGCACGAGGTGGAGCAGGTGTTCGGCCTGCTCAAGGCTTTCGGCGTCAACGGTCCACCCCCCGCCATGCGGGTCTTCCCCGATGCGGAAGCGCGTCGAAGCGTGGAGCAAGCGCTTTCACGCCTGGGGGAAGGCACGCCGGTCGTGTGCGTCCACATCAGCGCGCGGAGAAAAGGCCAACAGTGGTCTGCGGAAAACTTTGCGGCTCTTATCAGAGCCGTGGCAGAGCGGCACTCCGTGCGATTCCTGCTCCTCTGGGCGCCCGGCGACCCCGACAACCCGAGGCATCCGGGAGATGACGACAAGGCGCGAGCCGTAGCGGAAAAGTGCGGTGGACTTTCCCTGCTCCCTTGTCCCACCGGGGAGCTTCCCAAACTGATCGCGGCCCTGTCGCTGGCCGACTGCGTCGTATGTGCCGACGGGGGCGCGATGCACCTCGCCGCCGCGCTCGGCAAGCCGATCCTGTGTTTTTTCGGCGACTCCCCGCCCGCGCGCTGGCGGCCCTGGAAAACGACCCATGAATTGCTGCAGCCGGCGGGCGGCGATCTTGCGAACTTGACGGTCGAGGCGGCGCTGGCTGGTTTCGAGCGCCTCTGGCGCGCCCGATCCTCTCAGCCCTTTTCCTGAACCTCGCTTGCAGCATCCCCTGCGGCGGCGGCTTGGTACTCGGGCACTCTCCTGCCGAGCTCGCGCTTGACTTCGTTATCCCCTGGAGACCGCGGCTGGGAGAGCCAGCTTTCGACCTCGGCGAGCCATGCGTCGCCGGGTGCCTCGCTCGCTTGAGCGATGCGCAGCTTGGGATGTGGGGTAGGCAGCGTTTTCTCGTGGTGCGAGAGCAATTCCTCGTAGAGCTTCTCGCCCGGGCGCAGTCCCGTAAACTCGATCCTGATGTCCTCGTCGCCCAGCCCCGAGAGTCGAATCATGTCGCGCGCGAGGTCGAAGATTCTGACTGGCTCACCCATCTCCAGCACGAAGATCTCGCCCCGGGATCCCATCAGGCCTGCCTGGAGCACGAGCTGCGCGGCCTCAGGAATAGACATGAAATAGCGCGTGATTTCGGGGTGAGTCACGGTTATCGGGCCGCCCCTGGCGATTTGTTCACGAAACTTGGGGATGACGCTTCCGGTACTCTCGAGCACATTTCCGAAGCGGACCACAACGAATTGCGTGCCGTTTGCGCGCTGGACGGCCTGGCAAACCCGCTCGGACAGGCGCTTCGTCGCGCCCATGACGTTCGTCGGGTTGACCGCTTTGTCCGTCGACACCAGGACAAATTTCTCCACTCCGTGATCGCGGGCGGCGCGCGCCAGATGCAGGGTCCCCAGAATATTGTTCTGCGCCGCCTCCCAGGCATTGTCGACTTCCATGAGCGGCACGTGCTTGTAGGCGGCAGCGTGGAATACGACCGTCGGCTTGAAGCGGGAGAAAACCGCCTGCAACCGACCGGGATTGCGTACGTCGCCGATGACCGGCGTTATCGGCGTCTTTGAGGCTGTGAATTCCTGTTCGACGCTGTACAGCGCGTACTCGTTCAGCTCGAACAGGACCAGGCGCGCCGGCTCGAATCGCGCAATCTGTCGTGCGAGTTCGGATCCGATCGAACCGCCCGCACCCGTCACCATCGCCACTTTTCCCTTGAGGAGGTGATACAGCCCGGCATCGTCGAGCACGACCTGTTCACGGCCCAGCAAGTCCTCGAGCTCCATGGGGCGGACCTGGGAAACGGTCTTGCCTGAAAGCAGATCGTGATACGAAGGCACAGTGAGCACGGTGAGTCCGGCGCTGCCTGCCGATTCTGCTGCGCGCCTGCGTACAGCCGGCGACGCAGAAGGAAGCGAGACGATCGCGTGGAGGCAATCCAGTTTCTGCGCCCAATGACCTACCTCATCGAGTCCGCCCAGGACCCGCACGCCGAGCAGGAGCTGCCCATGCCATGCGGGATCGTCGTCGAGGATGCCCACAACGCGCCATTGCCTGGAGTGTTCCAGTTCCCGCAGCAAATTGACGGTGATATCGCCGGCACCGATCACCAGCACCGGCTCGCCGGCAAAGTGGATCTGCCCGTACAAGGTCCGCTCCCGCCATGCGCGATAGGCAATGCGGCTGCCCGACATGATCGCCCCGAGCAGGAGAGGCGCAAGGATGAAAGTCGAGCGCGGCACGCTGGTACCGGCGCGAAACAGCGCAAGCAGCGCAGGCACGGCGAGCGCCCCTAACAAGCAGGCAATGGCGATGCGCTTCAAATCGGGCATGCTCGCGTAGCGCCAGCTGCCCCGATAGAGGCCGAGAAACCAGAATATCAGCCCGTATACGGGAACGCTCGCCGCCGTCGCCGTGGCCAGGGCCGGAAAAAAATCGGGCGGGATATCCAGGTTGAATCGCAGCCAGAAGGCGAGCAACCAGCACGCCGCGGACGCGAGGACGTCGTGCGAAAACGCGAGGGTCGCGCGGTATTGGGGCTTAAGCTGCTTCAATGTGACCGTTCTTGTGTCTCCGCCATGCGCACTCCACCCACAGCGCGATGGCGACATGAAGCGCGACAAGGCCGGCGGCGGCGAGCGGGAAGTATACCGGCCGGCTCAGTGCCCAGAGCGCGCTCGCGGCGCAGGTCAGCATGAGCGCATATTCCGCGAGCGCCGTGCTGCGGTGGCTCCAGCCCATCCTCACCAAGCGCTGATAGTAGTGCTTGTTGTGAGCCTGCCATATTCGCTCCCGGGCGACGATCCGCTTGAGCAGGGTCAAGGTGGCGTCGGCGATGAAGGGGGCGAAGACCATTACCGGAAACCAGAGCGGCCATTCGCCGTCGCGCCATCCCTGAAGGGACAGCGCCGCCGCGAGAAAACCGATCGGGATGGATCCGGCGTCGCCCATGAAGAGACGCGCGGGCGGGAAGTTGAACAACAGGAATACGACGCCGGCAGCCGCCACGATGGCGCACTCGGCGAGCAAGGCGGCGTCCCCGCTCATCCAGGCGCCGGCCCCGAGAAACGAGAATCCGAAGACCGTCATTCCGCCCGCGAGCCCGTCGGAGCCGTCCATGAAGTTGTAAAGGTTGGCCGCCCACAGAATGCCGGGGAGAATCAGCGCAAGAGCCGGCAACCCCAGTGCGGCGAGCGAGCCATAGGCGAACACCGCGGCCGCAATGAGCTGTATGGCCAAGCGCAGCGGGACCGGCAGGCCGCGGGCATCGTCGAAATGCGAGAAGGCGACGAGCAGGACCGCCGGGAGAACGACGACGAGCGGGGTTTGCATCAGGGCAAAGCCCGTGAAAATGCCTCCCATCATCGCGATGCCGCCCGAGCGCGGCACCGGATGCTGGTGCAGGGAGCGCTCGTTCGGGACGTCCAAGGGCAGTCGGTCCCGCACCTTGAGCATCCAGGCTATGAGCAGCAGAGTCACGAGCGCCGAGGCAATGGGCGAAGCGAAGGCGATATCGGGCATCGCGACTCTCATTCCGCTTGAAACGGCACGGGACGCATTCTAGCGTGTTCGCGCGCCATCTCAGCTTGGCGGGGATCGGTACCAGCGGGCGGTTTCCGCAAGACCTTGGTCGAGAGCTTGCGCAGGTCGCCACCCGATCTGCCGCCGTGCTTTGGAAGTGTCGATCGCCAGATTCCCGGTCAGGCGGCGGATTTCGTCGCCGCGTCCCGTAATCGCACCTGCCACACGCAAGAGTCCCGGGGGCACGGGAAAGAGCCTCGCAGGGCGTTCCAGGGCCAGGGCGATGCGCGACACGAGCGCGGGGGTTGAAACGATCTCATCGTCGGCGAAGAGAAACGGGCCGGCCGCGGCGGGATGCTCGACGCAGCGGACGATGGCGTCGACCAGATTGCCCAGGTAGATCAGGCTGCGCCGGTTGTGCACGCTCCCGAGCGGCAAGGGCAGGCCGGAGTCGACCCATCGCAGCAGACTCAAGAAATTGGCCTTGACGCCCGGGCCGTAAACCAGTGGTGCCCGCACCAGCGCGAGCTCCATCACGCTGCGTGCGGCCATGCCGCTGAGAGCCAGCTCGGCCTCGCGCTTCGCGCGGCCGTAGGCGTCTTGCGGCCGCGTCGGGCCGGTCTCGGTGTAGGCGCCGTCGCCCGAGTCTTCGCCGTGCACCTTGACCGA